>NZ_QOSD01000025.1:0-254485 GCF_008368905.1 Bacillus sp. SH5-2
AAGAAGAAGTAGAAGTAATTACAGAAGCAGAAGAAGTGGAAGTAATTGCAGAAGCAGAAGAGTTAGAAGAAGTAGAAGTAATCGCGGAACCAGAAGAAGTGGAAGTAATTGCAGAAGCAGAAGAGTTAGAAGAAGTAGAAGTAATTGCAGAACTAGAAGAAGTGGAAGTAATTGCAGAAGCAGAAGAATCAGAAGAAGTAGAAGCAATTGCAGAAGCGGAATCTGTAACACTTGAGGAAACGCAGCAAGAAATATTGTTAAATGAAGCAATTGAACAAAAGAATGAGTTCATACATGTTGCTGAGGCTGATGAACAAACGAAGAAAGATGTTCAAAGCTTCGCGGATGTTTTAATTGCAGAAGAGCAACAAGTTGTAGAGGAAACACTGGTCGTAGAAGAGCAACGAGTTGTAGAGGAAACACCGTTCGTAGAAGAGCAACGAGTTGTAGAGGAAACACCGGTTGCAGAAGAGCAACAAGTTGTAGAGGAAACGCCGTTCGTAGAAGAGCAACGAGTTGTAGAGGAAACACCGTTCGTAGAAGAGCAACGATTTGTAGAGGAAACACCGGTAATAGAAGAGCAACAAATTGTAGAAGAAGCACCGATTGCAGAAGAGCAGCCAGTTGTACAAAAAGAAGAACCAAAACGTGAGAAAAAGCGTCACGTACCATTTAATGTTGTTATGTTGAAACAAGATAGAACACGATTAATGGAAAGACATGCGGCTAGAGCGAATGCAATACAATCTTCTATGAGTGAACGAGTAGAGAATAAGCCTGTACAACAAGTAGAAGAAACACCAGTGCAACAAGTGGCAGTAGAACCACAAGTGGAAGAAACACCAGTGCAGCAAGTGGCAGTGGAACCACAAGTGGAAGAAACACTAGTGCAGCAAGTGGCAGTGGAACCACAAGTGGAAGAGAAATCAATGCAGCAAGTAGTGGTAGAATCACAAGTGGAAGAGAAACCAATGCAACAAGTGGCAGTAGAACCACAAGTGGGAGAACGCCCAGTGCAACAAGTGGCAGTAGAACCACAAGTGGAAGAGAAACCAATGCAGCAAGTGGTGGTAGAGCAAGTGCAAGAGCCAATTTCAAGTACGGAAGTACAAGAGAAGGCGTATGTTGTAAATCAAAGAGAGAACGATATGCGAAATGTACTGCAAACACCACCGACATACGCTATTCCGCCATTAACATTGTTGGAAATTCCACAGCAAGCAGCGTTAGATAATACGGAATGGTTGGAAGAACAGAAAGAATTATTAGATACAACGTTTAATAATTTCCACGTTGGCGCACATGTTATTCATGTATCGCAAGGTCCGGCAGTAACTCGTTTTGAAGTACAGCCAGATCCAGGTGTGAAAGTAAATAAAATTACAAACTTAAGTGATGATATTAAGTTAAGTTTAGCTGCGAAAGATATTCGTATTGAAGCGCCGATTCCAGGGAAGAGTGCGATTGGAATTGAAGTTCCAAATAAAGAAAGTAAGCCAGTATTTCTTCGTGAAATTTTAAGAAGTCCTGTATTTACAAAGAGTGAATCACCACTTACAGTTGCGCTTGGGCTTGATATTTCAGGCGATCCGATTGTAACGGATATTCGAAAAATGCCACACGGACTTATTGCAGGTGCAACGGGTTCTGGTAAAAGTGTGTGCATTAATGCAATTTTAACGAGTATTTTATATAAAGCGAAACCACATGAAGTGAAGTTAATGTTAATCGATCCGAAGATGGTTGAGCTTGCACCATACAATTCTGTTCCGCATCTTGTAGCGCCTGTTATTACGGATGTAAAAGCAGCGACAGCTGCATTAAAGTGGGCAGTTGAAGAAATGGAGCGCCGTTATGAATTGTTTGCGCACGCAGGGGCTCGTGATTTAACTCGCTATAATACAATTGTAAGTGAGCGAGACATTCCGGGAGAGACATTACCTTATATCGTTATTGTCATTGACGAGTTAGCCGATTTAATGATGGTAGCACCTGGTGATGTTGAGGAAGCGATTTGTCGTATTGCGCAAAAAGCACGTGCTTGTGGTATTCATTTATTAGTTGCGACGCAGCGTCCATCTGTAGATGTTATTACAGGTTTAATTAAATCAAATATTCCAACGCGTATTGCGTTTACAGTATCATCTCAAGTTGATTCGCGTACGATTATCGATATTGGGGGCGCGGAGAAATTACTTGGCCGTGGTGATATGTTATTCTTAGGGAACGGTACATCTAAGCCAGTTCGTGTACAAGGCGTATATGTATCGGATGATGAGATTGAAAAGACAGTTGATCATGTGAGAAAGCAAATGAAACCGAATTACTTATTTAAGCAAGAGGATTTATTAGCGAAAACAGAACAGGCTGAGTCGGAAGATGAATTGTTCTTTGAAGCATGTCAATTTGTTGTAGAACAAGGGGGAGCGTCCACATCTTCTGTACAGCGAAAATTCCGCATCGGTTATAATCGCGCGGCCCGCCTCATTGAAGAGATGGAGTCGCAAGGGATTATTTCTGAAGCAAGAGGAACAAAGCCGAGAGATGTTCTTATTTCTGAGGATGAATTTGCTGCTATGCAGGAAACAAATGTATAGTAGCAGGTTTTGCTGTATACTAAGAGAAAATGTTGGATAGTAAAGTAGGGAGTAAAGCGACATGAAAGAAATTGAATTAAAATTAAAAGGTGAAATAAATCGACTAACAAATAAAACATTTAAATTTGATGAGCGTGTTGGAGAAGGTTGGTTCTCCGCCGTTTACTTTTTAAAAACTAGAGAAATCATTGAAGAATTTCGCCCGAAAAGTGTTGTAACGATGCAGTTTTTCCAAAAAGAGAATGCAGTACTTTGCGGAACAGATGAAGTAATCGCATTGCTACAAACATTTGCCAAAAATCCTGAGGAATTAGAAATTCATTCTTTAAAGGATGGCGATAATATTAGTCCGTTTGAAACAGTTTTAACAATTCATGGTCCTTATGAAAATTTCGGATTTTTAGAAGGTGTAATTGATGGGATTTTAGCTCGTCGTACATCAGTTGCGACAAACGTATATAACGTTGTCCAAGCTGCACGTAGTGTAGATAAAGAAAAACCAGTTATTTTCATGGGAGATCGTGATGATCATTATACGCAACAAGCGGGTGATGGTTATGCGGCATACATCGGAGGTATGAGCGCACAAGCGACGCATGCAATGAATGAGTGGTGGGGCAAGAGTGGTATGGGGACAATGCCTCACGCACTAATTCAAATGTTTAATGGTGATGTTGTTGAAGCGGCAAAAGCATATCATAAAAAATTCCCAGAAGATGAATTAGTCGTACTAATTGATTATAACAATGATGTCATTACAGATGCACTTCGCGTAGCACGTGAATTTGGATCAACATTAAAAGGTGTACGTGTCGATACGTCTCGTACAATGATTGATCAATACTTCATTCGTCATCCAGAAGTACTTGGAACCTTCGATCCACGTGGTGTAAACCCATCGCTTGTATTTGCACTTCGTAAGGCTCTTGATGAGGAAGGGTTCCAACATGTAGATATCGTTGTAACTGGTGGGTTTGATGAGAAGCGTATTCGTGAATTTGAAGCTCAAAATGTTCCTGTCGATATATACGGCGTAGGAAGTAGCTTATTAAAAATGAATATTGGCTTTACTGGTGACAACGTAGAATTAAATGGAAAACCAGAAGCTAAGGCTGGTCGTAAATACCGTCCAAATCCACGTTTAGAGCGTGTTCAATTGGAAACAAGAGAAGATATGTAAAATAGAGAAAAACTGATAGGTGATTGACCCTATCAGTTTTTCTGTTATCATAGTATAACAGCTGGTTTTTTGCTATAATAAGTTTGTTATGGACATAAAAGAAGTACGTACGTGTTTATCCTGATAAGTGAAGATAAAAGAGAACTTCACTTCATCAGAAATGTATGATGATTACCAAAATAAGAAAAGATTCATATACTGTCTTATAGATAGGCCGTTGTATTAGTTCGAAATGTTGGAGGTTCTTTAAGATGACAGTTTACCATTTTGTAGGAATTAAAGGAACAGGAATGAGTTCATTAGCACAAATTCTTCATGACATGAAGCATACTGTTCAAGGGTCTGATTATGAAAAGCGTTTCTTTACACAAACAGCATTGGAAAAGCGTGGTATTTCCATCCTTCCTTTTGATAAAAATAATATTAAAGAAGGACAAGTGATTATCGCAGGAAATGCGTTTCCTGATACGCATGAAGAAATCGTAGCAGCAAAAGAATTAAATATCCCAGTACATCGTTACCATCACTTTTTAGGTGACCTTATGAATCAGTACACAAGTGTTGCTGTAACTGGTGCACATGGAAAAACATCAACTACAGGTTTGTTAGCCCATGTAATGCAAGGTGCACACCCAACATCTTACCTTATTGGAGATGGAACTGGGCATGGGGTAGAAAATAGTAAGTATTTTGTATTTGAAGCTTGTGAGTATCGTCGTCATTTCTTGTCTTACTATCCAGACTATGCAATTATGACAAACATTGATTTCGATCACCCAGATTATTTCTCAGACATCAATGATGTATTCAGTGCATTCCAAGAGATGGCATTGCAAGTGAAAAAAGGTATTATTGCATGTGGTGATGATGAAGAACTTCAAAAAATTCAAGCGAAAGTACCTGTTATTTTCTATGGATTTGGAGAAGATAATGATTTCCAAGCACGTAACATTCAAAAGAGAACAGATGGTACAATATTCGATGTATTCGTTCGTAATACGTACTATGATACGTTCAAAATTACTGGATACGGCAATCACAGCGTATTAAATGCATTAGCAGTAATCGCGCTTTGCCATTATGAAAACGTTGATGTAGAAGCAGTTAAACATCAATTAACAACTTTTGAAGGCGTAAAACGTCGCTTTAATGAAAAGCCAATGGGAGAGCAAGTTATCATCGATGACTATGCACACCATCCGACAGAAATTAACGCAACGATTGAAGCAGCTCGTCAAAAACATCCAGAGCGTGAAGTTGTCGCTGTATTCCAGCCACATACATTCTCACGTACAGAAAAGTTCTTAGATGAGTTCGCAGAAAGCCTAAGCAAAGCTGACCAAGTATACTTATGTGATATTTTTGGATCAGCGCGCGAAAACAAAGGTGAATTAACAATCGAAGATCTGCAGAAGCGTATTGACGGTGCAGAACTAATTACAGATACAACAACAGATGTGTTAAAGAAACATAAAAATGGCGTTCTTATTTTCATGGGCGCAGGAGACATCCAAAAATTCGAAGCAGCTTACGTAAAAGAAGTTCAAGTTGCAGAGAAGTAATAGAAAAGACGCACAGCTTGGCTGTGCGTCTTTTTTTTGTTGTGTTCAACTTTTATTTATGTATTGACCTAGAGCTAACTCTAGGTTGTAAGATGAAAATGTATAAACAAGGGGGAGAGAACATGTATAAAATCGGTGAAGTAGCAGAATTAACAGGGATGGGCATTCACACTTTGCGCTACTATGAGAAATTAGGTTTATTACCACCACCAACGCGAAATAGCGGTATTCGTCAATATACAGAAGGCGATGTACGTTTATTAAAATTTTTATATTCATTAAAACAAACAGGGATGTCATTAGAAGAGATGGCTGAGTTTGCAAGTGATGGGTGCATTATAGATGAAATTAGGCAGAAGAAAGAGGAAGTACCAGCGAAAGTAAAAAAGAGAATTTCCATTTTAACAACGCACTTGGAGCGATTAAAAGAACAGCAGGAACAATTGCAAAAAGTTGTTCAGCTAACGGAGGAGAAGTTAGAAATTTATTACGGTTTTCTAGAAGAAAAAGACTTGGAGGCCGGCAATGAAAAATAAAGTATATACGCAGTTATTAGGTTTTGCGATATTTACTGGTGGGACATTTAATGCTTCGAAATATGCGGTGCAGTATTTCGAAGCAATTCATATAGCAGCATGGCGTTTTGGGATTGCTGCATTTGTGATGTTATGTTTGTTAAAAATACGAAAAGATTTTGATTTGGAAGTATGGATGCAGAATAGGACCTATTACCTTTTGCTAGGTATTGTTGGTGTATTCGGCTTTAACTTCTTTTTCTTTTTAGGAATGAAATATACAGAAGCTGTTAATGGTGCACTTATTATGGCGACAAATCCTCTCGTTACGACGCTGTTAGCAAGTGTCATTTTACGAGAGAAAATTGTGAAGCGCCAAGGTATTGGAATGTTACTTGCACTAATTGGCGTTGTTTTTGTACTTACACAGGGTTCGTTTACAATACTACAACATTTATCATTTTCAAAAGGGGATTTTTATATTTTATTAGGGAATATTTGCTGGGCGTTATACGGCGTGCTAGGCAGAAGGTTTATTAAAACTGGTAATCCAATACAAACGACGACATATACGATGACTATTGGTGCACTTGCCTTTATTATCATATCTTTTACACAAAAAAGTATAGTACCAGTTTTAGAAATTCCTTTGTTGGCATGGGGAGCGATTCTCTTTATGGCAATTGGAATGAGTGTGCTTGGTTACTTATGGTGGAATAATGGAATTGCTCAAATTGGGGCAGCAAGGACATCTTTATTTTTTAATCTAGTGCCTGTTGTTACAATGCTTATTTCTTTTATTGAAGGAGTCAATATAACATCTGCACAATCTGTAGGAATGATATTAGTTATTACGGGAGTATTGTATTCTTCTGGTTTTATACAAAGAAAATCAAAAGAAAGTGTTAATATTTAACTTTTACATCTATAAGTGTTAGAATAATAAGAAAACTAAAAAGGGGACTAAAAACATGTTCACACTCCGAGTAGATGACGAAATCGAACTACAATTATTAGAAAAACATCATAAAGAGGAATTATATCAATTATTAGATCAAAACCGTAATCATTTACGAAGATGGCTTCCTTGGGTAGATGGGACGAAATCTGCGGATGCTTATGATGAAATTTTCCCGATGTGGTTAAAGAAATTTGCAGAGGGCGACGGTTTTGAAAGTGGTATACGCTACAAAGGAAAGCTCGTTGGGATGGTAGGCATTCATCCAGTGAGCTGGGGGAAGAAAGCGACGAGTCTTGGGTATTATCTTGCGGAAGATGCTGGTGGGAAAGGTATTATGACGCGTAGTGTGAAGGCTGTACTTCACTATGCATTTGAAAATTTAAAGCTGAATAAAGTTGAAATTCGGTGCGGTGTTGAAAATGCAAAAAGCCGCGCGATTCCAGAGCGTTTAGGGTTTAAATTAGATGGTATTTTAAGAGATGAAGAATGGATATATGATCATTTTCAGGATATTGCTGTATATAGTTTATTAGCTTCAGAATGGAAAGAGATTCAAGGTGAGTAAGAAATTTTATGACAGATTGTTTAAAAAGGTCATTTGCAAATGGCCTTTTTTATTAATTAAAATGGAAATAGTGGTATAATTTGGTTAGGGGGTGTAGGTATGGACTTTCCAATTCAAAGAAGTAAATCAGCAGTAATTTTCGTGAGTCTCACGTTAGCTTTTATGTTTGTGTATCCAATTGTCATGCTTTTCACAAATAAAGAGCAGTGGATTTCAGCGCTGATTGGGATGGGGCTATGCTTCATTGTAAATGTACCACTCGTTTGGGAAATATTTATTAAAAAGCATAAAGTAGAAGATGGTGTATTAAAGTACGGTATTTTAAATGATGATGTTGTATTAAAAGATATTAGAGTTGTTCGTCAAGTTGGGAAGTACCTTGAAATTACGACGAATGCATACAAAGTACATATGGTTGCGATGCCGCAAGATATGGAGCAGTTTTTGTCGCTTGTAGAAAAAGAGAATCCACATGTGAAAATAGAAATGGTGGGTAAGAAATGAAAAGAATCTGTACGTTGTTTGTGCTTTTATTAACGGCATCTATTCTTTTAATAGGATGTAGTACGAAGAAGGAAAAAGCAGATATGAACTTAGAAAAGGCACAAAAAGTTGAAATTGAATCACTTACTGATTCAAGTGAGAAAAAAGTAATTACCGATAAGAAAGAAATTGAAAAGCTGTTTGAAGTCATGAAAATGGATAAGTGGGAAATGCAATCGGCTCCTTTAGATACTCCGCAAGGGAAAACATTTAAAATGTATCAAGAGGATACACCGAAATTATTGGATTCGAGTAAAGATAAAAAAGAGTTACATGAAATTGGTACGCTGACAGTATATAAAGATGTACCTTATGTTGAAGTTGGAATGAAAAATAAGAAAATGAGTTTTAAAGTGCCAGAAGATGTGGCGAAAGAGTTATTAAAGTATTAATAAAAAAACGCTCGGAGAAATCCCGAGCGTTTTTATTATTATTTTAAGTTCTCTGGGTTTAAAGCTTCTAATTCAGATACAACGAATCGTCCGTCTTTACGGATTAGTACGTCATCGAAGTAAATTTCGCCGCCGCCGTATTCAGGGCGTTGGATGCATACTAAATCCCAGTGAATGTTTGAGTTGTTGCCGTTCCATGCATCTTCGTAGGCTTGTCCAGGTGTGAAGTGGAAGCTGCCATCGATTTTTTCATCGAATAGGATATCGCCCATTGGATGTAAGATGTATGGATTTACGCCGATTGCGAACTCACCAACGTAGCGTGCACCTTCGTCTGTATCGAAGATTTTGTTAATGCGTTCTGAATCGTTTGCAGTTGCTTCAACGATTTGACCGTTCTCAAATTTAAGTTGTACATTTTCAAATGTATAACCGTTGTAAGGAGATGGTGTGTTGTAAGAAACTGTACCGTTAACAGAATCACGAACTGGTGCAGAGTATACTTCACCGTCTGGAATGTTTAAATGACCTGAGCATTTAATAGCTGGAATGTCTTTAATAGAGAATGTTAAATCAGTTCCAGGACCAGTTAAGCGAACTTTATCTGTTTTATTCATTAATGCGACAAGGCTATCCATCGCTTTATCCATTTTACCGTAGTCTAAGTTACAAACTTCGAAGTAGAAGTCTTCGAAAGCTTCTGTGCTCATTTTAGCAAGCTGTGCCATAGAAGCATTTGGATAGCGAAGAACAACCCAGCGCGTTTTTGGAACACGGATGTCTCTATGAACTTTCTTACCAACTGTTTGGCCGTGAACTTTCATTCGCTCACTTGGAACGTCAGCTTGTTCGTTAATGTTATCGCCAGAGCGAAGACCGATATAAGCGTCCATATCTTTCATTACGCTTGCTTCATATGCAGCGATTTGTTCGAAATGTTCTTCAGTAGCACCCATTAATAAAGAGCGATCTACTTGATGATCTTTTAAAGAAACGAATGGGAAACCACCAGCTGCATATGCTTCTTTAACAAGTGCAGTTACAAGTTCTTTTTGTAAGCCGAAGTTTTCAATTAATACTTTTTCGCCTTTTTGTAAGCGAATAGAGTAGTTAATTAAATTGTATGCTAACTTTTCAATGCGTGGATCTTTCATATGTAAAGCCTCCCTACTAATTATGTATCCTCTCCTATTGTAACCTACTTAGTGGAATTTGTTGAATCATTTATGTTAAAGTTAACGAATAAGTATGAAAATTCTAATGGAATATAGGGATTAGAATGAAACGGCAAATGATTGTATAATAGGGGAAAGTAAGAAAAAGATAAAGGAAGTGATGAAATGCAAGTTCTTTTATATGTAAGTGCGGCTATTATCGCGGTTGCTTTCGCTGTATTAGTAGTGTATGTATGCAGAACGTTGTTATCGGTTCAAAAGACGTTAGAAAACGTTGCAAGCACGTTAGAAGGTTTAGAAAAGCAAATGCAAGGAATTAGCGTAGAGACAGAGCAATTATTACATAAGACAAATGCGTTAGCTGATGATATTCAACAGAAGTCACAGTCGTTAAATAAAGTAGTAGCAGGTGTAGATGGAATTGGAACGACAATCCATTCTTTAAATACGAAACTTCGTAATGTATCAGAGTCTGTTACGGACGAAATTGAAAATAATGCAGATAAAGTAGCGCAAGTTGTACAATGGAGTAGCGCAGCAATTGAAGTATACAATCATTATCGTGCAACAAGACAAGAGAAGAAGATTGAAAAAGAAGAGCGTAAACTAGAAAGGCTTGAGAAAAAAGCAGAGAAGAAAGAGAAGCGCTCTAGACTTCGTATGAGAGGTGAATCTTGATGAATATGACAAAACTCGAAACAATTGAAGAGCTTGAAGTATTAGTGGAAAAGAATGAGCCATATGTTCTTTTTAAACATAGCACGACATGTCCGATTAGTCATGGTGCATACACAGAGTTTCAAGCGTATTGTAGTGAAGAAAGAGCAGTACCAGCTTACTATTTATACGTACAAGATGCGAGAGATGTTTCGAATCGTGTTGCAGAACAATACAGCATTAGACATGAATCTCCGCAAGTGTTATACATAAAAGATGGGATGGTAGTATGGAATACGTCTCATTGGAACATTAAAAAAGATGCTTTAGAAGAGAATATTAAGTAAAAAGAAGCAAGCGAAAGGTGCTTGCTTCTTTTTTTTGTTTTTGTTGAAATATATTTAATGGTAAACTGTTAATAGTTCAAACTAAATAACTAGATTGTTGAAAGTAGGTTTTAAGTAATGAAGAAAATGGCATTATCCTTCGCGGTCGTAAGTTTACTACTGGGAGCTTGTAGTAGTAATAATACGATTAGTAAGAAGGATGAAGTTATACAAAAGGATACGAAAGAAAAAAGTATGATTCCAAGAACGGCTGTTTCTAAAGATTATTATAGAACTGTTATTCCTTTAAAAGAACAAAAGGTCATTAATACAGCTAATATAAAAACAAATTCTAAATTAGATTTAGCAGAATATGAAAATGGTTTAATGAATATTGCAAAAGGGCAATTTGATACAGAAAATCATGTGCTTCAATTAAATCAGTACATTCCGGAGAAGTTAATTGATGAACTAGTCGCGAAAGTAGAAGCGCCAGTTTTGACGAACATTATCGAACAAGACTATTTCGGAAAGCAGAATTCAAACGAATTAAGTTTATCTGGCGTTACGATTGGTTTAGCTATGTCTTCAAGTGTGTCTAATGAAGAGGCCATTTCTAAAGGTACTGAAGTTGCTAAACAACTTATAGAAGCTATTAACAAAAACGATAAATATAACAAATCTCCAATTACGTTTGCGATCTTTAAGCAAGAAAATACAAGTTCTTTAAAAAATGGTACGTATATTGCTAGTGCTACTGTTCAAAAGAATGATACAAATCTTGGAAACTGGGGTACGATTGATGAACAAGCATATTCATATCCTTCTGATGAATTTAAACAAGCACATGGAGAAGATAATACAAAAATAAATGAATTTGCTGAGTCAATAAAAAAGTTTTCTCCTGGAGATTACATTCCAGTCAATGCTAAAGTTTCGTATAAACAGCAGCAAATGGATACATTAAATATGAATATTGTTATTAAATATAACGGTAAAACAGAATTAATGGCCCTTACTCAAATGGCTGCTCAAAGTATGTTAGAGAAATTGCCTAAAGATGCGAAAGTACAATTGCAGATAAAGTCCGAGAGTAAAATCGAGGCTGTTATTATAAAAGAGAAAAACAGCGATAAGCCGTTTGTTTCCTTCTTATAAAAAATCATTTGGAAGTAAACGATAAGAATTTTTAAGGAGCTGTTCTAAAAAGCATTTTGGAACAGCTTTCTCTTATTGTATATTGACTGTCATTGTCGATTTTTATTGGTAAGTCGATATATTTAAAAAATCGCCGATATAAATTTCATTTACAATCGTACTGCTTAAAATAAGGTTTTTTATTATGGAACATCTATATTTTTACAAAAAATGCTCTTTTTTTCATAAAAAATACGAAAATACGAGAAAAGAAGCGAATTTTTTCGAAACTTTTGCGGGAAAATATTGTATGAGCCTGCGTTTTTATCGTATCATTAGTAAAAGGAAGAACTCGGGACGATTGGTGGCATCTGCAAATAGAGTTGATGTCTTTTTTTCATTCAAGTAACCGATACATAAAAATAGATAACAAAAATAGAAGGAGTGTGCGATGAGATGAACGTAACAATCTATGATGTAGCGCGCGAAGCGAACGTTTCAATGGCTACCGTATCACGTGTTGTGAACGGTAACCCAAATGTAAAGCCTACAACAAGAAAGAAAGTATTAGAAGCAATTGATCGTTTAGGGTACCGCCCAAATGCGGTAGCACGTGGACTAGCAAGTAAGAAGACAACTACAGTGGGTGTTATTATCCCTGATATCTCAAATACGTTTTATGCGGAACTTGCGCGTGGAATTGAAGATATCGCAACAATGTACAAGTACAACATCATTTTAAGTAACTCTGACCAAAACAAAGAGAAAGAATTCCATTTATTAAATACGATGCTTGGAAAACAAGTGGACGGAATTGTTTTCATGGGTGAAGATATTACAGACATTCATATTGAAGAATTTAAAAAGTCTCCAGTACCGATTGTATTAGCAGCGTCATTCGATGAGAAAAATGAAACGCCATCAGTAAATATTGATTATACACAAGCAGCATACGATGCAATGAAGCACTTTATTGAGCAAGGACATACGCGTATCGGTTTCGTCTCTGGTCCTTTCATTGATAAAGCGGGAAGCGCAAAGAAATTACAAGGTTATAAAAAAGCTTTAGAAGAAGCAGGTATTTCATATGATGAAAATCTTATAATCGATGGAGATTACACATATGATTCAGGTATTGAAGCATTCGAAAAGCTTTGGAGCATTGATGAAAAGCCAACAGCGATCTTCGTATCTTCTGATGAAATGGCACTAGGTGTAATCCACGCAGCACAAGACGCTGGATTAAACGTACCAACTGATGTAGAAGTACTTGGTTTCGATAATACACGCTTAGCATTAATGGTACGCCCGCAGCTTTCGACAGTTGTACAACCAATGTATGATATCGGTGCAGTAGCAATGCGTCTATTAACGAAGTATATGAACAAAGAAAAAGTGGAAGATCACACTGTTATCTTACCTCACCGTATCCAATTTAGAGATTCAACGAAGTAAGTATAAAAAAGCTCACAGCGATTGCTGTGAGCTTTTTTTCGTGTTCAGGATAGTATGTTTTTGCTATTGAATCGCTCTACTTGTTTAAAATATCCTACAATATCATCTGCCAATTGAAATCCTCCTGAGCATATGACCTATTGGTGACTTCGCTGCAAAATGGTATTGTTCCTTGTTATATGTCACATAAGTGCAAATTTAACTATTATAGGGCAATGTCATGTATAATAGAAAGAAAAGGCTTGTGAGGGGGGAAAAGAGATGATCGTTCTTTGGATAATTACGCTTTGTATGACTGCTATTTTTGCATATATGACGTTAAAACAAAATGGTTTAAAGCGATTTGTTCCAGGAAGTATTCTTGCAGGAATTGCCCTTATCACGTATGTAATTTCTATTTTTATTGAAAGTGTATCAGTAGATATGAGCACAAGTTTAATGTTTATTGGTATTACACTATTTGCAGGTAGCATTATGGTACTCATGGTTGCTGGTATTATTTTATTTATTCATATGAATTCGGAAACGTTATAGCATATAGAAAAGGCATGTCCCGAGGGACATGCCTTTTTATCCGTTCAATTATGCTCTATCTTTAGAAGAGTTTTGCTGTTTTAATAAGTCGCGAATTTCGCCAAGAAGAACTTCTTCTTTTGTTGGTTCTGGAATTTCTTCTGTCTTTTCTTCTTCTTTTTTAGATGTTAGTTTGTTGAACACTTTAACAAACATAAAGATAGCCGCTGCAATAATTAAGAAATCAAAAATAGTTTGGATGAAGTTACCGTACATAATAGATGACTTACCAAATGTAAGTTTTAAATCTGTAAAGTCAACGCCACCTAATACCATACCAAGTAATGGTGTAATAATATCTTTTACTAAAGAACTAACGATTTTACCGAATGCAGCACCGATTACAACCCCGACAGCTAAATCAACGACATTCCCTTTGAAAGCGAACTTTTTAAACTCGTTCCACATGTGTTAATCCCATCCTTTCCACGATTCAATATGAAATTTATAATTCCTATCAACATATTCTATAGAAATTTGCGAGAGAAATAAAGGGGAAATGGGAATGAAAGTAAATTCTGAAAAATGTATCCGTTTTAATTTTTGTTTACATTATCCAGTAGAGATTGCAACAGTTGTTGCGTTTTTAATCCTTCTAATCCATCTACAACAGGCTTTGTATCTCCATGTACACATTTAATAAAATGATGAACAGCATCTTCAAAACCGCGCTGCTTTAATGTCGTTTCCCAAGACGGAGAACCGCTTTGTGAAACAGAGTTTGCCTCCTCAATTTCAAATGTATTCATATTTTTTACACGAATGATTTTTCCTGTCGTTACAAGTTCAATTTGTTCTAAGTTTGTACCTGCATGACGATGCATTGCTGTTGAAAGTAATAGTCCACTTGGAGTCGTATATGTATGATGTCCATAAAGAAGTTCATTCTCTTCATTAATTTGCATCATATTATGAACGACGTTAAGGTTATCATTAGCTAACCAGCGGGCAGTATCTACAATATGTAAGTAATCATCTAACATCGTAAAGTCGTACGTATTTGGTCCTACTTTATTTGTGCGGTGCTTTTCAATTCGAATCCATGAAATATTATTAGCTTGCTCTTTTGCAGCAACATACATAGGAACGAAGCGGCGATTAAATCCAACCATTAACTTTCGGTTATATTTTTCGCTCAAATCGACTAGTTTCTCAGCTTGTTCCACTGTAGCTGCTAGCGGCTTATCAACGTAAACGTCGATTCCTTTTTTCAGAAGTTCAGAAACGATTTCATAATGTGTAGCAGTTGAACTATGGACGAAGATTGCATCGCATTCTGAAGCTAACGTTTCAATAGAATGAAAGTCTTGAATGCGGTATTGCTGGCAAACTTGTTTCCTTTTCTCCGCGTTAGGTGTAAACGCCCCTACAAAATTCCAATCTGTTTCTTTTGTAAGTGTTGGGAGATAGGCCTTTTGTGCAATACTTCCAAGTCCAATCATCCCGATTTTAGGTTTGTTCATGTGTATTCCCACCCTATCAATATTGATGTAACGGCTTAAATGTAGCATAGGGCGGGGGAGGAAGGCAAAAATTAGCTTTTTACTTATGTCCTTTTAGCAAAATTTTCTCTATCTCTTCAAAATTATGAGCGCGAGCGTGCTCTAGCGGAGTAACACCATCATTGTCTGGAATGTTTATATCTGCACCGTGTTCAATGAGTAGGCGGATGACTTGTTGTTGTGTTTCATCTCCGTTGCTTAGTACGATGGCTTCCATTAAAGCTGTCCATCCGAGATTATTGACATGGTTTACATCAATATTTGTTCGAGTGAGGAGTTCTTTTATAACATTAATATAGCCATGTTCCGAGGCTGGGATAAGAGCTGTACCGCCGTATCGATTCGTAAGCGATGGATCTGCGCCAGCATCAATTGTTAGTTTTAAAATGTCTAAGTAACCTTCTGCACCAGCGTATAGAAAGGGATTATTTTTTATATCATCTTGGATATTTACGTTGGCCCCAGCATCGATAAGCGCTTTTGCGGTTTTTACATCATTTTTGTATGTAGCAATCATAAGAGGAGTACGTCCTTTATTATCTGTTATATTTATGTCAGCCCCTTTTTTGAGTAACGATATAACAGTATTCGTTTCTTGTTTCTCAGTAGCTGTTAGTAGCGCGGTCTCCATGTTTGTCATCTCCTTTTTAACTTCTTGTTCTTGCGAGCATCCTTGCAAAAAAATTACGCAACATATCATGCTTACTGTTTTTTTGAACATGGAATCTCAACCTCCTAATTTTAACTGTAAAATAAGAACATTAAATTTTTATAAACTGACGCTAAAATTACTATAAAATCGCTTGAGTATTTGAACATATATTTTTATGCTTTAAATAATAAGGTTTGATAAAGTGAGGATTTAACATATGTCTATTAAAACAAGGTTTTTATTTTCTTATATTGCTGTCATTCTCGTTTCTATTACGCTCATATTAGTGGCAGGGTTTTTAATTGTTTTTTCAATAACAGGCGACTTGGAGTCAGTGAAAAATTTCTATAAAAGTTCTTACATTCAAAAGCCGCTTACACCAGAAGAAGAGAATGCCTATCTTGAGTTGAAATCAGCCGCCAAACAGCATCAATCTCAATTGTTAGATGAATCGTTCGTGTCATCTATTGAAAAAGAAAATGTGAAAATAGTTGTTAGAAAGGGAGAAAACATTTCATATGCTTCAAAAGTATTTGAGAGTTCAGCTTTAACGGACGCACTCCCGAAATTTGAATCAGCAAATATTAATAGTCGTGGTACAACAGAACTAGGCGATACATTCTATCGATATGTAAAATTCGATTTTTATTTTCCTGAGAAAGAAGAAGGGAGTATATTTGTATTAAAAAAGCAAAGTTCATTTGTAGATCTTACACAGAAATTATTTCCGATTTTGTTCATATCGCTTTTACTTTTAGCCATTTTGCTTATTGGATTATTAAGTTATCTCGTCTCCAGAAGTGTGATAAAACCAATCTTTGTATTGAAAGATGCGACTGAGAAAATTAAAGAAGGAAATTTAGATTTTCAAATACCAGTTACATCGCACGATGAAATAGGACAATTAAATCAAGGGTTTGAGGAAATGAGGAAGAAATTAAAAGAGTCGATAGAGATGCAAACACAGTATGAAGAAAATCGAAAAGAGCTCATTTCAAACATCTCTCATGATTTAAAAACACCGATAACATCTATTATCGGATATGTAGAAGGAATAAAAGACGGGGTAGCAAATACACCTGAAAAAATGGATAAGTACTTAACGACTATCCACACGAAAGCAAGACATATGGATACACTCATTGACGAACTATTTTTATTTTCGAAGCTCGATTTGAATCGAGTTCCATTTCAGTTTGAAACGGTTGAGTTAAATATGTTTATGCAAGAATTAATAGAAGAGATGCAGATGGATTTAAGTAAAGAAGGTATAGAAGTTAACTTACAATTACATGCATCACTACTATATGTAACAGCTGATTGCGAAAAGATAAATAGAGTGATATCAAATTTAATTCATAATAGTGTGAAATACATGGATAAAGAAGAGAAGAAAATTACTGTAACAGTATCGAGTGATGACGATAAAGTTATTGTAAAAGTAATGGACAACGGATCAGGTATCGAATCGGATACACTCCCCTATATTTTTGAACGTTTTTATCGTGCAGAGCAATCGCGAAATTCTAGTACAGGTGGAAGTGGACTTGGCTTAGCGATAGCGAAGCAAATTATCGAAGAACATGGCGGGAATATTTGGGCGGAAAGCGAGCTTGGGAAAGGCACGAGCATTTTCTTCTCATTGGAAAAAGTAGAGAAATGTGGTGAGTAATTTGAAAAGGATTTTATTAATAGAAGACGAAGTAAGCATTGCAGAATTACAGCGAGATTATTTAGAAATTAGTGATTTTCAAGTTGATGTAGAACACTCTGGAGAGACAGGTTTACAAATGGCTCTGAAAGAAGACTACGATTTAATTATTTTAGATATTATGCTTCCAAAGATGAATGGATTCGAAATTTGTAAGCAAATTCGAGCTATAAAAGATATTCCGATTTTACTTGTTTCAGCAAAAAAAGAAGATATAGATAAAATTCGCGGACTCGGTTTAGGGGCGGATGATTATATAACGAAACCGTTTAGCCCGAGTGAATTAGTCGCAAGGGTAAAAGCCCATATTTCTCGTTATGAAAGATTATCAGGAAATATAAGTAAGCAACGCGATACGTTATATATTCACGGAATCTCTATTGATCAAAGGGCGAGGAAAGTTTTTATAAACAATGAAGAAGTCGCGTTTACAACGAAGGAATTTGATTTATTAACATTCTTTGTAACACATCCAAACCAAGTATTAAATAAAGAACAGTTATTTGAACGCATCTGGGGATTAGATTCCGCTGGTGATTTAGCCACTGTCGTTGTTCACATTAGAAAGCTACGTGAAAAAATTGAAAGAGACCCTGCTCACCCGCAATATATTGAAACAGTGTGGGGAGCTGGTTATCGCTTTAACGTGTAATGTACCTGCCGAGTAATTGGCAGGTTTTTTATATGTTATTTGAACAGAAGGGAAAAATAGGTAGTTCGTGTTAAGATATAAAGAGATAAAAAGTCAGTACTACTTGATGTAGGTTTAGTGGTTATTTCTTGTGTTCTTTTATTTGTTTATATTTCCTTAATAATGACGGTACTGGCGTAACGATTTATAAAATGTTTGAGTAGTAGAAGTAAATTGAGCAGCTTCTTCTAAAAAAGGATAATGATTACTCTCTTCAAATGTCACAAAAATAGAATTACGTATTCCCTCATGCATCTCGATAGAATATTGAATCGGGCACTGTACATCATGTCTTCCGCATGTAATAAGGGTCTTTTTTTGAATGGAAGGTAAATACTCTCTTAAATCAAATGACGGATATTCATTGGCGAAAGCGTTCATCCGGCTAGCTGACATTGTTTTTTGGATCGGTTTACCAAAATAAGAGTTGTAGTTTTCTGGTTTATACAATGATAATTTTGTTCTCTTAGTAGATAGTTCTTTCCGCTCTTCATTTGTAAGATGAGGGCTTTTTAAGTTTTCGATGAGCTGTTGCATATAATGAAACTGTGGATGTGCTGGGTGATAAATACAAAATGGTGTTTCCGTATAGTTACTTGCTGCAGCTCCGGCCACGACTAATGATTGTAAGGAATTTGGATAGGTAATTGCATATAAAAGTCCAAGCATACCACCTGTTGAATGACCCGCGAAATGCCATATTGGAAATTGTAAAGATGCTCGTATCGCTTCTAAGTCGTGAATGGTTTCAATCATACTTAATTCTTTTTCTAAATTGGCTTTTGCTGAGTTACCAGCGTCTCGTAAATTAACGAGGAATACAAGATGCGTAGAAGTGAAGACATCTGCAAAGTAATCACCAGTCTCATTAAATTGTGAATAGTGATGTGTAATGCAAAGTGGTTCGCCATCTCCTTTTGTGAAGAGTTCGAATGTGCCGCGTTTTGTGTTGATTATTTGTTGTGTCCACATAATTTCACGACCTTTCCACATAAAAATTGGGTCAAACTGTTATTAAATAAAAATATATCAGCGATTATCAAAATATATCGGCGCAACTCGAAATATATCAGCGATTATCAAAATATATCGATTCACCGACAGAAACCGACAATAAATAAAAGGAGGCTATTCAAAAACGAGCCTCCTTTTCGTTTAGTACAAAGATTTTGTCATATTATTCCGAATAATTTCGAGGGATTTCGCTACAGTTAATGCATTCTTTTCTTCAATTTCTGGTTTTCTGGGGATAGGTTGATACATGTTGTCTGGATCTTCCCATGTGAGGGGAAGTTCTGTTTCTGCTTGTCCTTTCCAAGCGTCAATCCATTCTGGAGGGAGATAACCTGAGATGTTTTGGATGTTGTTCATTTCGAGCCAAATGAGTGCCCAAGCTCTTGGGACGACGCGCCAGTGGTCATAGCCACCGCCGCCGACAGCAATCCAGCGACCTTCGCAATATTCGTTAGCGATTTCGCGAGCGAGCTTCGGTATTTCACGGTAAATATTCATCGTTGCGCAAAGGTGTGTAAGTGGGTCGTAATAATGTGCGTCAGCACCGTTTTGCGTTAAAATAATATCCGGTTTAAAGTATGCGGCAACTTCTTTTACGACAGTTCGATAGGAATCTAAAAACGATTCGTCTTCTGTAAAAGCATCGAGTGGAACGTTAAAAGAATAACTATAGCCATTACCTTGTCCGCGTTCATTTACAGCACCAGTTCCAGGGAATAAATAACGCCCAGTTTCGTGTAATGAAATAGTGCATACGTTAGGGTCGTCATAAAAAGACCATTGTACACCATCACCGTGATGAGCGTCTGTATCAATATATAAAACACGTAAACCGTATTTCTTTTGAATATATTTCATTGCGATAGAGCTATCGTTATAAATACAAAATCCAGATGCCTTGCCGCGAAAGCCGTGATGTAAGCCACCGCCTAAGTTAAGTGCGCGTTTTACTTTCCCGGAAAGAACAGCATCGACAGCTGTTAACGTACCGCCAACGAGTAATGCGCTTGCTTCGTGCATATTTGGAAACATCGGTGTATCTTCTGTTCCGAGTCCATACGTCATCGCAATTGATTTTTCTAACTTACCTTCTCCAGCACGTTTTACCGCATTTATGTACTCTTCTGTATGAACGTAGGCGATCTCTTCATCTGTAGCCATCCGTGGTGAGATGATTTGGGAAGGAGAGATGAAACCACCCTTTTGTAATAAATCATACGTAAGTGTGACGCGCAGTTGGTTAAAAGGATGATCAGGGCTAAACGAATAGCCCCGAAAGTCATCCGAATAGATAAATGCGCTACTCATGCTTGCATCCCCATAATGTTTGGCCATAATACGCGGTAGCCTTCTGCTTCAAGTGCATCAATCACTTTTAGCGGATTCATCGTTTGAATGCGGAAAACGAGTACTTTATCATTCTCATCTTTTGCTGGGTAGACGAGAACGCTCACGATATTTATTTGTAAATCGCTAAAAATAGCAACCACTTTTCCAAGAATGCCAGGTTCGTTTTTTACTTGAATTTCAATTTGTGAACTCGGTTGATGTGCCCCTGTTAATTTCACTAACGTATGCAGTACAGTAGATTCGGAAATAATTCCAACTAACTTTCCAGCCTTTGTAACAGGAAGACAGCCAATTTTATTTTCAAAAAATAAAGTAGCAATTTCCTCAACGAAATCGAGAGGATGGCAAGTCATAACAGGATGTTTCATAATTAGTTCAAGCGGTTGCTGCAGCATATCGAGTGAAACTTGTTCATCTAAAATAGACGGACTTGCATCTCTTACATCCCGATCAGAAATAATGCCTACGACATGATTATTTTGATCGACAATTGGAATGTGTCGAATGCCTTTCGTGCGTATCGTTCGGATTGCTGTTTCGATTGTATCGTTTGGATGGAGTGTCACTACATCTTGATTCATAATTTCTTCTACAATCATTCCAGTTGCCCCCTTTATTAGTACATAAAACGATTGTGAAAACGTAGACGATCGAATGCTTGAATAGAATCCGTATCAACGCGTTTACCGATGCGGACCATTAAACAGTTAGCAGGGTGGGAACAAATTTCAGGATCATCTGTAGCCATCCATTGTAAGCCACCAGCATTCATCATCTTTTCCATTACTTTTCGGTATTCCCAAACATTTAAGCCTGTTTGTTTTAAATCCCAGTGCCAATAATATTCAGTCGTTAATATAATGTAATCTTCCATATAATCGTCCATCATTGAAACTTCTAATAAGTTCTTTCCGACAGCGCAACCACGGAAGGCTGGGACAACTTCAATCGCCCCAAGTTCAATTAAGTTTTCCATTTTTCCTTCTGACCATCGTTCCAGTGGATCAGGATACAAGTATGTAACATATCCAACAATCGTTTGGTCATGTCTAGCGATAATGAGACGAGCTTCTGGTAATTTAGAAATTTCGACAATTGCTTTATATTGCTGCTCGGCAGGACGAAACGCAACTAAATCTGGATGAAATTCATACATTTCTAAGTTATGTGTAGAGACAGGACCTTCAATAATTAAAGTGCCTTTCGCTGTTTTTAAGTTTCTAGCATTATATATTTTTTTATGGATCAATGTATTGCTCACCACCTTGAGGGTTTGAGAATCTATTAATATCGTACTTTATAATATATGCGATGTGAATCGAATTTTGTCATTAAAAATTTGTCTAAAAATCAACAAATATACTGAAAATTTTAAATAATATCATTATAATAGATAATAGAATACATAGGAGGGGGATGTAAAGTATGAAAGTAGAAACGCTTCCAGTCATTAAAGGAAAAAATAATTTGCCGAATTATGAAGAGGCATACGCGAATTTTAACTGGGAAGAGGTTAATAAAAACTTTACTTGGAATGAGACAGGCCGAGTAAATATGGCGTATGAAGCAATTGATAAGCATGCGAAATCCGATCGTAAAAATAAAGTAGCTCTTTATTATCAAGATGGATCGCGAAAAGAGAAATATACATTTAAGGAAATGAAGGATTTTTCTAATAAAGCAGGAAACGTCCTGAAAAATTATGGCGATGTTGAAAAAGGCGATCGCGTTTTTATTTTTATGCCGCGTTCTCCAGAATTATATTTTGCACTTTTAGGTGCGGTGAAATTAGGGGCAATTGTTGGGCCGCTATTTGAAGCGTTCATGGAAGGTGCAGTTCGCGATCGTTTAGAAGATAGCGAAGCAAAGGTGTTAATTACAACGCCTGAATTGTTAGAGCGTGTACCATTAAATGATTTACCTGCTTTAAAAACAGTCTTCCTTGTTGGAGATAATGTAGAAGAAGGCGGTAAAACGGTAGCGTTCAATCCTTTATTTGAACAAGCTTCAAAAGAATTACATATCGAATGGTTAGGCCGTGAAGACGGTTTAATTCTTCATTATACGTCTGGTTCTACTGGTAAGCCAAAAGGTGTTCTACATGCACAGAACGCAATGGTTCAGCATTACCAAACGGCGAAATGGGTATTAGATTTAAAAGAAGATGATGTATATTGGTGTACTGCTGACCCAGGCTGGGTAACGGGAACTGCTTACGGCATTTTCGCACCGTGGTTAGTCGGAGCGTCAAATGTTATTTTAGGTGGACGATTTAGTCCAGAAGCTTGGTATGAAGCACTGCAAGATTACGGTGTAACAGTTTGGTATAGCGCACCAACAGCTTTCCGTATGTTAATGGGTGCTGGACAAGATGCAATTAAAAAATATGATTTATCACAAGTGCGCCACGTGTTAAGCGTTGGTGAGCCATTAAATCCAGAAGTAATTCGCTGGGGTATGAACGCATTTGGACTTCGTATTCATGATACGTGGTGGATGACAGAAACAGGTGGACAAGTTATTTGTAACTATCCTTGTATGGAAATCCGTCCGGGTTCAATGGGGAAGCCAATTCCAGGTGTGAAAGCAGCGATTGTTGATAATGAAGGAAATGAAGTGCCTCCATACACAATGGGGAACTTAGCAATTGCGAAAGGTTGGCCATCTATGATGCGTGCGGTTTGGAATAATCCGCAAAAATATGAGTCTTACTTCATGCCGGGAGATTGGTACGTATCAGGTGATTCAGCTTATATGGATGAAGACGGATACTTCTGGTTCCAAGGACGTATTGACGATGTAATTATGACGTCAGGTGAGCGCGTTGGACCGTTTGAAGTAGAAAGTAAATTAATCGAGCACGCTGCTGTTGCAGAGGCTGGTGTAATTGGTATTCCTGATCCGGTTCGCGGAGAAATCATTAAAGCATTTATCGCGCTTCGAGCAGGATACGAGCCATCAGAAGAATTAAAAGAAGACATTCGTCAATTTGTAAAGAAAGGCCTAGCAGCTCATGCAGCGCCAAGGCAAATTGAATTTAAAGATAAATTACCGAAAACGAGAAGTGGTAAAATTATGCGCCGCGTATTAAAAGCGTGGGAGTTAAATTTACCAACAGGTGACTTATCGACGATGGAAGATTAAGAGAGAAAGGTCTGAACGAAACAACGTTCAGACCTTTCTTTTTATAAATAATAAAGGGGGAATGTAGATGAAGATACCTGTTTTAGAAGGAAACATAATATGCTTACGTTCTGTGGAACCGGAAAAGGATTACAAACAGTGGTATGAGGTAATGAAAGATCCAGGTATGCACCATTGGACAGGGAATGTGACTCCAAAAGATAGTAATGAAATTAAGGACTTGTTACATACTTATAAAAATTTAAAAGATATTATGGCTTGGGCAATCGTAATGAAGAAATCAAAGGAAATGATAGGGACCTATTGGATTTCTATGCCAATAATGAATGAAAATAAAAAGTTAATTGTAACTTCGGAAGCTCAGCGGATTGCGCGTAAGTATTGGCGTACAGGGGTCAATCGAGAAGCGAGAAACTTAATATATAATTACATATTTTTAACTTTAAATGTAGATGAGGTTCATGCGCAGGCTTGGGATAATAATATCAATTCATGCAGGTCTATGGAACAAATAGGCTTTAAATTAGAGAAACAAGTGAAACGCTTATTTCTTAAATACAATGAACTATTTTTGGAAAACCATTATGTACTATTTAAAGAGGACTGGTTTGGATAAAAGGTTATGGCTGAAAAAATAAAATAATATTTGAACGAAGCGCCTTCCTCGTCTGTATACATTTATGAAAGAATAGATGAGGGAGGCTTTTTTATGTCTAATAAGTTACTTCTTACTTTTGCTTTAATTGGAATTATAGTCGTATTTTCTTGTGGTTTGCTATTACCGATGCCAATCGGATTTAAAGTTTCAATGATTACAGCTGGCGTTATGATGATTGTTATGTTTTCCATCATCATTCCATTTGATCGAAAATATATAGTACGGAAAAAAGGATATAAAATTGATTTTACAAAAACAAAAGTGTACTTTCGCTGGAATGTATTTGATACGATTTCAGCTTGTCTGGCAGTGTATGCATGCATATGTGTGCAAGCATTAAATATTTTAGTTTTAAGTGGTCATACAATACAAAATCCATATGTTCAATTTTTTACGCTTCAATCACAAACGTGGGTTATTGTCGCAAGTTGCTATTTAATTTCCCGTATTTCGTTAACGTTAAAAGGAATAAAGGAGATCAAAAATCATGGCGCAGATTGGGATTGAGGAAGAGCTCATGCTTGCGTACAAAAATGGAGATAAGCAGGCGGGAGAAAAACTATATGTTTTAATCAAACCAGCGCTATACACATTTTTGTATCGATTTAATCGAGATGAACAATTGAGTATCGACCTCGTGCAAGATACGTTTTTGACGCTAGAGCGTAAGAAACATATGTATGAATCTGAAAAGGGAAAAATAAAAACGTATTTATTTCAAATTGGTTATCGTCTTATGATTAATAAATTAAATAGAAGAAAAAAGTGGCGTACGCTTTTGCCATTTTTAGTGCCGATTCAGGAAAAAGAATTTTCTCACGAAGATCGGCTCACAGTAAGAGAAGCAATTTTGAAAGTTCCCGAAGAGCAAAGAGCGGTCTTAATCCTTTCTTATTATCATGACATGCAGCAAAAAGAAATTGCAGAGGTATTAGATATTCCAGTCGGAACGGTGAAGTCGAGACTTCATAACGGAATAAAGAAATTGAAACAATTGCTGGAGGTGGATGAAATTGAGCGAAAATCCCTTTAAGAATGAATATAAATTGCAGCAACATTTAGATAGTGATCATGTAGAAATACCAGATTTTCCAAAAACGGCAAGTCGCTTCGATCGATTAATCGGATTTATTGGTTCACCGGCGAAAGATCCTGTGGAGGCGACGATTGGGAATGATTTATCCATTGTTTTTCATACCTCACTATTAGTCGGTGTTCCAATTCTTTCTCTCATTACGATATTCTTTGCGACGTTGTAAAGGATTGGTAAGCAGAGAAATCCGGCCCTTATTTGACACGCCTATATAAATGATGGTATAAAGAAAAGTATATGAATAATTGAGCGTGGAAAGGGAGAAGTAGTGATCATTTCCCTGTTTTAGAGAGTTGATGGTCGGTGGAAATCAGCACATAGATGATCGCGAATTACGCCCCTAGAGCATCTTTTTTCGATTGAATTGTATTCAAAAGGGAAAAGACGGTACTAAGCCGTTATGTAAATAAGGTGGTAGGCTTTTTTGCCTGCAACTAGGGTGGTAACGCGATAATCAAAATCGTCCCTTATTTGAAGGGGCGATTTTTTTATGTTTTCAACCTTCACGCCAGTAATGAACTTAAAGGAGAGTATGTAGGATATGGGTATTTTACAAGATCTTGAATTTCGCGGTCTAATTAATCAGCAAACAGATGCTGAGGGCCTTGAGCAATTACTAGAAAAAGAAAGCGTTAAATTATACTGTGGTTTCGACCCGACAGCGGATAGCTTACACATCGGTCATATGTTACCAGTATTAATGTTACGTCGTTTCCAATTAGCTGGTCACCAACCAATCGCACTTGTTGGCGGTGGTACTGGTATGATCGGTGACCCAAGTGGTAAAAAAGCAGAGCGTACATTAAATACGAAAGATACAGTTGCTTACTACACAGAAAGCATCAAAAACCAACTTTCAAACTTCTTAGAGTTCGAAAACGTGGACAACCCAGCAACAATGGCTAATAACTATGATTGGCTTGGTAACTTAGATGTAATTTCATTCTTACGCGATATCGGTAAAAACTTCGGTTTAAACTATATGTTAGCGAAAGATACAGTAGCATCTCGTTTAGAGACTGGTATTTCATTTACTGAGTTTAGTTACATGATTTTACAATCATACGACTTCTTAAACTTATACCAACACCATAATTGCCGCCTGCAAATCGGTGGTAGTGACCAATGGGGTAATATTACAGCGGGTCTTGAATTAATCCGTAAATCAGAAGAAGATGCGAAAGCATTCGGTTTAACAATTCCACTTGTTACTAAATCTGACGGTACGAAGTTTGGTAAAACAGAAGGCGGCGCAATTTGGTTAGACCCAGAAAAAACAACTCCTTACGAGTTCTACCAATTCTGGATTAACACTGATGATCGCGACGTTGTTAAATACTTAAAATACTTCACATTCTTATCTCATGAAGAAATTCTTGAGCTTGAAAAGCAAGTAGCTGAAGCGCCAGAAAAACGTGCAGCACAAAAAGCATTAGGTTCTGAAATGACAAAACTTGTTCACGGCGAAGAAGCGTTAGAGCAAGCAATTAAAATTTCAGCTGCACTATTCAGCGGTTCTGTAGCAGAACTGACTGCAAGCGAAATCGAACAAGGATTCAAAGACGTACCATCTGTAGAACGTACTGCAGAAGATACAGTATTAATCGACTTACTTGTAGAAAGCAAAATCTCTCCATCAAAACGTCAAGCACGTGAAGATGTAACGAACGGCGCAATCTACGTAAACGGTGAGCGTACACAAGCATTAGACTATGTTGTAACAGAAAACGACCGCATCGAAGGTAAATTCACAATCATTCGCCGCGGTAAAAAGAAATATTTCTTAATTCGTTACTAATCAGAAACGAATATAAACAAATAGTACCCCGAATTGTAGGCTGAAAAGTTTATGATTCGGGGTTTTTATGTATGAATTTAGATTACCTTACGAGTTCTTGTAAATAGAATATGAAGAATTAATACGAGCATATAAAGTAAGCTAATGAGCATAACGACAAATGCCGCGGGATAAAATTTTGCTGCATATATAAAGAAGTCAATTTGATAAATATCTTGGTAATTTGAAACAGTGCCTTTAAAGTAATTCGTAAACTTAGCGCTATATTTCCATTCATCAGGATAATCTATTAAATTACTTCCCTGATACCAACTTATAAGTGCCGAAGTAATAAACAACATAAATGAACTTCCGAGTTGAACCATTTGGTTTATTGTCAAAAAGTATCCACCTCCTATTTTATGGTTATTATAGCGTGCATTCGTATGCCTGTAACCTTTTTGTTGTAATCTCCTTTTCGAGTTCATACGGAAATCACATGTAAGCGGTATGATAAACGTATAACAAATAGAAAGGAGTGGTAAAACGAAATGTCACTAGAAGCGCTCATTATTTTTTCTTTGCTAAATGCGGGTCAGCTTGCAGAGAATTCGAAGGTGGATATACATAAAGAGCAGAAAGATGCTTATGTATATGTTCAGAAAGAGGAAAATAAATAACTTTAATATATATAAATAAAAGCTACTCGAAGTAACTGTTTTGGTTTCTTCGGTAGCTTTTTACATTATGAATAAAGAGGAATAAGTTCATCATCCACAGCTGCATTGATTGCAATTTTAAAAAGTCTGTGGAAAAGTTGAACGGTACTAGGTTTATATTTCTTTAATAGTTCATTAATATAAACACGCTTGTAAGTTGATTTATCTAATTCAGCTAATTTATATTTACCGAGCAGTGGCTTCATTTGATACTTAATAGCATTTTCTCGTTGTGAACATGAAGAGATTTTCCATTCGTTTTTATGAGTTTCGTACCATATATCTAACCATTCTGAAATAGTTAAATTAGAGTTTTTAACCTGTTTAACCTCGCCATTTAAGATACTGGTCTTCACTTCAAGTAGATCTCGATAAGCCTCGTTTTCTGATTTATACCCTTGTTTATATTTTTCTCGCCTTTTTCCTAATGAATCATAATATCTATGCCAAAAACACCATAGTTTTACACCTTTAGTATTGAAATAATAGTATAATTCAGGGGCTTTCTTTGTTTTATATAACTTCATCATGTATCTTCCCTTTCGTGCGTGGGCAAACGCTATCGGGGATAGACTTTTAGTTATTAATAATTTTTATCTTCATCATTATAAGCATCTTCGAAAGCTGTATTTTCTTCATCTTCTTTAGATACAAATTTTTTCCCATAGAGAAACCCATTTATCATGGCAGTTAACTCGCGAGTATCTTGTTCATTAAGGGTTAAGCCGTTTTCCTTATATACTTCAATGTTCACTTTGTTTTCTTTATCTACAATCTAAAGAACCTTTTATTAGAGATGTTAGTATGTTTCCGATTGATCTAGACCATTATGTCTTTATGAAGAAGAAGTGGCATGTTTCTGTGGGAGTAATGGTTAGAAGAGCATATAATTTAGGGGTAATCACTTTCAATCAATATTCATATCTGCAAAGACAAATGAGTAAAAATGGTTGGAGAAAAAAAGAACCATTAGACGGACAATCTAAGCCTACAAGTCCAGTTTTAATTAAAAAATCAATTCTTGCATTGCTTGAAAATGATGTTTTTGATGGTAATAGCATTTTAGAAGAACTTTCAAGTGAGTACCAATTAAGCCTACGTGAAGATATGTTTGAAGCATTGACTGGTTTAGAAGAAGGTACACTGGCTAACTTTAGGAATGATAGATCTAATGTTGTGTTAGCACTGAAAAGAAATAATAAATCGAATAGAACAGTATAATATAAATAATAAAAGAAACACTGAATGGGTATATATTTCATTCGGTGTTCTTTTTTATTTTTTTGGATAAGCCCCCCTACCAAAAATTAAAATTTGTCCTCTGGGGAGGATAGGTAGCGTAGGGGGCATTTCTATCGTTAGACAACATTAAAAAAACAAAGGGGGGGTGTGAAATGTCTACGAAATTCTATAAATTATTACATAATAAAAGCCACAACTCATATGAGTGTGACTTAAATGTTTTTATTCAACCTCAGCCTCGAAGCGTAAATTGATTAAAACTCAAATGAAACCATAAGATATCTAGCAGGATTTATTTTCCTAGATTTGAAATTGTTATATCAATTTTGTTTCTTTTTGCAGTGTTTAAAGCGTTGCTTAGTAAATCTAAAAAAGTTGTACCTGTTGGAGTAGCATGGTAATTGGCTAAACTAGTTATTTTATTAGGGATTTTATTTCCCCAAGGTGGCTGTTTTTCCGTGTGCTCAATATCCCAAATGACTTCTGCAGGAGGTAATTCACTTAAAATTGTTCTTATCTCTTCTACATTTTGAAGTGCTTCTTCTGTGTCCTCCCAACGTAACTTGTCGAAATATAAATTCTTCATTAATAGTGGGTACTTAGTGCCCCAACCTTCAGACTCTGTATGATATGACATGGTTGAAAAAAAGCTATGTAAAAAATCAGGGTGTCCTGTTTCATAGAAAAATATATCTACTTTAAATCCTACTGCCATTAATATCAATCCTCTCGCTTAAATATTACCTCGGGTGTTTCTTTAGACTTTTCTCTTATTTTTCTTACGATATCAAATAAAGCCTCTTCAGGAACAGTTTGTCCTCGTATATCAATGATGACAGTTTGCTTTGTACCTATAGGTAAATTATCAACCCTATCATTAACTTGTTTAACAATAACTCTAACTAGGTTACTTCTTTTTGATGAAGTAGACAAGTCATAATTTTTCACTTCCAAGCTGTGACCCTTTGTGTAAAAATCAGGTCTTGTACTACCTTTTGTAACTTTTGAAACTTCTTCTCTATCTTTAAAAGCAACTTGATCGTCATAATTAGGATACTCCTTACCTACGTCAAGTTCTGACTGTCTCCAAGATGGCCTAGCAAACATGAGATAACCACTTAAATAATTTCCCCAATGTCCTGATGGTGGAAGTGTACTTAATATTCCTTCACTAGTGAGACCACCACCTGCAAGAGCAGGTTGTAAACGTGGTGGAAAAGCTTCAGTTACTTTGTACATGTTTGCTCCTCTAGCAAGTTTAGAAGCCTTATCAAGACCTTTCCCACCAAGTAACCCTAGACCGACTGATGTTACTAAATAAGAACCCCAGCGGAATCCACTTTCGACATCGCCATGCCAAACGTCATTCATAAAAGAATCTGAGAAAGCGTTCCACATAGCAGGAAGAGTCTCATCATAATTGACAATAGCATCCCACATGTCTGACCATGTTTCACCGTCACCTAACGCTTTAAATCCTTCCCAAGCATCTCCAACACCTTTTCCTGCACCATCATAAAGACCATCCCAAGCTTTCTCTAAATCAGATTTTGGTTTACCACACATTGCACCTTCTTCAATTGAATTATCAGCCTGACGCTTCCTATCTTCTGTAATCGCCTGGATAGAAGTCGTCCATTCCATATTCAATCCTTGTGTACTAAATGTACCACTTGCGGGACTAAAACCTTTTCCACTTTGGACTTCTGCAAGACCTGTTGCAATACTAGCGGCTAATTGAATTGCTGTACTATAGTTATCGCTAGATGTTTGATTAAATTCATATAGATGTTCTAACTTTTCTTGTAGTTTACGCTTCATGACAGCAAAAAGGTTTACCATAGTGTCCATGTCAGGGATTGGCATAGCCTGATTGATTGCTTCCGTACTTGCTATCATTCGATCAATTTCTCGAATTTGTTCTAATATTTCTTGTTCAATTACATCAGTTGAAGCTACCTGTGATTGAAATTGACTTGGAAAGGCATCGTTCTGACGGATTAATTCTTCACATAAGTAAATGATTCCTTGTGCTAAAGGGCGAAAAGTTTCTGCGAAAAATGCTTTTGCACTATCGTAAGTTTGTCCTTGTAGAACGGTATCACTTGTAAAAGCATCAATCGACTGAATAGCTTGTTCCATACCTTGAATGGTAGCGGTACATATAGCATTCATACTTTGTGTTTGGGTATGTACTTCCCCTAAATACATATTTAAACTCAAAGATCTCCCCTCCTTTTTAATAAGTAAATCATACCAATTTAAGGAGATAATTGTAAAACTTATATTTCCATAAATTCACGGTCAAAATAGAACTTGTCCATTAAGTTATTTCATATATTATTTAGCTAACATATGAAATAAAGGTATTAACATATCTCAAAGCGAACTTACCCATATTTCAAATGATAGGGGAGACATTAAAAAATTCAAACTCACATTTTTTATTATGGAATGTGAGTTTGAAAGTTGGAAGTGAAAAGTTTGAACTTTTATTGATCAGATAAAATTACAAGCTGGTTTTTGTGATACAAATGGGCAATTGTATTCATGAATTGTCTAATTTTCCCGCCTGAAATCCGATATGTACATACTGCGCATACAGCGATATGCTGTCCCGGCTTTATATCTTCTGGCGAAAGTGTTTCAGAATCGAAGTAAATAGATGGTGAAGGAATTTGCTCTATACCATTACTGCTAATTCCTTTTTTTCCCCAACGAAGGTTTATAGCATATTTCCCTGACATTTCTATATATCGCACGCTGTCTACAATGCCTTCTATACAAATGGGATGTCTGTTTTCCCATTTTAGTTGTTTGACGTAATTGCACGATTGTATATAACGGTCAGGTTCATAATAAAAATCACTCCAATTCATTTTTTTTCCGTGCATTTCAATTTCTATAATAGAGTGTAGCTCATTCCGGTTTTCTAGAACATTCCGCAGCTCGATTACTTTTTTCATGGTTGATAAGTAAGAGTTTAAATTTCCGTTAGAATGATAAGTTCTATTTTTTTTGTTTAGTTCTTTTTTTTGATTATTCTCTTGTTTTCTCTCTTGATTCTTTAATGTTTCTAAAGGTTCATGGATCATTGTTAAGCGAAATGAAAAAGTTTTACCTTCTACGCTTTTTAAAATATCATCATCAGAGTCACGTGCTATTACTTTAATCTGACCGAGTGTATTGTATGAACAGAATTCCTCATGATTTATACTGCCTTTTCGATAAAAAAGTGATGGAATTTCTGTTTCATTTCTCATGTGTCTTGTACGATGCGCTATAGGTATTCTGCAATCCACACATTCTAATCCTTGTTTTAAATGCTTATTTACAGGTTTATCTATTTCTTGGGCTGAAATCTTTTCGTTCAAAATCGTCGAGTAAGCTTCTTTCATTGTTACTGCCATTCTTTCGCCTCCTAATAAATAAAGTTTACTGTCATAATAAAATATAGTTATATAGGATATTTTACCATTATTGATATTTGAAGCGGTTAAGTTTTTCCATGGAAGAACGAAAAGTGCTTAATATTTGAAGATAATTTATTAAGAAATGGATGGAGAATTTACTTAGCTATGAGTAGGTTCTTTTTTATTTGATTGAAAAAGGTATTAATGTAAATTAAAACGAACTTATCCATATTCAAACTGAAAGGGTGAGTCGATGATTATTAGAGAAGGTATTGAGGTAACTAGAATTACCTTAGATGGCTATGAATTGCCTATTCCAGAAGGGTATTCTGAGTTTCTACTTCGTGCTGGATATTGGGGAATTGGTGAAAAAATAGAAAGAATTAATCGTGAAGAAATTCTAGCAGATTATGATAGAAAAGTTGTTCTGAAAGATGGTAAGTTATGCACCATATTAACTTACAAAGGAAATAAAAAGAAAAGAGGTAAAAAGTCATGAATGAAAGGGAGGATCTTGAGGAAAGAAGAGAACGAACGGTATTGGATAATCCACCAAGTGAAGAAACAAAGTTGAAAATGGTTGAATTTTTAATGAAAACAATGGTTCCTCGTGTATTAGCTGCTCGTAAGGTTGAAGAGGAAGTTGAAAAGAAAGGGGATAAAGAAGGTGAAGAAATAAAGCTTAATAGTTGATATAATTTAATTATATATTATATTAACGGGGTGAAGCTTGATGGCAATAACAGATACAATAAAAGGGATAAAAGCATTAGCTGTAGGTATGGAAAATGTAGAATTAATAAGTAAACTAATGGACCTACAAACACAAGCATATGAAATTTTAGATGAAAATAGAGAACTAAGACTGAAGTTGGAAGAAATTCAACGTACTGATGAAATTTCTCATGATTTAGAGTACCTACCGGACTTTTATTATAGAAAGAGCGATGGTAGTGGCCCGTATTGCCCTACATGTTGGGATGTAAATAAGAAACTGGTTAATGTTCCAATCCTAGATGCTTATACTCGAGGATGGTCGGGGACCTGTAGAAATTGTGGTGCAGCACATCTTCGTGTACCAGAGTCTAAAATTCCAAAAAAATAATGTGAAATTAAGTCACACAATCGGTGTGGCTTTTTATTATTCCTTGGAGATGTGTATGTGAAAATATAGGGAGAATAGCATTTGCCCACGCTTATTTTATCCAAAAAGTTCCCCCAAAAACCTCCCCCAAATCATTAATTTTATTTAAGTTGTTTTACAAAGCATCAGAATAGAAAAAAACCCTAGAAACGTTGTAATAACGCTTTTTCTAGGGTTTTTAATACTGTCATCTACTAAGCGATTGAATTAACGAGAGTAGAACTCTACGATTAATGCTTCGTTGATTTCAGCTGGTAACTCAGCGCGCTCAGCGTGACGAGTGTAAGTAGCTTCTAATTTGTCAGCATCGAAAGTTAAGTATTCTGGTACGAAGTTGTTAACTTCGATCGCTTCTTTAACAACAACAAGGCTGTTAGATTTTTCGCGAACGCTGATAGTTTGACCAGGTTTTACACGGTAAGATGGGATATCTACGCGAGATCCATCAACTGTGATGTGACCGTGGTTTACTAATTGGCGAGCTGCACGACGAGTGCGAGCTAAGCCCATACGGTAAACTAAGTTGTCAAGACGAGCTTCAAGAAGGATCATGAAGTTTTCGCCGTGCTTACCAGGCATTTTACCTGCTTGGTCAAATGTGCGACGGAATTGACGCTCAGTCATGCCGTACATGTGACGAAGTTTTTGTTTCTCTTGTAATTGTAAACCGTATTCTGAAAGTTTCTTACGTTGGTTAGGACCGTGAGGACCTGGTGCGTAAGGGCGTTTTTCTAATTCTTTTCCTGTGCCGCTTAGAGAGATTCCAAGACGACGAGACAGTTTCCAAGCTGGACCTGTATAACGAGCCATAGTTGACTCCTCCTTTAAAAATGTTTTTATTTACGTAAAATAAAAACAGACGTAATCGATATTTACGGGCATTTTGTTTTCATGTACCTTCGCTCCAGCAGCAGGGAGTTACGAGATACACCTCCGTAGAGGAACAAAATACAAACGATAAACTCACATTACAAGGCTGCCTTTTTATTTTACACAAACGCTATTATATCTTTTACCCAGAGTTTCGTCAAGCGAGTACGTTTTTGTTTTATGCATATAAATTTTGGAAATTAACAAGAAGGAATTTAAAACAATATAAAAGAAGAGATAGAAACACAAATAAAACGCTTACATAAAATGTAGTAAAAACGTTCATCAAATTTTTGTTGATGGATATGCGGCAATAAAAACATAAAAGGGGATGTTTTTATGAAAAAGAAGCATATGGAGACAGCGTTAATTCATCACGGTTATACATCTGAGGAACATAAAGGAAGTTTAACACCACCTTTATTTCAAACGTCTACATTTACATTTGAGACTGCGGAGCAAGGAGAGGCGAGTTTTGCGGGAGTGGCCCCATCTTATATTTACTCAAGGCTTGGAAATCCAACTGTGAAATTATTTGAAGAACGTATGGCGGTGTTAGAAGGAGGAGAAGAAGCACTTGCCTTCGGATCCGGTATGGCAGCTATTTCGGCAACTTTAATTGGCTTTTTAAAGGCTGGAGATCATATTATTTGTTCAAATGGATTATATGGATGTACGTACGGTTTTTTAGAAGTGTTAGAAGAGAAGTTTATGATTACGCATTCGTTTTGTGATATGGAGACAGAAGAAGATCTTGAAAGTAAGATTCGTCCCAATACAAAGCTTATTTTCGTTGAAACACCGATTAATCCAACGATGAAATTAATTGATTTAAAACAGGTGATTCGGGTTGCGAAGCAAAATGGCTTACTTGTCATTGTTGATAATACGTTTTGTTCACCTTATTTACAAAGACCGCTTGAGCTTGGCTGTGACGCTGTTGTTCATAGTGCGACAAAGTATATTGGTGGCCACGGTGATGTTGTAGCAGGTGTAACGATTTGTAAAACGAAAGCGCTAGCTGAAAAAATTCGCCCGATGCGAAAAGATATCGGCGGTATTATGGCGCCGTTTGATGCGTGGTTATTGTTACGCGGATTAAAGACGTTAGCTGTAAGAATGGATCGCCATTGTGATAATGCAGAAAAAATCGTATCGTTTCTAAAAAATCATGACGCGGTAGAAGGTGTTTGGTATCCAGAAGGAGAGTTAGCATCTCGCCAAATGAAGCGGGGCGGCGGTGTTATTTCTTTTTCAATAAAAGGCGGAAAAGAAGAGACGCAAGCGTTTATCAATGATCTACACTTTATTACGATTGCGGTAAGTTTAGGAGATACAGAAACGTTAATTCAGCATCCAGCGACGATGACGCACGCCGCGATTCCAGCTGAGTTAAGACAAGAAATGGGGATTTATGATAATTTAATACGTTTATCTGTCGGTTTAGAATCGTGGGAGGATATCGTTTCTGACTTAGAGCAGGCGTTAAAGAAAATATCTACTGTGAATCAATAAAAAAAGAGGGAGCTATCGGTTTCGTACGTGATGTACTGAATCGATAACTCCCTTTTTCTTGTTACATATGTTTTAGGAGTGTTTCCACAAACTTTTCTAAATAGCGCTGATCTACTTCGTCGAAACGATTTTTTTCAGGACTATCAATATCAAGTACACCGATGACAGTTCCTTCTTTCACAATCGGTACGACGATTTCTGAATTCGAAGCACTATCGCAAGCGATATGTCCTGGGAATTGATGAACGTCTGCTACAAGCTGCGTTGTTTTCGTTTCGGCTGCTGCGCCGCAAACGCCGCGTCCAAATGGAATGCGCACGCAAGCAGGCATTCCTTGGAATGGTCCAAGAACAAGCTGATTTCCTTCTGTTACATAAAAGCCAACCCAATTCACGCGATCTAAAAATTGGTTTAATAATGCGGACGCATTTGATAAGTTTGCGACTACGTTTGATTCGCCAGTTAATAATGCATCCAATTGTTTAATTACTGTCTCATATTGCTGTTCACGAGATCCTGCATAACTTTCTTTAGTAAACATGGAAACAACTCCCTTTTTATCGAGATGTGTAAAATATTAGCAAAATACGATGTATTTCACATGACTTTGTCGATAGAAAATTAAAGGAATTTGTCTTAAAAGTCAAGAAATTTACACTATAGCTGTTCAGTGAGAGGAAGTGAGCGCATGAAACAGACGAAACAAAAAGTAATTGATGCGGCAATATCGTTGTTTAATACGAAAGGGTATGACGGAACGTCGGTGCGAGACATTGCAAAGCGAGCGGATGTGAATGTAGCGAATATTTCATATTATTTTGCTGGAAAGCAAGGTTTATTAGAACAGCTTATTACTGATTTTTTAGAAGGATATATTCATGTGATTGAAATGTCGTTTGAACAGAGAGAGTATTTGTCGGCTAAAGATGTGATGGTGCAAATGGTGCGCGGGATTTTACGATATCAATTTGAAAATAGGGAGCTGACACGTTTCTTCTACCGAGAGCTTTCGCTTGATACGACGTTAATTCGTGAAGTGATGACGATTTATTTTTCAAAAGAAAGATATTATATAGAGCAAATTATTAGACAAGGGCAGACGAAACAAGAGTTTCAAAAGGTATCTTTTACAATGTTTATGACGCAATTAAAAGGCATGATGAATATGCCGTTTTTATATCCGCAATATATATCAGAAGTATTGCATTCATTCCCGTCCGAGACATTCTTCTTAGAAATGTACACGAAAGAAATTGAGCAATGGATGGAACAAGCGTTATGTAAAACGAATGTGTATCAGGAATGGCCAAGAGCTGTTCATATGTGAAAAATCCCCACCTAACGAACTGAGGTGGGGATTTTTGTGCTTTCTTTTCTTTGCCATAAATTGTTGCATAATAGCGCGATAATTGTTAACGAGGCGCCGACAATTTCAATTTTGTCGACTGTATAACCTCGAAAGATGGAACCACTAAGTGCAAGCACAGGAACTAAGTTCATAAATAATATGCCGTTAATAGATGAAATATAGCGATTTCCTGTGTTCCAGCAAAATACAGCGATAACACCTGCAATAATCGACATATACACGAGTTCAAAACGAACGCTCATAATTGTACGAAGTGACGGTACAGTAACGATGTTTGTGTAAGTGAAGAAAGTGACAATAATGATGAGTGAAATCGAGCCGAATAAACAAGTTAACGTCGTGTACCTCAGTGGTGACCAAGATTGAAAACGAGCCCCGCCGTTCGTGTAAATGACCCAGCAAGTAACGCCGCATAGCATAAGTATATTTGTTGAGAGGTGACTGGCAGCTCCAAATAATAAGTAAATATTTCCCTTTGAAATGACAAGCATAACACCGATTAATGCAACGAACATACAAATGAAAGTGTAATTTTGTGGGCGTTTGTTTTTTGTTATCCACTGCAATAATAAAGCGATGAGCGGCATAAGAGACTGAATCATCGCTGCATGGATGGCTCCAGACGGTCCGGCAAGTTGTTGGCCGTAAAAAATGAGGAAACCATATCCAGCGAAACCGACTGTTCCGTAAAAGAATAAAGAAAGTGTTCTTTTTTCTAAGCGGAGTGAAGTTTTCCCCTCAGTAATTAATAGCAAAATAAGAAAAATAATAGCCGCTGATCCGTATCGGATAGTTGTGAAGAAGAATGGATCAATAAACTGCAGGGCATTTGCCATGACAGGAAACATAAATCCCCAAGCTGTTACGGCAAGTAAGCATAGGAGGGATCCGAGTAGTATTTGTTTTTTGTCCAAGAGTATCTTTCCCCTTTACATTTCGTTATAGTAAGTTGATGAAATAAGTATAAAGAGTAATTGTTTATAGAAGGAAATATCGATTTTTTATGGCAGTTATAACTTTTTGTTAGAGGTGTGTACGATGGATTTGGATGCAGTACAATCGTTTATTGAAGTAAAGAATATGCGAAGTTTATCAAAGGCGAGTAAGCTTTTACACATTTCCCAACCAGCGCTTAGTAAACAAATTCAAAGACTAGAAGCGGATTTAGAGGTTACTTTACTAAGGCGCTCTGCGCAAGGAGTGGAGTTAACAGCGGCAGGAGAGTTATTTATAACAAGAATGTTGCCGATTTTGAAACAGATACAAGAAGTGAAAGCCGAAATGAAGAAATTTCAAGAGAAGCGGAACATTTCTATAGGCGTATTGCCAAGTTTAGCAGCGCATTATATATCAAAATGTAAAGATATATTAGGCGACGGATTCGAAGTGGAATGGAAAATTGAGCATACGAAAGTATTGATGGGACTCTTTAAAGAACGGAAGATTGAAGCGATGTTCGTCGATTCAGTAGTAGAAGGTGCTACGTTTATAAAAGAAATGCGAGAAGAGAAAATTGTTTGTGTCGTTTCAAATGATCATCTTTATAAAGTGAAAACAGTAATCCGAATGGAAGATTTGCAAAATGAAAAGTTAATCGTATACCCAGAAATCTGTGATGTAAGGAAAATGATTACGAACATGTTTCAAGGGATAGGTGTGAAACCAATCATTGCGTTTGAAACTTCTTATGCAGAGCCGATGCTTGCGATGGTCGGAGCTGGACTTGGTATTACGTTACTTCCAGAAATGGTAGTAGAGCAAGCGATAAAGCAAGGGAATGTGCATGCGATTCCTATTGAACCACCACTTGTGCGCAAAATTTATTTCGCATCTCATATAGAAGAGAACCTGTTACTACAATCATTTGAGGATAGGTAGAGGAGTAAGCTGAAGATTGAGAAAGATTACAATTGCATTGAAAGAAACATGAAATTTTAAAAAAAACTAGGTCAAAAACAAGCCATTACATGGTATGATTAGTACATTGTTAGTTGTTAAATATAGGGGAATTCCCTTTTTATACATAATGCCTTCCATTTCATAAACGGAACGGACAAAAAAAGAGATATAACTAGGAGGCTTTTTTGCATGGATTCTATCCTGACGATCGTTATCATTGTAGTAAGCTCTATTCTAGTGCTGCTCATGATAGAGCTTGTGATAAGAAATCGTTCATATAAAGATATTGAGGCACTGGAGCAGTGGAAACAAGAAATAAAAGATAAACCTGTGGCAGATGAACTAAAACGGGTAAAAGATTTAAATATGACGGGTCAAACAGAAGAGCTGTTTGGTAAATGGCGTGAAGAATGGGATGAAATTGTATCAACAACCCTTCCGAAAGCTGACAAAGATTTAGCGCAAGCGCGAAAATTCGCCTCGCAATTCTCCTTCCGAAAAGCAAAACATGCAATGAATGAATCCATAAGTGGTTTAGATGACGCTGATAATCGTATTACTGACATTTTAAATGAATTACAGCAATTGTTAGAAAGCCATGAGAAAAATAGTTCGGAAATTGAAGGATTACGTGATACATATCGTAGTATGAAGAAGAGTGTTCTTGCTCATAGACATATGTATGGAGCAGCAGAGCAGAAAATTGAAGAGATGCTAGACGCTGAATCTAATAAGTTCAAAACTTTTGAAGAAGCAACCGATAATGGTGATTATTTAAAAGCGAGAGAGATCGTTATTAGTTTGGAAGAAGGTTTAGCAGAATTAGAAATCATTATTCACCAAATTCCAGATTTATTGGTAGAATGTCAGGCGACATTACCAGTTCAGCTGGAAGATTTATTACAGGGACATAATGATATGGTAAGACAAGGCTATGTATTAGAGTATTTGGAAATTCCTAAAGAAGTTCGTGATATGACGACACAACTACACACATGTTTAATGGATATACAGGAGCTGCACATAACAGAAGCAGCTGAAAAAGTAGAAAACTTAAAAACTCGTTTAGATGGTTTCTATGATCAACTTGAGCAAGAGGTGCATGCGAGACATTATGTGGAGCAAAAAACACTTTCTGTTTATGAAGATTTAGAAGAAATTCGCACTGAAACAATTGAAACGAAAACAGAAACACAACTTGTGAAACAAAGCTATCAATTGCAAGATAAGGACATTGAATCTCAAAAAGTAATTGAAAAGCAAATGCACATTTTAACGAAACGTTTTGAAGTGCTGCAATTACGCGTTGCGGATCAAGATATTGCCTTCTCTATTATTCGTGAGGAACTAGAAGAGATTTATGAGCAATGTGAAACGTTGAAAGTACTTCATGCAGAGTATAAAGAAATGCTACAAACGATGCGTAAAGAAGAATTTGAAGCGCGTGAGAAATTACAAGAAATGCGAAATACAATTGTAGAAACGAAGCGCTTTATGCAAAAATCGAATTTGCCAGGTCTTCCAGAGAGTATTATGGAAGATTTACAAAGAGGACAAATGGCGATGCAAGCTGTTTATGAGCAATTAGAAGTGAAACCGTTAAATATGAACGCTGTAAATAGTAGTTTAGAAGAAGCATACACAACTGTTAATGGTGTAGCTGAAATGACAGAAGAGTTAATTGGACAGGCGTATTTAGTTGAAAAATTAATTCAATACGGTAACCGTTACCGCAGTCACGATGAGAACCTGGCAGAAAGTTTAAACTACGCGGAGAAATTATTCCGTGAATATCAATACGATGCAGCTTTAGAACAAGCGGCTTCTGTACTAGAACAACTTGAACCTGGTGTTGTTCAAAAAATAGCTGAATATGTAGACAATGAACAAACCCTTTCATAAAGGGTTTGTTTTTTTGTGTAATTTTGAAGACGATGTTGCTATAATGAATAGCGGAATACAGTAAGGTTGTTCGTTTGAAAATATAACGGAACCTTTGAGTAGTCTTAGCGTAATTACACGTATTTGTGATATGATTATATGATGTGATAGCGCTGAAAGGGGAAGAACGATGATCTATTTTGATAATAGTGCGACGACGAAGCCATATCCAGAAGCCCTTCAATCGTACGTAACGGTTGCTGGAAAATATTTTGGAAATCCTTCTTCCATTCATTCGCTAGGAGGAGAGGCAGAGCGTCTATTAACACAATCAAGAACAATTGCAGCGCAGCTCCTTCACGTTAAACCTTCTGAAATTATTTTCACATCAGGTGGAACGGAAGGGAATAACCTTGCGATTAAAGGGATTGCGATGAGGAATCGTTCGCGCGGCAAACATATTATTACAACGAATATTGAACACGCGTCTGTGTTTGAAGCATATAAGCAATTAGAAGAGCTTGGGTTTGATGTAACATATTTACCGGTTAACGAGCATGGTGTTGTATCGGTAGAAGATGTAAAGCAAGCGCTTCGTGAAGATACGATTCTTGTGTCCATTATTCATGTGAACAACGAGACTGGAGCAATTCAGCCTGTTGCTGAAATTGGAACGTTATTATCGAATTATCCGAAAATAAGATTCCATGTGGACAATGTACAAGGGATAGGAAAAGTACCGCTTGATTTATACGCTTCTCATATTGACCTTTGCTCAATATCTGGACATAAATTCCATAGTGTAAAAGGAACGGGCCTTCTTTATGTACGTGATGGCGTAAGGTTAGATCCAATTTTATCAGGCGGTCAACAAGAGCTTAAATATCGCTCTGGTACAGAGAATTTACCCGGCATTGTAGCGATGGTGAAAGCACTTCGCATGACGATGGAACAAGTGAAAGAAAAGATAGCTCATTTGCAGAGTTTACAAACAGAGCTTGTCCGTTTCTTTAAAGAAATGGAAGATGTAACGATCAATACGTCGCTTGCATATGCAGCACCGCACATTTTAAATGTATCATTTGTTGGTTTAAAACCAGAAGTGGTCGTTCATGCTTTAGAAGAGCACGGTGTTTATGTATCAACGAAGTCTGCTTGTTCTTCAAAAGCAAATGAAGTGAGCAGAGTGTTAGTGTCAATGGGAGTACCGCATGCCGCAGCTGCAAGTGCGATTCGCATTAGTTTGGCACCAGAAAACACGATGGAAGAAGTAAAGCAATTTGAAGGTATTGTAAAAGAGACGATGCCAAAATTATATGAAGTGATGAGGTAAAGGAATATGATGACATATGAATATATTTTAGTGCGTTACGGAGAAATGACGACTAAAGGTAAGAACCGTTCTAAATTTGTAAGCACATTAAAAGATAATGTGAAGTTCAAACTGAAAAAATTCCCAAATATTAAAATCGATGCAACACATGACCGTATGTACATCCAATTAAATGGTGAAGATCATGAAGCGATCTCTGAAAGATTGCAAGATGTATTCGGTATTCATAAGTTTAACCTAGCAATGAAAGTACCATCAGAACTAGAAGACATTAAAAAAGGTGCATTAGCAGCTTTCCTACAAGTAAAAGGCGATGTGAAAACATTTAAAATTACTGTACACCGTTCTTATAAGCATTTCCCAATGAGAACGATGGAATTATTACCTGAGATTGGTGGACACATTCTAGAAAATACAGAAGATATTACTGTAGATGTTCACAATCCAGATGTAAATGTACGTGTAGAAATTCGCAGTGGTTATAGCTACATTATGTGCGATGAGCGTATGGGAGCTGGCGGTTTACCAGTTGGCGTTGGCGGAAAAGTAATGGTACTTCTTTCTGGTGGTATCGATAGCCCGGTAGCAGCGTACTTAACGATGAAACGCGGCGTATCTGTGGAAGCAGTTCACTTCCATAGTCCACCTTTCACAAGCGAGCGTGCAAAACAAAAAGTAATCGATTTAGCACAAGAGTTAACGAAGTATTGTAAACGTGTAACGCTTCACCTTGTTCCATTTACGGAAGTGCAAAAAACGATTAATAAAGAAATTCCATCTAGCTATTCAATGACGGTTATGCGCCGTATGATGATGCGTATTACAGAGCGCATTGCTGAGGAGCGTAATGCACTTGCAATCACGACTGGTGAAAGTCTTGGACAAGTAGCAAGCCAAACATTAGATAGTATGCATACGATTAATGAAGTAACAAACTACCCAGTTATTCGTCCGCTTATTACGATGGATAAATTAGAAATTATTAAAATTGCTGAAGAAATTGGAACGTACGATATTTCGATTCGTCCATACGAAGATTGCTGTACAGTATTCACACCAGCAAGCCCAGCGACGAAGCCGAAGCGTGAAAAAGCAAATCGTTTTGAAGCGAAATACGATTTCACACCGTTAATCGATGAAGCTGTAGCAAACAAAGAAACAATGGTATTACAAACAGTAGAAGTAGTGGCGGAAGAAGAAAAATTCGAAGAACTTTTCTAAAACCATAAATTACCATATATAAAACGTGTATGAAGTCATGTTATTTATCACACTCTATACTCACAAGGAGGTGATATAACATGGCACGTAGCACAAATAAATTAGCGGTTCCTGGTGCTGAATCAGCATTAGACCAAATGAAATACGAAATCGCTCAAGAGTTTGGTGTTCAACTTGGAGCTGATGCAACATCTCGCGCTAACGGTTCTGTTGGTGGCGAAATCACTAAACGTCTAGTTTCACTAGCTGAGCAACAATTAGGCGGTTTCCAAAAATAATCCCATATATGATGGCTTAGAAAGAGCGGGTTCTCCCGCTCTTTCTTTTTGTTGTTTGCATCGGGATACATTTATCCCGCTTTAACGGGCAGTAAGACCCCCACCTCAAAATTCAGCGGAAGCAAAGAAGTTAGGTGGGGGATCAACTGTCCGTAAAAGTCCGATTGGTTCAACTAATAATCAGTGGGGGATGAACAAAACCCCTACTGATTAAAGTTTCACTTTATTTCGACATAGGCGTGAAAAATTTGTCAAAAGAAGAGGGTTCAAAATTAACTGAAAATTCTTTATTATAAAAGGGAGGCATAGAAATGAAGGAGGATATTTTATGAAGAGAGAGGAATTATTGGCGCCATCGTCTTATAACTTAGTTTCTGAAATAGAGAAATATACAGGTGATAAAGAGAAGCTTGCTTTAATTTGGCAAGATGATAAAGGGAATAGAAAAGAAGTTACATATTGTGAATTAATGCAAGGTGCGAATAAAATTGGAAACGCTTTTATAAAAAGTGGTTTACAAAAAGGGGACAAGCTTCTCATTATGATGCCGCGCTTAATTGAAGCCTATATGACGTATATTGCTGCGATTAAAGCGGGGTTTGTTGTAATCCCAAGCTCGGAAATGTTACGCAAAAAAGATATCGAATATCGCATCGGGCATGGGGAAGTAAAAGCAATCGTAAGTTATGAGCCGTACATTGGACAGTTTGATGATATAGAAGCGATGGAATCTCTTCAAAAATTCGTTCTGAGCGAGCAGTCAGTAGATGGATGGGTGAATTTAAAAACAGCGTTAGAAACAGAAAGTGACATGTTAGAAATGGCGAAGACAGATAAAGAAGATATGGTCTTTTTATCTTACACGTCAGGAACGACAGGAAACCCAAAAGGTGTCGTTCATACGCATGCGTGGGCATATGCTCATTTACGTACGAGCGCCCCAAATTGGCTCGGAATTGAAGAGAATGATGTTGTATGGGCGACGGCTAGTCCGGGCTGGCAAAAGTGGATTTGGAGCCCGTTTTTAGCAACTCTCGGCTCAGGGGCAACGGGATTTGTATATCACGGTAAATTTGAACCGAAAACATATTTGAATTTATTAGATGACAATAAAGTGAACGTGCTTTGTTGTACGCCGACTGAGTATAGATTAATGGCTAAGGTAGAAAATTTAAATACTTACAACTTAGAAGCGTTACATAGCGCTGTATCAGCAGGTGAACCACTAAATAGGGAAGTTATTGAAACGTTCCAAAGGCATTTCGATATTACAGTGAGGGATGGCTATGGGCAAACGGAAAACACATTACTTGTAGGGACAATGAAAGGGATGGACATTAGGCCAGGATCAATGGGAAAACCGACGCCAGGCAACCATGTTGATATCGTAAATGAGGAAGGTATTCCGGTTCAGGTAGGAGAAGTTGGTGATATTGCAGTTCACATTGAAACACCAGCCCTCTTTAAACAATATTATAAAGATGATGAGCGTACAGCGATGCAATTCCGTGGTGATTATTATATTACTGGTGACAAAGCGAAGAAAGATGAAGACGGCTATTTTTGGTTTGAAGGACGCGGAGATGATATCATTATTAGCTCTGGCTATACAATCGGGCCGTTTGAAGTAGAAGATGCACTTGTAAAACATCCATACGTAAGAGAATGTGCGGTTGTTGCAAGTCCAGATGAAATTCGTGGAAGTGTCGTGAAGGCATTTATCGTATTAAGAGAGAATATAGAAAAGAAAGAAGAAACATTGATTCCAGTACTACAACAACACGTCAAAGAACTTACTGCACCATATAAATACCCTCGCAAAATTGAATTTGTAGATGAACTACCAAAAACAATTTCAGGAAAAATTCGCCGCATTGAACTTAGAAACAAAGAGATGGAGCTTCCTTCAAAATAATTTCGAAAATAGTGTAGTAAATAGTTGAATGAAATGTAAAACATATGATAATATAAAAACGAACACAAGTTCGATTTTATAAATTAAAAAAATGAGGTGTCCGTATGATTTTAGGTATTAATCCGTACTTAGTTTTAGATGGTAGTGGGCAAGAAGCTGTACAGTTTTATAAAGAGGCGTTAGATGCAAAAGTAGAAGTCATGCAAACTTTTGGTGACATGCCTGAAAATCCAGAATATCCGATTCCAGCTGAAGCGAAAGAGCGCGTTTTACATGCTACTTTAAAAGTTGGTAATACGGACCTTATGATTTCTGATACATTCCCAGGGAAAGGGCATGCAATCGGATCTCAAGTAACAATCGCAATTCAAATTAGTAATGCAGAAAAAGCGAAAGAAGTATTCAACAAGTTACAAGAAGGTGGCGAAGTTATTATGCCACTTCAAGAAACGTTCTGGAGCCCAGCATACGGACAACTAAAAGATAAATTTAGCATTGAATGGCAAATTACAACGTCTACTACTGAACAAAAATAGTTTTGGGGAAAGCACCATTTTTAATTGAAATGGTGCTTTTTTTATACGAACAAATTTCGTAGACTAAAGAGAAAAGGGGATGAGCATATGGGGGAAATTTGGTATGGCGGCAACATTTACACGATGAGAGAAGAAAATGAAAAAGTGGACGCTGTTTACGTTGAAAACGGTATGATCGTTGATGTTGGAAGTAAAGAAGAGTTAGAAAACCGATATGTTGCGGTTACATTGCACGATTTAGAAGGTAAAACAATGATTCCAGGTCTCGTGGATAGTCATATGCATCTTATTGGTCATGGGGAGAGGCTACTTCGTCTAGACTTATCCAATTGTATATCTTATAGCGAAGTGCTTACTCTCGTTCAGAAGCGAGTAGAAGAGGCGCCAAAAGGGTCTTGGATTATTGGAGAAGGATGGAATGAAAATAACTTTACAGATACAAAAGACGTTCACGCGCGTGATTTAGATGCCATTTCGAAAGAACATCCCATTTTATTAAAGCGAGTTTGTCGTCACGTTACATGGGTGAACTCATACATATTGCAAAAAGCGAACATAACAGAAAAGACAAAAGACCCGAAAGGCGGGAAAATTGGCCGTGATTCATCAAATATGTTAACAGGACTTTTATATGAACAAGGGCAAGAGTTAATTAAACATGTGCAGCCTGAAATTGATGAAGCTTATTTACGAAGAGCGCTGCAAACAGCGATTAAAGATTGTTGGCAATATGGACTCGTTGGCGGGCATACGGAAGATTTAAATTATTACGGTGGTTTTAGAAAAACGTATAATGCGTGTTCTTATGTCATAAAAGAAATGCCATTTAAAGCGCACTTACTCGTTCACCATGAAGTAGCGAATGAACGAAAAGAATATGAAAATGAGCACTATATTGAATTTGGTGCGATGAAAATTTTTTCTGATGGCTCTTTTGGCGGAAGAACAGCTTTATTAAGTGAACCGTATGAAGATGAGAAAGAAACGAATGGCGTTGCAATCTTCTCACGTGAAGAGCTTGCGGAGTTAGTGAAAAAAGCACGAGATTTACATATGCCAGTTGCCATCCATACAATTGGTGATTTATCACTTGAATACGTCATTGATGCACTCGAATTATATCCGCCAGCAAAAGGATTACGTGACCGTATTATTCATTGTCAGCTTGCTCGTGAAGCGTTGATTGAACGAATGAAACACTTGCCAGCTATTATCGATATTCAGCCTGTCTTTGTATCATCGGATTTCCCGTCAGTGATTGAAAAACTAGGAGAGCGTCGTCTCCGTTACGCATATGCTTGGAAGACGCTCTTAGAAGCTGGATTACACTGTAACGGTGGCTCTGATGCACCCATTGAACAAGTAAACCCCTTTTTAGGTATATATAGCGCTGTTACACGTAGAAGTTTTATTGACGGCGTATGTTATATGCCAGAAGAAAGGCTAACAGTATATGAGGCTGTTTCTTTATTTACAACAGGAAGTGCCTATGCAATCGGAAAAGAAGCGAAGCGGGGACAAATTACAAAAGGATATGAGGCAGACTTTACGATAGTAGACCGCAATATTTTTGAAATCGAGGCAGAAGAAATAAAAGAAGTACAAGCAGCGATGACCGTTATTGATGGGAAGATTGTTTATAGCAAAGAAGCGTAAGAATAGATCAACGATGACCGAAATATATCGACTTACCGACAAAAGGTGACGAAAACCGCGACTGATAGCGAGAGAAAGAAAAACCGTCGCATTATGGAATTCCCATAATGCGACGGTTTTTTAATACTATAAAAACGTTCTCTGTACTTTTTCCCAGAACGAATTATTTTTTAATTTAACTGTTTTAATTTGTTTATCACTTAAGCGTACAACGGCTTTTTCCACTTGTTTAATGCTAAGCGCTTCGTTATCCATACCGATAACAGGATAATCGTTACCGTCTGGTCTTAGTTTTAAAGTTAATGTACGTTCGTGATTTAAAATGAACGGTGAACCAAGTGTACGGTATGTGTTGTTATTTAAAGACGCTAATTCACTTACTTGGAAGCAAGGGATAAGCGGGTCAACAACTGCACCACGTAACGATTTATTGTAAGCTGTACTTCCTGTTGGAGTAGAAACAACTAAACCGTCACCTCTAAATGTTTCGAAATATAAATTATCAACGTGAACATCTACAACGAATGTTTTAATAATGCTAGAACGTAATGAGAACTCATTTAAACAATGGAAAGATGTGCTGCCATCCACATCTACCTGAATTGTTGGATATTTTCGCACTTCAATTTCATTTTTTGTAATTTCTTGAAGGGCTGTATCAACGTGATCAATATGGAAATCGCAGTAGAATGAAATTTCATCTTTCGTAGAAATTCCTGCGTATAAGCAATCTTCTCTAAAACCGGTTTTACGAACGGCTTGTAAGAAAGTTGCATCATCTCCAACACTGACGATAGCGTTTGCATTTTTTGGATGATCTAATATGGTAAATCCATTCTCTTCTAAAATACGATAGATTGGTTTCATTTTTTCAACGAGCTTTGCTTTGTCATCACCATAAAAGAAAAATAAATTGCGACGATCTGCCATTATGTATCCCTCCACTGCAGTTAAATTTTCTATGCTTCGTGCTACATATCATTAGAGTCCGTTCCCTGACGATATGTTCAAATAATATATTTCGATATAAATTGTCAAAATACCTTTTTGTTTTTAGAAAAATTTTTATATTCAATCTTATAAAACGCTGTTTAATGATGAATAAAGTTGTCGATAATGGGTACGGAGTGAAAGGATGATACGTATGAAGTGGCTCGTAATTGGAATAATAATTCTTCTCCTTTTTATTTTGTTTATACTATTGTCGAAAATAAAGCTTAAGGTGACATTTTTATATTCAGAAATGGAAAAGCAATGTTTGCTTCAAGTAAAAATATGGATGATTCGATATACATTTGATGTGTTGGAAAGAATTGAGAAACAACAGAAGAAAACAGGACAAAAAATCGAAAAAGCTGAAGAGGACGGCGGACTTGATAATAAAATTATGGCCCAACTTGATAGCATTGGGGAACTGATAAAAAGGCTTCAAGAAGTTCATACTATTGTTAAAGATTTTCTCAAACGAGTGAAAATCAATGGTTGGAAATGGCATACGCAAATTGGAGCAGGCGACGCAGCTAGTACTGGAATTGTCACAGGATATGCATGGGGGACAAAAGGAATGGCTGCTGGAGTTGTAGGACAATATATGCATATTGTCGACGTACCAGAATTTGAAATTACTCCTGTTTTTCAAGGGAAGGGATTTGCATCAAGATGTGAGTTAACAGCATCTTTTCGTATATTCCGTACTGTAAAAACAGCGGTAAAATTACTTGTGTTTATGAAGAAGCAAAGATCTGGTATGGAAGAAAAATCTGTTCAAGCATAGGGGGGATATAGAATGGATCATCCAATTCAAGGTTTAATGACAACCGCAATGCAGCATTTAAAACAAATGACTGATGTAAATACAATTGTTGGTGACCCAATTAAGGCGGCAGATGGAAGTGTAATTCTTACCGTTTCGAAAGTGAGTTTCGGATTTGCCGCTGGTGGAAGTGAGTTTGGTAAAGAACAAGCAGGCCGTCATCCATTTGGCGGGGGAAGCGGTGGAGGAGTTTCTATTAATCCTGTTGCTTTTCTTGTTATAAATGGAGAAGGTGTAAAAGTGTTGCATTTAGATAAGCAAACACACGTCATCGATAAAATAATTGAATTAGCGCCACAAGCTGTTGAGAAAGTGAAGGAAATGATGGATAAACGAAAAGAAGACGATCCTGAATTTCAAATTTAACGAATAAAGAAGCTAATCAATAGGTTAGCTTCTTTTATTTTTTTGTAAATAAAGCGATTTTATTTGCATTATCGATAGGGACAAACTATCATTTACAGTGTACATATTTTGTTTAAATAAGGGAGGATTTTCAAGTGGCAAACGTAACTTTTAAAGGTAACCCAATGACTTTGGTTGGAACAGAAGTTAAAGTTGGCGATCAAGCGCCAAACTTCCAAGTATTAGCAAACGACTTATCTCCAGTAAGTTTAGAAACATACAAAGGCGAAGTAAAATTAATTAGTGTTGTACCTTCAATCGACACAGGTGTGTGTGATGCACAAACACGTCGTTTTAACCAAGATGCAGCAGGTATTGAAAACGCGAAAGTATTAACAATTAGCGCTGATTTACCATTCGCTCAAAAACGCTGGTGTGCAGCGAACGGTTTAGAAAATGTTGTTACACTTTCTGACCACCGCGACCTTTCATTCGGTGAAGCTTACGGCTTAGTAATGAAAGAGCTTCGTTTACTTGCTCGTGCAGTATTCGTAGTAGATAGCAATGACAAAGTAGTTTACGTAGAATACGTAAGCGAAGGTACAAGCCATCCAAACTATGAAGCAGCATTAGAAGCAGCTAAATCTGCGAAGTAATGTGAAGAAAATGACCTCTTATAAAGAGGTCATTTTTTCTCATATATTGCTGCATAATGGTACCAGTATATGAGAAAAAACGTTATATCATATATAACTTAAAGGGGAGCTCTTTGTAGGAGGTCGCTTTTTCTTTTTGGAAAAAAACACTTTGTGGTATGATATAAGTTATGTGTAAAAGAGAGAAGGAGGAATGTACGTGAGTCAGACAGTAGAAACATTATTTTCTATTTTTGATTCTTCTGCGGTAGTTTTACGTAAAGAATTAGATGTAACATATTTAGAGGCGCTTGTAGAAACAGGTGATAACTTGTTTGAAGGAGCGATTTTACAAGAGGAATTATCAGAATCAGCAATTGAAAGGCTGAATCGTGAATATAGTACGTTTAATGAAGAAACATATAAAGGTGAAGAAATTCGTAAAGCATTTCAGTTAGCCATCTTAAAAGGAATGAAAGAAGGCGTACAAGCGAATCACGAAATGACGCCTGATGCAGTTGGTATGTTCATGAGCTACTTATTCCATAAATTTATGCAAGGTCAAAATGAAATTACTGTTTTAGATCCTGCCATTGGAACAGGTAACTTAATGACTACAGTGTTTAATAGCGCCAAAGAAGGACTAGCAATGAGTGGATTTGGTGTAGAAGTGGATGAAGTGCTAATTAAACTTGCTTTAGTAAATGCGAATTTACAAAAGCATGCAATCGAATTCTTCCATCAAGATGGACTAGCACCACTTTATATCGATCCGGTTGATGCAGTCGTTTCAGACTTACCGATTGGTTACTATCCAAATGAAATCGGTGCAAGTGAATATAAGTTAAAAGCAGATGAAGGAATGTCATATGCCCACCACCTATTTATTGAACAAAGTGTGAAACATACGAAAGAAGGCGGGTACTTATTCTTCCTAGTACCGAACTTCATTTTTGAAAGTGATCAAGCACCGAAATTACATGCATTTATTAAAGAAACATGCTTTATTCAGGGGTTATTACAGCTACCTGTTTCCATGTTTAAAAACGAGAAAAATGCAAAAAGTATATTTGTTCTCCAAAAGAAAGGCCCTAGTGTAACGATGCCAAAACAGGCGTTATTAGTGGAGTTACCTAAATTCTCCAACATGAAGGCGATGGAGGACATTATGGACCAATTAAATACTTGGTTTGCAACGCATAAATAAGGCTAGGTATATGTAACAGGGTTAGTAATTCATGTAGTACAGTTTTATATAATATGTCATATTTTTAAATATATACAAGATTTAACTGAATTTTTTTGAAATCTGTAATATATTTTTTTTCTTGGTGTTACAATTTTTTCACTTGAAATATATGTCGGACGATGTTTAAATTAAAATCGTGAGTATAAAATTTGCTAATGATGAAACGTTTTCATATTTAGTAAATTTAATCAGATAAAATCGAGCGGTTTGTGGAAACATCCACACAACTACCAAGAGAAAAAGGGGCGAAAGACTAGATGTCAAAAATCATCGCGATTAACGCAGGAAGCTCTTCCTTAAAATTCCAATTATTTGAAATGCCAAGTGAAACAGTATTAACAAAAGGTTTAGTAGAACGTATCGGTTTAGAAGATAGTATCTTCACTATTACTGTAGATGGCGAAAAACAAAAAGAAATTACAAACATTCCAGATCACGCAGTAGCAGTTAATATGCTTCTTAAAAAATTAACTGAAAACGGAATCGTTAAATCTCTAGATGAGATTGGCGGTATCGGTCACCGTGTTGTTCACGGCGGCGAAAAATTTGCTGACTCTGTTCTAATTACTGATGAAGTATTAGCTGATATCGAAGAATTAAGCGATTTAGCACCACTTCACAACCCAGCAAACGTTGTTGGTATTAAAGCATTCCAAGAAGTATTACCAAACGTACCAGCAGTAGCAGTATTCGATACAGCATTCCACCAAACAATGCCGGAATCTGCATTCCTATACAGCTTACCATATGAGTACTATGAGAAATTTGGTATCCGTAAATACGGTTTCCACGGAACTTCTCATAAATATGTAACTGAGCGTGCGGCTGAATTATTAGGTCGTCCACTTGAAAGCTTAAGCTTACTTTCTTGTCACTTAGGTAACGGTGCAAGTATCGCAGCAGTAGAAGGCGGTAAATCTATCGATACTTCTATGGGCTTCACTCCACTTGCTGGTGTAACAATGGGTACACGTTCTGGTAACATTGACCCTGCGTTAATTCCATATATCATGGAAAAAACAGGCCAAACAGTAGAAGAAGTAGTTAGCGTATTAAACAAGAAGAGTGGTATGTTAGGTCTTACTGGTTACTCTAGTGACCTACGTGACATCATTGCGAAAGAAGAAGAAGGCGACCACCGTGCGAAAGTAGCACTTGATGTATTCGTAAGCCGTATCCACAAATACATCGGTTCTTACACTGCTCGTATGAAAGGTGTAGACGCAATCATCTTCACAGCTGGTGTAGGTGAAAACAGTGCGATTATTCGTGAACGCGTATTAGAAGGCCTTGAGTACATGGGCGTATACTTCGATGCAAAACGCAATAACGTATTCGGTGAGGAAGCATTCATCAACTTCCCACATTCTCCAGTAAAAATTATCGTAATTCCAACTGACGAAGAAGTTATGATCGCTCGTGACGTACTACGTCTTGGAGATATTGGTTAATATACTATATGAAAAGAAAGACGAGATCCTATAGGATTTCGTCTTTTTTCTGTTGGAGATATTTCAAAATTCCATCTGGATATAGTGCTTTCTCTTTTTGAATGAATGCTGTAACGGGAATCCATTTCGCATACGATACTGTTTGCTCATCTTGTATATTCACTTTTTCCATTTCATATAGTGATGTGTCTAATAAGCGTAAAGAATATAGCTGAATGATTTCATGACCAATTTCCCCATCTAGCTGAAAGATGTTTTCTAAGCAGCCTAAATAATTGGTGATTTCCACTTCTGTATGAAGTTCTTCTTTAAATTCACGAATAACGGTATCTGCTGATTTTTCACCAAGTTCAATTGAGCCGCCAAGAGGTCGATAAAAGATTTCGTCGTCCATATTATATTCTTGTACGAGAAGTCGATCATGATGTATAGCGATGCCAAAAGCTTTTGCGCGTGGATACATATATAATGGCTCCTTATTTGTTTTGTATAAGGATGATTATAATGTAGTTAAGGAGAAAGTAGTAACATATATTCGGATACATTCTTGTGACCTATGCCTGAAATAAAGAGCATGCAATGTACAAGCGTATTTGCAAATATGTTACAATAGAAAAAAATCAAACGAGGTGGTTGTTACGATGCGATCGAAGCGAGAACAAGCCATTTTAGACAATATAAAAGAATGGGAATCGCAATTAGTTGAGCAAGAAGCGACTGATTTTCAAAAAATGTTTGATAAATGGGTACATACTACAATTGCGAAATTGCCTGAGAAAAAACGAAAAGACTTCTTTATGAAAGCAGATGGATGGCTCTTTCATTTGCATGCATTGATTCAAAGTTCACAATCACAGTTAGATGCGCGTAATCGTATTTTAGGAACATCGAGATTATTTGATGAATCGATTGAGCAACTAGAGGATTTAAAAGCATTATCTATTGATCAATTAACATACATAGCAGAGCAGCAAACAGCACGTCATCGTCTATATTCATTCGTACAAGGCGGAGCTACGGGTGCTGGAGGTTTATTATTATTAACAGCTGATTTTCCAGTTATGATTGCGTTAAATGTGAAGGCCGTACAACTGATTGCAACGTCATTTGGGCATGATGTGAACAAGCCTTATGAAATGATGCTTGCGTTAAAGGTATTTCATGCGTCATTACTACCGGGAAGACTTCAGCAATACGCATGGTACAATTTATTGCAAGAACTAGAGCAAGAAGATTCGTTCTTTTATGAAGGAGACGAAGCAGTATTACAACCAGCTTCTACTGAGGTTGTGCTAAAGCAAATTTTGAAAACATTTTCGATCTATGCTCTTCGTCGTAAATTATTCCAAGGTATTCCGGTAATTGGAATGGCAATTGGATCTACAGTGAATTATCGTTTAACGAGAAATGTTACTGAATTTGCAAATAGATTTTATCAAGTGCGCCACATAGTTGAAAAAGAAAAGAGAGCGTAAAAAAAAGCGAGAGGCCGAAGCCTTTCGCTTTTTTAATTTGTTGCATGTTTTTTGGGCATTGGAACAGATACTGGTTGCTTTTCTGTTGTTTTTTCTGTTTTTGGATAATAGATTAAATCCAATGTTTTTGCCTGTACGGCAATCGAAAGAATAGTAAAAGCAATTTCTGTCCAATTTAAATAATATAATGAAAGCGCAAGAACAATCGCGTCAAAGACGAAGAAAATTTGCCCAATTGTAAAACGAGTTCGTTTACTTAATACAATTGTTAAAATATCGTCTCCACCGGTTGCACCGCCAAATCGTAATATAAAACCGAGTCCAATACCAGCTAACGCACCGCCAACTACTGCAGCTACAAATAAATTATTTGATAAATCTACTGTAAATGGAGAATAATTTTCCATCAAGGAATAAAATACCCCGAATGAAATCGAACCTAGGAATGAATAACCAACCATTTTTCTGCCTAAAAATGAAGCACACAGTAAAATAATAGGGATATCCATGATTACAGTTGAAATAGATGGTGAAATATCATAAAAATTTTGGATGAATAGTGCAATACCTACAAAGCCACCTTCTGTTAAGTGGTTTTGGAAGTGAATGTGATATAGCGCTGCTGCTAAAATAAATGAACCGATTAAAACCATAAAAATTTCTTTAATAATTTGTCGACTTTGGATGTTCCTCATCGTTATTCCTTCTTTCCGTAGTTAGTAGTCCTTTTTGTGTTGTAAACTAACTACGAGCTCACATGTAGCTTTCAGTTAGTTTACGAAAAAACTAACTACGCTATATGTCGCTGAAGAAATAACGAATAATCCTCTCGTCCATCAATTCTCCCTACCTTCGTTTTAGTTTAAGTCTTAAAGCGACTAAACAAAACGTGGAGTAGGATTCGTCATTTAGCAATCCTGCTCTTCTTTGTTTTGTTTAGTTAGTAACAATTAAGTCCTAAACAAAACGCTACGTGTAAGAAGAGTCTTTTTTTTGCCAAATTATCCTTCGGGCAATCATAATTTCCCCACTCTCGTATTTTTTTCGCTAGACTAAAGTATCTGAGCTGAAAAATACGCTACGTGTATGATTCGTCAATACGATGCCACATGCTCCTTCGAGCGATCATGATATCAAAATCCCTTCCTTCAAGATTTATACTATTATATCATACTTTCAAAAAATGTATGCGGATGGAAACCGACAATAACCGGAGGGAATCTACAAAAATTGTTATGTTTAAATATTTTTGTAGAAAAGCCTAAGTATTTTCCTGGAATTGGCCAAGTTTGAAAGTTTGTCCGATAAATAAGAAAAGTTTTTATTCAGTGGTATTGTTCTCATCACTTTTATCTTTAAAAAATGCATCCCAGCTAATCACACTTAAAAAAGTTAAAGCGATAATAACGAAAGCTCGCATAAGTTTGAGACCTCCTTTTGCACATATTATATGAATAATTTGCTTCGGAATGTGTCATTTTTTTACAAGTCTTAACTGTTATGAGAGCATATTAATATAGATAGATGAAAAGGAGAGAGAAGATATGCTGAAAGATATATTCAAAAGAAAAGAATTAAAATGTGTTTCATGTCAGAAAAAGATTCAATATGAAGAAGAGCTTGTTGCTTTTGTAAAGTTGCCGAAAGAAAGAAGTATATTAGTTGGTCCGTTTGATGTGTGTTTGGCGAAAACAGCACAAGAAATATATTGTAAATCGTGTTACGACAAAAAAGCATGACCCAAAGTAATTGAGGGGCATGCTTTTTTCATTGGTGTGCTTTCCCCTCAGATACGTTTTGGGTAAGACGATACCAAAGCCAAAGGTCGTTAATAATTGAAGCGAGATCAGCAATTTCAGAATTAAGCCTACAGGAAATTTCAAAATTCTCTTCGTTATTTAAACGATGTTGTTTTTGATTGATGTAATGTTCAAGTTCTTTTATACGATCGGGTATTTTTCCGCGAATTTGCTCCCATTTTAATAAAATAGCGTGCTGTATTTTTTCAGAGATGTCATCCCATTCTTCTTGTATATTCGGCACTGCGATTCCTAGATGCTCATTGTATATAAAATATTTTTCCATAGATACACCTCCATTTATCTGCCTCTATTTTACATAAAAACAGAAAGAAGTTCGACGAAATTGTTTGAAAAAATTTGAAAATGACTCTTGATACATTTTGTGAAAGGTGTTAAAGTGTGAATTATTATAAAAGAAAATGAATATTTATTCTTTAGGGGGATGCAAAATGGAGAAGAAAAAAGTGGTATTAGCATATTCCGGAGGTCTTGATACTTCTGTTGCAATTAAATGGTTACAAGAGAAAAATTATGATATTATCGCGCTTTGTTTAGACTTAGGGGAAGGTAAAGACTTAGCATTTGTAAAAGAAAAGGCACTTTCAGTAGGTGCAATTAAATCATATATGATTGATGTTCAAGAAGAATTTGCAAATGAATATGCATTGATGGCGATGCAAGCGCACACGTTATACGAAGGGAAATATCCTCTTGTCTCTGCATTATCTCGTCCGCTTATTGCGAAGAAATTAGTAGAAATCGCAGAACAAGAAGGCGCAACTGCAGTTGCACACGGATGTACAGGGAAAGGAAATGACCAAGTTCGTTTTGAAGTTTCTATCCAAGCATTAAATCCTTACTTAGAAGTGATTGCGCCTGTACGTGAATGGAAATGGTCACGTGAAGAAGAAATTGCATATGCAAAAGAAAACGATGTACCAATTCCGATTAATTTAGATAGCCCGTTTTCGATCGATCAAAACTTATGGGGACGCAGCAATGAATGTGGCATTTTAGAAGATCCATGGGCAGCGCCGCCAGAAGATGCATATGAGATGACATTGGCATTAGAAGATACACCGAATAAACCAGAGTTTGTAGAAATCGGTTTTGAAGCAGGCGTACCGACTACTTTAAACGGCGCCGCATATTCACTTTCAGAATTAATTAAAACGTTAAATGCACTTGCTGGAAAACACGGCGTTGGACGTATCGATCACGTAGAAAATCGCCTTGTTGGTATTAAATCTCGTGAAGTATATGAATGTCCAGCAGCAATGACGTTAATTACAGCGCATAAAGAACTTGAAGATTTAACACTTGTAAAAGAAGTAGCGCATTTTAAACCGATGATTGAGCAGAAAATAACAGAACTTATTTATAACGGTTTATGGTTCTCTCCTTTAAAACAAGCGCTCAATGCTTTCTTACAAGAAACACAAAAAAATGTAACAGGTACAGTGCGTGTGAAATTATTTAAAGGTCATGCAATTGTAGAAGGACGTAAATCTGAGTACTCTTTATACGATGAAAAACTAGCAACATATACTGCTCAAGATGAATTTAATCATGATGCAGCAGTTGGATTCATTTCATTATTCGGTTTACCTACGAAAGTATACAGCCAAGTGAATCAAAAGAAGGTGGAAGCGTGAGCAAACTTTGGGGCGGACGTTTTACAGAAGAAGCAGAAGCGTGGGTTGAGGAGTTTGGAGCATCCATCTCTTTCGATCAACAATTAGTAAATCAAGATATAAAGGGAAGTATTGCGCACGTCACGATGCTAGCAAAGCAAGGCATCGTGACGAAAGAAGAAGCAGAGAAAATAAAGGTGGGGCTTCACTATTTATTAGAGGAAGCAAAAGAGAATAAGCTTCAATTCTCAGTAGAAGCAGAAGATATTCACTTAAACATTGAAAAAATGTTAATTGAACAAATTGGCGAAGTAGGGGGGAAACTTCATACAGGACGAAGCCGTAACGATCAAGTGGCGACAGATATGCATTTGTATTTAAAAGAAAAGGTAGAAGACATTATAAAAGCTACAAAACAATTGCAAACTGTTCTTGTTCATCAAGCAGAAAATAATATTGAAACCATTATGCCTGGCTATACGCATTTGCAGCGTGCACAGCCGATTTCCTTTGCGCATCATATTCTTGCTTACTTTTGGATGTTAGAGCGTGATGTGAATCGTTATGAAGATTCATTAAAGCGTATTAACATTTCACCATTAGGAGCAGGAGCGTTAGCAGGGACAACATTCCCGATTGACCGAGAATATAGTGCAGAACTTCTCGGATTTAATGGAATCTATGAAAATAGTTTAGATGCGGTAAGCGATCGTGATTTCATACTGGAGTTTTTAAGTAACTCATCTATGCTTATGATGCACTTATCACGCTTTTGCGAAGAACTTATTTTGTGGAGTAGCCAAGAGTTTCAATTTATTGAAATGAGCGATCAATACGCAACGGGAAGCAGTATTATGCCGCAAAAGAAAAATCCGGATATGGCGGAACTAATTCGCGGTAAAACAGGCAGAGTGTATGGCAATTTATTTAGTTTACTTACAGTAATGAAAGGATTACCGCTCGCTTACAATAAAGACTTGCAAGAAGATAAAGAAGGAATGTTTGATACAGTAAAAACAGTAGAAGGCTGCCTCCATATTATGGCAGGCATGCTAGAGACGATGACTGTAAACAAAGAAAAAATGGGGCAAGCTGTGACGCAAGATTTCTCTAACGCAACAGAAATTGCCGACTACTTAGCAAACAAAGGACTACCATTCCGTCAAGCTCATGAAATTGTTGGGAAGTTAGTTCTACACTGCACGCAAAAAGGAATTTATTTAGTGGATGTATCACTTGAAACGTATAAAGAAATGAGTTCTTTATTTGAAGAAGATTTGTATGAAGTGCTGTCACCATATGCGGCTGTAAAGCGTCGTAACAGTGCTGGCGGGACTGGGTTTGAGCAAATCCAAAAAGCTTTGGATAAAGCGAAAGGTTTAACAAAAGAAGTTATTAGGAATTGAGTTAAAAAGTACGCTAGTCTGTTAAAGCCTAGCGTACTTTCTTTTTATTGGTATTAAAGTTATGATATAGTCAAAAATTACAATTAAGAGTAAGGGGAATCTATGAAAAAAATAATATTTATGGTCGTACTATTAATCAGCTTACTTGCAAATGCTAAAGTATTTCTCTTGGATAAATATTTGTCTGTTGGTGAAAAAGAGAAGCGAGAAGAAGCGATTATCTTAGTGATGTGGCATTTGCAAGAGAAAGGATATAAAGAAAGTGATATTTCATACATACAACCGGCCTTTTATAGTAAAAGTGGTTTTTACGGTATGAATGTCCAGTTTAAAGATGAACCAAATGAATCGTATACATATAGAGTTTCGAAAGATGCTAAAACAAATAAACTAACTGTACACCAAGTTAGTAATGAGCCAGGTGGTATGGGCGGGAAACATCAAGAGCTTAAATAGGTATGGAAGACTGCTGATAGGTAATATGGGCAGTCTTTTATATTTTTAGAGGGGGACGCCCGAGCATATTATAGTTGTTCTTCATAATGATAAAATGATGTTTCTCATGTATCGCTAAAAGCTGGATCGATTGAATAAGGTTAGGGTAGTGAGCAATTGGATCTAAAAATACGATATGCCCTGCAATATTTTCTTCTATATTTTGAACTAGTTTTTTTATTTCATCAGTTTCACGTGAAAGTAATTCTTCTAATTCTTTTCCATCCATAGAATGATAGACTTTTTTTGAAGGAACTAAAACCCAAGGAGCTTTCATTCCTCTGCCATGTTTCTCTTTGTATTCGGCATAAATGTCGTGTATTTCAGTTTCAAATGGGGCATTTTTTCTTAGCTTTGCATAAGGGATAAGAGTGAGAGAGAATTTAATCGCTACTTTGAGCATCCTTGCAATTAAATATAAGTGATAAAAGTGTTCACCAGTAGACCATTTTTTGTCCTCTTTCCTATACCATAGTTGTTCTTGTGATAATGAATGGAGATGAGGAAGGAACTCGTTCCTTTGTGCATGTAATGTATGAAAATGTTTTGAGATATTTTCAGATTTCATATTTTGACACCCTCCACATTTTTTCCTAATTATAACATTTTTGTGTGGATGTAAGTAAGCCTAGAGAGATTTGCTCTAGGCTTCAAGTTTTACCGATTAATCATACTTATGTCGATCTTCCGTAATTCGAATATACTCAATATCCATCAAATCTCGTAGTAATGCACCGTTACTCAGTTCAATTCCATGCTTTTCTTTAAAATGTGTACGGATCGTATCTAACATTTCGATTTCTTTCCCATTCACATCTAAAATAATACGTTCAGAATCATCCATGTTGCATCCTCCTTTTTTAAACATATATATTTTGTCCGTCTATTTCTAAAAAATGTATGTTAACGTAATGTTAGGAAATAAGAAAGGAATGGAACATGAGACGTATTTATTTTATAGGTTTAATTTTGTATACGTTAATTGTATTACACGTTGCATTCCCAAATATCTTTTCATTTGAGAATGTAGAAACAGTACAAGTTGCAATATTTATCTTTACTCTATTTGTAATAGATTGCTGTATTTCGATATGGCTTTCGAAAAGAAAACATGTACAAGATAAAAAAGAAATGGAACGAAAAAAGAGAAAACGTTCATTTTGGATGATGACGTACTGTTTATCTTTAGTGATTACTGCTGCTTTTTTTAGTGAACATATTCCATTAGAAAGATTAAATATTGGATTTGGAGCGTTCGTATTTGCATACTATTTTTTCATGCACTTTCTTCCTTATATGAAAGAAAAGCGAGGAGAAGAGGAAGATCCGCTTGTAGAAGAAGCGAGAGAACAAGAGCATAAGAGAATAGAAGAAGACATAAAGAAACTAGGAGAACAAAAATGGTATTTGAAATCAAAAATCATATATGTTCTTTGTTTTATTACGCCGCCAATTGGCTATTTGTATGTATTCTGCCTTCGTAAAAAAATGACAGAAGGTGCAAGGCAAACATATTTAACTGTCGCTACGATCATGATGGCGCTATGGTCTTTGAAATTCCTTCCGCCCTATGTATTGGCAATTACAGTTGTTGTTATAGCTTGTCTTGTATTTATAGTGAAGTATGTGAAATAAGTTGTAGTTATATAGACTACAGCTATATAATTAAAATTGTAATAATTTCATATAATAATATTCAAGGGAAAGGGGATGCGGTATGAGTTTAATTAAATTAGTAACTAGAGCGACGGCTAAAGTTGCGGCTGAAGTAGTGGGCGGTGCGATAGAAGTAGTAGGAGAAGTTACGAACAGTAATTTCATAAAGGATGTTGGAAAAGGGGTTAATAAAGCTACGATTAAAACTGGGGAAATCGTTGGGAATCTTGCCGATGGGACGTATGATGCTATAGGTGGCCTCATTACAGATGATAAACAGCAAGCGAAGCGAGGATACGAAGAAATACTTGGAACGGTTCAAGATACGGCAACGACAATTGGAAAAGGTATTGTACATGTTTCAGAAAAGGGAGTTGAAACGGTGCAAGCGATACGAGAGGGAGATACTGATAAAGCGATAGAAGCAGGAAAAGAATTAGCAAAGGTTGCAGCTGTAGGCGTTTTCTCAGTAGGGGTTATAGATATAATTGATGGTGCAGATGGAATTACAGATGGGGTAGGAAGTGATAGTGTAGCACAAGCATCGGCTCCGGAAACAGCTGATGTAGAGTATACGGCGGAAGAAAATCCGAATACTCATCATGTAACGCCACATGAAAGAGTTTTACCTGATGGGAGAACAATATGGGTAGATGGTGATGGCGATACGAGTGTAGATACACAAGGTGGCTGGGAGCAACATAATCCCGATTACAGAATTCCTAAAGTATAAATGAAAATAGGGTAGATAAGAGAAAGTCTCTTATCTACCCTATTTATTTTATGAATTAAAGATCACCTTGTTCCTCATCACCACGAACAACAAGGACATCGCATTTCGCATAGCGAATAATATGTTCAGAGACGCTACCAATTAGGAAACGCTCAACAGCATTTAAACCAGTTGCACCACACATAATTAAATCTACTTTATGGTTTGGAGCGATTTCTTTTGAAATTTTAGATTTAGGATTACCAAATTCTAATACAGTTTCAATTTTTTCAAGGCCAGCTTCAAGCGCAGTTTTTTTGTAGTCTTCTAATAAGTCTTCTGCAAATAGATTTGCACGTTCAGCAATTGCACGGCTATAAGCTTCTACTGCTGAGTATGCTTTTACATCAACGATATGAGCAATTGTTAATGTTGCATTGTTACGTTTTGCGACTTGAATTGCTTTTTTAAAGGCTTTTTCTGCTTCTTTAGAACCATCCACCGCGATTAAAATATTTGTATATGTATTATTCATAGTAAATTCCTCCCAATCATTTTTATTACCGTTTACAACTTTATTATAAAGCAAATTTTGGTAATGTGCTTGTCGGAAACGTTACAGAATTTTGAAAACTCTGTTTCAATTCATTTTAGTTGTAATTGGTGCGAGAACTTGTTACATATGAACTATAGCAATTTAAAAGGAGGCAGTTTTGTGAGACATGCGCTCATTACAGCCGGTACGAAAGGTTTAGGAAAGCAAGTAACAGAAAAGTTATTGGCTAAAGGATATTCAGTAACAGTAACGTATCATAGCGATATAGTGGCTATGGAGAAGATGAAAGAAACATATAAAAATATGGAAGAGCGTCTACAATTCGTGCAAGCGGATGTCACGAAAAAGGAAGATTTACATAAAATGGTAGAAGAAGCGATGAGCCATTTTGGCAAAATTGACTTTTTAATTAATAATGCTGGTCCATATGTATTTGAACGAAAAAAATTAGTTGATTATGAAGAAGACGAATGGAATGAAATGATTCAGGGTAATTTAACAGCGGTATTTCATTTGTTGAAACTTGTCGTTCCGGTTATGAGAAAACAGAACTTTGGCCGTATTATTAATTACGGATTCCAAGGGGCAGATAGCGCACCGGGATGGATTTACCGTTCAGCTTTTGCGGCAGCGAAAGTAGGACTTGTTTCATTAACGAAAACAGTGGCTTATGAAGAAGCGGAATATGGTATTACTGCAAACATGGTATGTCCTGGTGATATTATTGGTGAAATGAAAGAAGCGACAATTCAAGAAGCACGTCAGTTGAAAGAACATAACACACCAATTGGTAGATCTGGAACAGGTGAAGATATCGCAAGAACGATTTCGTTTTTATGTGAGGACGATTCCGATATGATTACCGGTACAATTATTGAAGTAACCGGTGCAGTAGATGTTATTCATAGACATCGATAGAGGAAGATAAAGTGAAGTTACGAATAATTGGACAGTTTATCCTTTATGCAAAGAGGTGCGGATAATACTGTCCTTTAATGTAAGATTAAATCTATCGGAAAACTTGCGTTATTTTTTGTAAAATATTGAGATATTATGTTAAAATATAAGAGCGTAGAAAGCGCTTTAAAAAATGATTCAGGGGTCATTTCATAACTCAAGGGGGAACTAATAATGCGTATCGGTATTCCAACAGAAATTAAAAACAATGAAAACCGCGTGGCAATGACGCCAGCGGGAGCAGTACATTTAGTACAAAATGGTCATGAAGTTTTTGTTCAAAAAGGAGCAGGTTTAGGATCTGGTTTTACGGATGAAGAATACGTACAAGCTGGTGCGAAACTTGTTGAAACTGCTGAAGAAGCATGGAATCAAGATATGGTTATGAAGGTAAAAGAGCCAGTAGCAAGTGAATACGGCTATTTCCGCGAAGGTTTAATTTTATTCACATACTTACACTTAGCTCCAGAACCAGAATTAACGAAAGCATTAATTGATAACAAAGTTGTATCAATTGCATACGAAACAGTACAATTAGACAACCGTTCTTTACCATTACTTGCACCTATGAGTGAAGTAGCTGGTCGTATGTCTGCACAAATCGGTGCACAATTCCTTGAGAAAAACAAAGGTGGTAAAGGTATTTTACTTGCAGGCGTTCCAGGGGTAAAACGCGGCAAAGTAACAATTATCGGCGGTGGTCAAGCTGGTACAAACGCAGCGAAGATTGCAGTAGGTTTAGGTGCAGATGTAACAATCATCGACTTAAGTGCAGAACGTCTTCGTCAATTAGATGACATTTTCGGAAACCAAGTAAAAACGTTAATGTCTAATCCATACAACATTGCAGAAGCTGTAAAAGAATCTGACCTTGTTATTGGTGCGGTATTAATTCCAGGTGCAAAAGCGCCGAAACTTGTAACAGAAGAAATGATTCAATCAATGGAACCAGGTTCTGTCGTTGTAGATATCGCGATTGACCAAGGTGGTATTTTCGAAACAACTGACCGTATTACAACTCATGACAACCCAACTTACGAAAAACATGGCGTTGTTCATTATGCAGTTGCTAATATGCCGGGTGCGGTTCCACGTACATCAACTCTTGCATTAACAAACGTAACAGTACCATATGCAGTACAAATTGCGAACAAAGGCTATAAAGGCGCTTGCCTAGGTAACACTGCATTACTAAAAGGTATTAACACATTAGATGGATATGTAACATTCGAAGCAGTTGCAGAAGCTCACGGTTTACAATACGCTGATGCGAAAGAGCTTCTTGAAAAAGCTCCTGCTTTATCATAATAGAAATACAGGTAAGCCCCTCCTTTCGTAAGGAGGGGCTTTTTGTTTAGATTAATTGTCTAGTTTCTTTACAATTTTTAATCCGAACATCATTGTAAAGAAAAGAATGCCGAACAAGTAATATAAGGCATACTCAACTCGTATCATCGAGTTTTTGTCAGTGATATATAAAATAAATAGTATCGCAGATCCAACTAAATGAGAGAGACCGAAAATTTGTGCCATAAGTTTTAAACTCATCTTCTCGATTCTTTCATCCATCTCAGGTAATGGATATTTCTCTGCATCGTTCTTTTTTTTCTTAAAGAATATTCGTTTCACTACGAATAGTATCAAGTCCAAGAGTATGTATATGCCAGCGAATAGAAGGACAGAACTAATCTTTTCTTCATCATTACTATTGAAATAAAGAAGAGTTGAACCTAACAACAAAATGGTAAGATGCGAAATGAACTTTTGATTAAAAGTATTTTTCATTCTTTTTCCTCCCCGGTTTTATCTAATTGAAATAAATCTTCTACTTTACAGTTGAAAAACTCACATAATTTCAATGCTAATTCTAAACTTGGGTTGTATTTGTTTTTTTCGATAGCGATGAGGGATTGTCTAGTGATTTGAACAGAGGAAGCTAATTGTTCTTGGGTGATGTCTCTAACGACGCGGAATTGTTTTACCTTATTTTTAATCAAATATACAAAGTCTCCTTTTTATAAATTTGTTACATTCATTATATCCATTTTTAGGTAATAAGTAAATGAAACTTTACAAAAAGTAAACAAAACTTTACGTGAAATATAGCTTGTTATAATGTTATTTTTTGTGATAATTTGGAATTAAATGAAAAAAGAAATCAAAAGAGGGGATTCGATGGGGAGCAAAAAGAGGAAGAAAAAGCAAGCTAGGAGACAAAATTATATAAAGAAAAAACAGGAGAAAAACATACCGACTCCCAAAAAAGTAGTCCTTATGATAGAAAAAACATTTCGATATATTTGTATGGCTCTGTATATCATTTTGTGTCTTTATTCAGGTGGGGTGTTTTACAGTTTTGGGATAACCCCGAATATTATTGAGAATATTTTAGGCTATATCTTTTTCGTAATAGAGTTAGTCTTATTCTTTATATTATTTAATAAAGTATGGCCTAGTCATGAAGGTAAGAAAGATAAGCAAAGAAAAATGAGCAAAAAATCTTCATACGCTTCAAGCTCATCAAGTGGATTCGGTGATTACAGTAGCAATGATTGTAGCAGCTCAAGTGATGGTGGAGGAGATTGCGGAGGTGGTGGAGACTAAATTAGTTTTTCAGAAGAACGACTAATGAAAGGATGAGACGAAAGATGGAAACTGTGAACTTAATAGAATTAACAAAGGACATTCAAGATCAACATAAAAACTTCGTCGTTTCAAATGTAAATAGTCATTGCTTGCGAATCGCTGTATTTACTGGTGAATATGATTGGCACTATCATTCTAATTCGGATGAATTATTTATTGTTTTAGAGGGAGAATTACTTATTGATTTTGAAGATGGAGAAACAGCGGTATTAAAGCCAAATGATTCTATTTTAATTCCAGCATGTACGATTCATAGAACGAGAGCATTAAAGAGAACGGTAAATCTTTGTTTTGAAAATATAGAGGCTGATACGATTAAAGTGGAGCAATTATGAAACAATTATTTGTAGCTGAGTATAGAAATGTTATTTCGATTTTAGAAGGTAATGCAAGGACAGCAACTTTTGCTTATGCGGTATGTGATCAAATGATAGATGGTGAGATTTTTGCAAACGAGAAGTTAACAGCAGGACTAATTCGTACAGCTAATGGTATTTATTATTTATTTGGTGATAATGATGATCAAAATTATAACGAAGATTTATTTTCGTATATAAAAAAGGCTATTGAAAAAACAGAGAAGAGATTTACATTGTTCACTTCGAGCAAAGAATGGGAAATGATGATAGAAGAGCGTTTTAGTAATGTACTTCGGAACATCCCGCGAATGAAATTTCAAAGTGTAACCTTTGAAGAGAGAAAACGAGATTGTAGCAAAAATACATATAAAGTGAAGCGTATTGATAGAAAAGATATAGCACAAAGCAATGAATTTACAGCGGAGTATTATAAAGAATATTGGGGATCAACTGAAGCGTTTTTGAATGATGGTTTTGGATTTTGTATAGAACAAAATGGGATGATTGTAGCGGAATGTGTTTCGATATTTAGTGGGAACGGATTTGCTGAAATTGATATTGCGACGCATAAAGTATATCAAGGGAAAGGATTAGCTCAAGCTGTTGCAACAAGGTTTATTGAACATTGCATACAAAATGATATTATACCGTGCTGGGATTGTAATACAGATAATATACCTTCGCAAAAATTAGCTAGTAAATTAAGTTTTTATAATCCAGTAGAATATAGTTTGTTTGTACGTAAGAAAACGGGGGAATAAAAATGAATGTAGAATTAACGAGATTTAAAGTGAAGCCTGATAAAAGTCATCGTGTAGATGAATGGATGCAGCTTCTTAATGACAATATGAAAGAAGTGCTTTTGACATTAAACGACGAAAAGATGTACGTTGAGACAATTTTCCGGGAAATAAGAGATGGAGAAGAGTACTTATATTGGTATTCTGTGCAAGGAGAAGGCGGGGCTCTTGTCGAAAATTCTCATCATGAAATTGATAAAAAGCACTTGGGATTTTGGTATGAATGTATTGATGAAGAAGTACCCTCTGTTGATATGAAAACAGAAGTTGTTATGATTCAGGATGTTGTGAAGGACGCGATGAAATAATAGATTAATATTTTGTAAACAAAAAAACATCTGCTCTTTTTGCTGAAATATATTATTGGAGATGCTATAGGATGAGAATTAGTAATAAATATATCACACTCGATGAAATAGAAATAATAAGAGAACCTTTAAATAAATTGCATGAATATCATAATAATAAATCAAAACATTTTTCTGGTGATTATCCAAGAATGACATTTGAGGAACGTATTGAAAATTATAAACAGAATTCAAAGTACGGAGAATATAGAATTGAATTATTAGTTGAGGCGGAAACAGATGATATATTAGGATTTTGTATAGCGTATAGTAAAAGTGTAAGCGGAAAGATTGAAGTTTTATTCGTTGATGAAAAATACCGAAGAAACGGATTTGGTTTGAAATTAATGAATAGTGTAGCGGAATGGTTTAAAGCGAAGAAGATAGATGAAATTGAATTAACAGTAGTGTACGGAAATGAAGCTGTATCGTTTTATGAAAAGCTGGGGTTTTATCCTCGTTCAATTATTATGGCAAATAAGTCATAACGATAGTATGGGGAGAGATGAGAGGGAGTTTCTGTTTCAAAAAATGATTCATATGTTACTAAAGTATATGTGAAGAGCACATCAAAATAGATGTGCTTTTTATTATGATGAAAATTTAGAAAAGTTGTATTTGAATATCTTTAAGTGAAAATAAAAGGGGATATCAAGAATCTTTTAGGACAAACTATAAAGAAACAATAAACCAGAAGACCTACGAATATACGGTGTAGTTGTAACAGGTAAAACAGAGGATTTACAAAGTTTACAAGGAGCACCATATATTAAAGCGGCTGTTAGAGGTGTAACAGTTGAGAAATATTGATTACAAGTAATTAATGTGAATAATCAGAAAATTTATGTTATAATATGGGAAAAGGAGGTTCATATGAGGCAAATACATGGAGCAATTTATATTTACATAACAATGTTTTTCGTGGCGATATCTTATGGATTAGGGCACGTGTATTCGCATCCTATACTAACTTTTTTAAGCGGAGCATGTATGGCGTTTGCGCTTCTTGTCCACCTTTTCTCAGTTTGGATCGTGAAATTTCAATTAAATATTAGTGAAATAGAAGAAGGCACTTTTTAAAGAAAGGGCCTTCTTTTTTATAATATTGGGTTGGCTCTTGTAGTAATCTTTCAATGTTGTATTCAGCTTCTTTACATATATACATTGAGAAGAGTGAGACAAGAAATAAGTGCTTTGGAATGGAGGGGCATTATGAAGAAAGTATTATTTTTGTTCATTAGTATTTTCTTTTTAGGAAGTTGTTCAATTTCATATGTTACTTTTTCTAGCGAGAGCAAAAGTTGGAAGGGGCAATATAAAGGTCATATTAAGGATGACAGTGAAGATGGCATGTTTACGTTTCAATATAAGGGCGGAGATGGGAATACAGAATTGAAAAATTTAGAGATTGCTATTAATGGAGCCTTTAGCACAATGACACAAACGTCAGAAAATCATAAAGGAGCAAAGGTTGAAATGAAATCTTCTTGTGTAAGTTGCGCGCCTCTATCTAAAGATGAACCGATAGAGATTGTGATTAAATGGGATGATAAGTATGAAGAGAAGATGGTGTTAAAGCAGAAATAAAAAAGGCAGCACTCCCGCTGCCTTTTTTATTATTTTACAAATTGTAATTCTTTCGGGAATTTCGTTAAAATTTCTGATCCGTCTTTTGTGATGTAAATATCATCTTCAATACGAACGCCACCTACGTTTGGTACGTAAATACCAGGCTCGATTGTGAAGACCATACCTTCTTTTAATGGAGACTCATTGCCAGCTTTTACATCTGGATATTCGTGTACGCTAATTCCAAGTCCGTGACCAAGGCGGTGCGGGAAGAAATCGCCGTAACCTGCATCTGCAATCACAGAACGAGCTGCGTTGTCGATTGCACCAAGTGTAACACCTGGTTTACATGCTTCAACTGCTTGTAGCTGTCCAGCAAGTACAGTGTTATAAATGCGAGTTTGTTCTTCTGAAATTTCACCGAATGCTACTGTACGTGTAATGTCAGAGCAGTAACCTTCAATGATTACACCTAAATCAAATAGTACGAAATCGCCGCGTTTCATTTTGTTTGCACCTGGAATACCGTGTGGAAGAGCAGAATTTGCACCTGCTAATACCATCGTATCAAATGACATTTTATGTATGCCTTTTGTTTTTAATTCGTGTTCAATAATTGCTAATACTTCTAGCTCGCTACGATTTTCTTTAATTGCATTTACACCAACTTCAACAGCATAGTCTGCCATTTTAGCCGCTTCGCGTAAAATAGAAAGTTCTTTTTCGTCTTTAATTAAACGAAGTTCACGAACTTTTTCTTCAGCTGATTTGAAAGCTGCATTTGGGAATAATTTTGTTAATTCTTCGTAGCGCTCTACGTTTAAATGTTCTTTTTCAATTGCAACTGAATTTGCATTGATACCGCGGTCTTTAATTGCTTTTGCAATCATATCCCATGGTCTGTCAGTATCAGTAAATCCAATAATTTCATGTTCCCAGCCAGCGTTACGTGCTTGGCCTTCTTCCATTTTAGGGCAAATTAAAATAGGTTCTTTTTCTTGGAATACAAACATACCAAGAAGTCTTTCGTGTGGTTCACAGTGGAAGTTTGTCATGTAGAAGACGTTTGGTGTAGAAGTTAAGAACGCAGCTTCTACGTTTTTTTCTTTTAGCCATTGCATTAAATTTTCTAATCTAGCATTCATCGATTGGCACCCCCGAGATATTTAATTACAAATATAACTTTAACTCGGAAGAAAGCGTTATGACAAGTAAATAGATGTTAGAAAAGACAGGGAATTGAAAAATCATGTAGAATAAAAAGTGAGAATGTGAATAGGGGAGGAATGTAATCATGAAAGTATCTTATCACGGGCATTCAGTTGTAAAGATTGAAACGAATGGAAAAGTGATTTTAATTGATCCATTTTTAACGGGAAATCCGAAAACAGATTTAAAGGCTGAAGATGTAAAAGTAGATGCGATTCTTTTATCGCATGGACATGGTGATCATGTTGGAGATACAGTAGAGCTTGCGAAGAAAAATAATGCAGTTGTTGTGGCGCCATTTGAACTAGCGACATTTTTAAGTTGGCAAGGTGTAAATACACATCCGATGCATATTGGTGGTTCACATGAATTTGACTTCGGAAAAGTGAAGTTTACACAGGCATTCCACGGCTCTAGTTATATTGATGAAGAAAATAAGACAATTACATATACAGGTATGCCAGCAGGGATTTTATTTACAGCAGAAGAGAAAACGGTATATCATGCGGGAGATACTGCACTCTTCTCTGATATGAAGTTAATTGGAGAACTGAATAATATTGATGTAGCATTTTTACCGATTGGTGATAATTTCACAATGGGACCAGAAGATGCTGTTTTAGCAGCGAAATGGGTTCAGGCGAAAACTGTTGTACCGATGCATTACAATACGTTCCCAGTAATTGAACAAGATCCATATCAATTTGTAGAAAAGCTACAAAATTGTACAGGGAAAGTATTAGAAGCTGGAGAAAGTATTACAATATAGAAAAGAAACCCTTCATTTGAAAAGACAAGTGAAGGGTTTTTTACGTGTGTAGGACAGCTTTTAAAGGTTGTACTTGTTTTGATGATTCTTTTCTTTTTGGAAGTGGCTGTTCAGGTGTTTCATTCAATTCCATTGCAACTTTTTTCCCGTCTACGAAAGCTAAAAATACAGCACCTACAACTTCTAATAATTTTTTCATCATGTATCCGCTCCTTTGTTTCATTTCTTGTCTTCATTGTATAGGGAATCGAGTGGACTAACTATCGAACGAGATGACAATAGCATTACATTGTTGTAATAGAGTGACTAGTGGAATGTAAGGGTCATTTTGTTATAAAAAAAATAGTACAGATATATAAAGAGAGAGTGTAACAGTTTTGAAAATATAGTATACTGAAACTACAACACATGAAGAATTTAGGGAAAAGAAAGTATGGTGAAACCATTTGGCTACCAAACATAACCAAATTTTAGAACATATTAATAGCCTGCCGGTAGGGCATAAAATTTCTGTAAGGCAAATTGCGAAAGATTTGAGTGTAAGTGAAGGGACAGCTTACCGTGCAATTAAAGATGCAGAAAATAAAGGATATGTTAGTACAATTGAACGTGTCGGAACAATTCGAATTGAACAAAAGAAGAAAGAAAATATCGAAAAACTGACATATGCAGAAGTCGTTAACATTGTCGATGGTCAAGTACTTGGTGGCAGAGAAGGGCTACATAAAACATTAAATAAATTCGTAATCGGGGCTATGAAATTAGAAGCGATGATGCGCTATACAGAAGCAGGGAATTTACTTATTATCGGTAACCGTACGAACGCACACCAATTAGCGCTAGAAGCTGGGGCAGCGGTGTTAATTACGGGTGGATTTGATACGGAAGATCATGTGAAGAAATTAGCAGATGAATTAAAACTGCCGATTATTTCAAGTAGTTACGATACATTTACAGTTGCAACGTTAATTAACCGTGCGATTTACGATCAGCTCATTAAGAAAGAAATTGTACTCGTTGAAGATATTTTAACGCCAATTGAAGAAACGTTATATTTAAAGCCAAATGATACAGTGCAGCAATGGCATGCGTATAACGAAGAGACGATGCACGGAAGATATCCGATTGTTGATGAAAATAAAAAGGTATTAGGTATTGTAACTTCTAAGGATATGATTGGTGTTGCGAAAGAAACACCAATTGATAAAGTAATGACAAAGCATCCAATTACGGTAAATGGAAAAATGTCTGTCGCAGCTGCGGCGCGTATGATGGTGTGGGAAGGCATTGAATTACTTCCAGTTGTTGATGAAGGAAATAAACTGCAAGGTATTATTAGCCGTCAGGATGTACTTCAGGCGCTGCAAATGATTCAGCGTCAACCACAAGTCGGTGAAACAATTGATGACATTGTAACGAACCAATTTATGACGCCGAAAGAAGCAAAAAATGAGCATCTATATCAATTTTCAGTGACGCCACAAATGACGAATTCAATCGGAACGCTATCTTACGGTGTATTCGCAACTATTGTGACGGAAGCAACGAATCGCGTTATTCGTGCGCAAAAGAAGAGCGATTTAATTGTTGAGAACTTAACGATTTATTTTGTAAAGCCAGTTCAAATTGATAATGTTGTATCCGTTCATCCGAAAGTATTAGAAATTGGGCGTAAATTTGGTAAGGTTGATGTAGAAGTGCATCATGAAGGTAATGTTGTTGGAAAAGCATTACTTATGGTGCAGTTAATCGATAAATAAAAAGATAGAACAAATCGTTTTGATTTGTTCTATCTTTTTTTGTTAGTTTAAGTTTGGAAAACAATATTAAACGTTTTAGTCGCAGTAGAATATGTATAAGGTGGAGTGGGGAAAAATTAATGGGAAGGTAGTGTGAAAAGACAGAATATTAATTTATCTCAATTGTATATTATGTTATAATTATATTGTAAGAAAATGGATTTTCGGAAGGTGGTATGCAATATGTCATCAGAAGTACTCTTTTTTGGTGGAATCGCACTATTTTACTTTCTTGTGATGATACCGTTTCAATATTTATACTTACAAGGTTTGAATGAAAAAAAGAAACGAACAGGATTATCTCAGCGAGAACTATATGAAAAAATGTCTTTTGAAGAAGAACAATTACATTTTCACGTACAAGGGAACCCATTTAATATACCTTCTGCTTTTGTTGCATATATGATTTTAAAAGTTAGAGGACGTAAAAAAGCATCACAATGTTGATGCTTTTTTACGTTGCTTCATAAGCTTCTGCTTCTTTAACTGCTAATGGTAAGAAATGTTTGTATTGGCGAAATCCATTAAATGCACTTGCGCTACCAAATAGAACGAATAAGACACCAACGATCATACGGGCAGTTGAAAGTTCTAAAAAGAATTGGTTTATCCCGAAGAATAAGACGAATGAACCGAGTGCCATTGCGGATTTTCCTGAGAGCCAACCTTTCTCCATTGGGCGGTTTGTACGAAAGTATTTTGTTTTGTAGAAGAGGTACAACATAAATGAGACGATAATACAGAAGACTAATACTGGCATAATGCACACTCCCATCGCTTTGTGAAAAATAATAGTGGAGAAAAAAGAAATATCTAAACTTTCTAACTTTTATTATAAAGCAATTGTTCGCATGTATGAAATACTTTCCGTTATAATGGAGGGTAAAGTGAAACTTTTATTAGTGTGAGGATGTTTCCAGGCGCTAATGATTAGTCCGCACCAATTGGGCTTTTGCTGCACGTTAAAGTGAAGAAGTTGAATAAAAAGGAGATTATACATATGCATGAGCAAATTTTAGGAGCAATTAAAGAGTTTGATACGATTATTATTCATCGTCACGTACGTCCGGATCCAGATGCATTAGGTTCACAGGGCGGTCTTAGTACAATTCTGCAAGAATCGTTTCCAGAGAAAAATATTTATACGGTTGGGTACAATGAACCATCACTAGCATACTTACGAGTAATGGACGATATTGAAGATAGTGTATATGAAAATGCACTTGTTATCGTATGTGATACAGCAAACCAAGAACGTGTTGACGATCAACGCTATACAAAAGGGAAGATGTTAATTAAAATTGATCATCATCCAAATGAAGATCCGTACGGAGATATTACGTGGGTAGATACGACAGCAAGTTCTACAAGTGAAATGATTTATGAGTTTTACAGTTATGGAAAAGATAAAGGATTAAAGATAACACAAGAAGCAGCACGCCTTATTTTAGCAGGAATTGTTGGAGATACAGGTCGTTTCTTATTCCCGAATACAACAGCGAAAACACTTCGTTACGTAAGTGAGCTTGTTGATATGGGTGTGAAATTCACAGATTTATACAATGAAATGTATAAGACGAAAGAAAAGATCGCTCGTTTAAACGGTTATATTTTACAAAACTTTACGATGGTAGAAGAAGGAGCGGCTTACATTAAGCTAACGAAAGAAGTATTAGAAGAGTTCGATGTACTTCCTTCTGAAGCATCTGGTGTTGTCGGAGCACTTGGTAATATTGATGGATTAAAGGCGTGGGTTCTGTTTTTAGAGGAAAATGATGTGATTCGTGTTCGTCTTCGTTCAAAAGGACCAGTTATTAATAAATTAGCAATGCAATATAACGGCGGAGGGCATCCGATGGCTTCAGGTGCAAAAGCATCTTCTTGGGAAGAAGCGGATCGTCTGTTTGCTGATTTACGTGAGATTTGTAAATAAGAAATTATATGTTAGAACGAAAAGAAGGAGTGGCGCTAAAGCCCTCCTTCTTTATTTTTCTTTCTCTATCGCAATGCTAATTTCAAGCACAGTATCAAAAGATACTGTATCGACTTTAAAACGATATATACGATCGTAATGTTTGTACGTCTTGTTTTCGATTACCTTTTTGAGTAGGTCTTTATTTTTTGCGATACTTTGTATGTTTTTCGTTAAAAGATGTTGAAGATCATTATGGATAGATGTAGTCATATTTTCGAGTGTAAGGTTGTCTAAATCGTATTTTTCTCGATTTATTATTTTTATTTTAATCTCTTGAATAGTTAAGAGCCGTTTATTTTCCGTATTCAATTTCTCTTGATCTTCGAGAAGGACGTGGAGTTTTGCTTCTTGCTTTTCTATAATTTCTCGTTGCTGTGCTATTTTACTAGCTTGTTCTTGTTGAAAAACACCGTATATGTACAAAAAAACAAACCAACTCAACACGCCTCCAACAGCAGCACCAGCTAAAACTAAATACCATCTTTTAGCTGTATTAGCACTTGGTACTCTCATACATGTTCCTGCGTTAGCCATTTAATAATAATAAGACCAGTTTGCATACCACCAGTTGCGAAAAAAATAAGGAGAATTTGTTTTACGATATCTTTCATATCTCCGCCAAAAAAACTTCTTTCAAAGCTATAAAAAGTATCAAATGTTCCGCCAATTGCTGCAACAAGTGCCCAAATTCTTAAATTTTGAGCAAATTGATTAATATACGTTAGAGCTGGTTTTCCGATAAGAAATGCACCAAATCCGCCAATTAATGAACCGCCAAGTATAACCCCAAAGGCAATAAAATAACTAATAATAAGCAGAGAGAAAAAAGTATGTTCTCTTACATCCATCGTCATTCCCCTTTCTTCTTCATATATATGGACAAAGTATAAGAAGTATGTTTTGATTTCCGCTTTCCTCTTCACCTATAATAAAAGTAGTCAAATAGGTAAAGAGAGGGTACAACAGTGAAGTTTGTGCATTTACAATGTCAAACCGTTTTTAGTTTGTTAAAAAGTGCTTGTAAAATTGATGAGCTTGTAGTCAGGGCAAAAGAGCTTGGTTTTTCATCGCTGGCTATTACGGATGAAAATGTTATGTATGGCGTTATTCCATTTTATAAAGCATGTAAGAAAAATGGTATACAGCCTATTATCGGCTTAACAGCTTCTATTTTTAGTGAAGAAGAAGAAAGGTCTTATCCGCTTGTCTTACTTGCTGAAAATGAAATAGGCTATCAAAATTTATTAAAGATTTCTAGTAGCATTATGACGAAATCAAAAGAAGGTATTCCGAAGAAGTGGCTGGCGCATTATGCGAAAGGGCTAATTGCAATTTCACCAGGGAAAGATGGGGAAATTGAACAGTTATTATTAGAAGACAAAGAGAGTCAGGCTGAAGAAGTAGCTCGCACATATCAAAATATGTTTGGCGATTTTTATATAAGCTTGCAGCATCATGCGATTCAAGATGAGCTGCTTTTACAAGAGAAGCTACCTGAATTTATTAATAAGGTAAACATTCCAGTCGTTGCAACAAATGATGTACGTTATATCAATCAAAGCGATGCACTTGTTCATGAATGCTTATTATCTGTTGAAAGTGGAACGAAAATGACTGATCCAGATAGGCCGAGGCTGAAAACAGATCAATATTATTTAAAGTCATCAGATGAAATGGGAGCACTATTTTCTCAAGCAGAAGAAGCCATTTATAATACAGCAAAAATCGCAGAACGTTGTAATGTAGAAATACCGTTTCATGTAAATCAATTACCAAAATTTCCTGTTCCATCTAACGAAACGAATGATACGTATTTGCGCCGTGTTTGTGAAGAAGGTATGCGTAAAAGATATGGTACGCCGAAAGACGTGCATATAGCGCGTTTGAATCATGAATTAAATGTCATTTCTAGCATGGGATTTAGTGATTATTTCCTTATCGTATGGGACTTTATGAAATATGCGCATGAAAATCATATTTTAACAGGACCAGGCCGTGGATCAGCTGCTGGCTCACTTGTTTCGTATGTATTAGAAATTACAGATATCGATCCGATTGAATACGATTTATTATTTGAGAGATTTTTAAATCCCGAACGTGTGACACTTCCAGATATTGATATCGATTTTCCGGATATAAGACGTGATGAGATGATTCGATATGTGAAAGATAAATATGGTCAGCTTCGTGTTGCGCAAATTGTAACGTTTGGTACACTTGCAGCGAAAGCGGCAATTAGAGACATTGCACGTGTAATGGGGCTGCCGCCGAGAGATATTGACATATTTTCAAAACTTATCCCATCAAAGCTTGGTATAACGTTAAAAGATGCTTATGAAGAGTCACAATCGCTTCGTGAGTTTATTCAAGGAAATCTTTTGCATGAACGTGTATTTGAGATTGCAAAGCGTGTAGAAGGCTTGCCGCGTCATACGTCTATTCATGCAGCTGGCGTTATTATGAGTCAAGAACCGTTAACGGGAAGTGTAGCGATTCAAGAAGGGCATAACGATGTGTATGTTACACAATATCCGGCCGATGCATTAGAAGAACTTGGGTTGCTCAAGATGGACTTTTTAGGGTTACGTAATTTAACGTTACTTGAAAATATTATAAAGTTTATCGTGAAAAAAACGGGGAAACAAATTGATATAAGAAAGTTACCTCTTCAAGATGAAAAGACGTTTCAATTGCTAGGAAGAGGGGATACAACAGGTGTATTCCAACTTGAATCAGGTGGTATGCGAAATGTACTTCGCGGGTTAAAGCCGAATGAATTTGAAGACATCGTCGCTGTTAACTCGTTATACAGACCAGGGCCTATGGAACAAATTCCTACCTTTATTGAATCGAAGCATGGAAAAAGAAAAATTGAATATTTACATCCAGATTTAAAACCGATTTTAGAAAGAACATACGGTGTAATTGTATACCAAGAACAAATTATGCAAATTGCCTCGAAGTTAGCTGGATTTTCGCTCGGAGAGGCAGATTTATTGCGCCGTGCAGTGAGTAAAAAGAATCGTGACATTTTAGATCAGGAACGTAAGCATTTTGTGCAAGGTTGTTTGAAAAACGGTTATGAAGAGACATCTGCAAATAAAATTTACGACTTAATTGTAAGATTTGCGAATTACGGTTTTAACCGAAGTCATGCTGTAGCTTACAGTATGATTGGATATCAACTCGCCTACTTAAAGGCGAATTATACGCTGGAATTTATGACGGCATTATTATCAAGTGCAATTGGAAATGAAGATAAGATTGTGCAGTATATACGAGAAACGAAGCGGAAAGGTTTTCACGTTTTGCCACCGTCTCTTCAAAGAAGTGGTTACAACTTCCAGATAGAAGGGAATGCAATACGTTACAGTTTACTCTCAATTCGAAATATCGGAATGGCTACGGTGACGGCATTACTTGAAGAACGCGAGAAAAAAATGTTCGAAGATTTATTTGAATTTTGTCTTCGTATGCCATCAAAGTTTGTAACAGAGCGAAATTTAGAGGCATTCGTCTGGTCGGGATGTTTCGACGATTTTGGTATTTCGAGAACAAACTTATGGAAAAGTCTTAAAGGGGCATTAGAGTACGCTAATCTTGCACGTGATTTAGGAGATGCTGTTCCAAAATCAAAATACGTACAAGGAGAAGAGCTATCTTTTATTGAACAATTAAATAAAGAAAAAGAAGCACTTGGATTTTATTTATCAAGTTATCCGACAGCACAGTATGTGAAGTTAGGAAAAGAATTAGAAATTCCATCTCTTGCTCAGGCGATGCGACATAAGAAAAAAGTACAAAGAGCTATCGTGTATATAACAAGTGTGAGAGTGATTCGTACGAAAAAGTTGCAAAAGATGGCGTTTATTACATTCTGTGATCAAAATGATGAAATGGAGGCGGTTCTCTTCCCAGAAACGTATATACATTTCTCAGACAAGTTACAAGAAGGGGCAATTGTTTTAGTTGACGGCATAATTGAGCTAAGGAATCATAAGCTACAATGGATTGTAAATGGACTCTATCCGTTAGAAGAAATGGATGCTTATGAAGAAAAGAAAGACGCATCGGTTTATGTGAAATTGCCATCTCAGTATGAGAAAAAGCTTTTAAATCAGGTTACAAAACTATTGTTTGACTATTCAGGTTTTGCGAAAGTACTAATTTATTATGAAAAGGAACATAAAATGGTACAATTATCTCGAAGTTTATCGATTCATCCAAGTGAAGAATGTTTAGGAGCACTTCGTGAAATTGTCGGGGAAGAAAATGTAGTTGTGAAAATATAATGGACAATTTCCCTACACTTCGATTATTATAGTAGTAGTGTTCGTGGTCAGACCACTTGGAGAAATTGATATCAGCTAGAATAATTTGAGGAGAGTGGATAGTTTGTCAACACTTCGTGAAGAAGCACTTCACATGCATAAAGTGCATCAAGGAAAATTAGAAACGGTATCAAAAGTAAAAGTAGAAAATGCAAAAGATTTAAGTCTTGCATATTCTCCAGGGGTTGCAGAGCCTTGTAAAGAAATTTATGACGATAAAAGTAAGGTATATGAATATACGATGAAGGGAAATATGGTAGCAGTTGTGACTGATGGAACGGCTGTACTTGGTCTTGGTAACATTGGACCTGAAGCATCTCTTCCAGTAATGGAAGGTAAAGCTGTATTATTCAAGAGCTTTGCTGGTGTAGATGCATTCCCGATTGCCTTAAATACAAACGATGTAGATAAAATTGTTGAAACTGTAAAATTAATGGAGCCAACTTTTGGCGGCGTTAACTTAGAAGATATCGCAGCACCAAACTGCTTCATTATCGAAGAACGTTTGAAAAAAGAAACAAATATTCCTATCTTCCATGATGATCAACACGGAACAGCTATCGTAACAGTAGCGGGTCTTGTGAACGCACTGAAATTAGTTGGAAAGAAAATGTCTGACATTAAAGTTGTTGCAAATGGCGCAGGTGCAGCAGGTATTGCAATTATTAAACTTTTATATCGCTATGGTGTACGTGACGTTATTATGTGTGACCGTAAAGGTGCGATCTACGAAGGTCGTCCTGCAGGTATGAATCCGGTTAAGGATGAAGTTGCAAAATATACGAATAAGAATCGTATTGAAGGTTCTTTAGCTGATGTTGTACAAGGTGCGGACGTATTTATTGGTGTATCTGCAGAAGGTGCATTAACAGAAGAGATGGTTCGTACAATGAATGACGATGCAATTATTTTTGCAATGGCGAATCCGGTTCCAGAAATTATGCCAGAATTGGCAAAAGCAGCGGGCGCAGCTGTTGTTGGAACAGGTCGTTCTGACTTCCCGAACCAAGTAAATAATGTACTAGCGTTCCCTGGTATTTTCCGCGGAGCACTTGATGTACATGCGACACAAATTAACGAAGAAATGAAGATGGCAGCTGTACAGGCCATTGCAGAGCTTGTAGCAGAAGCTGAGTTAAATGCAGATTATATCATTCCAGCACCGTTTGACGCGCGTGTAGCGCCTCAAGTAGCGGCTTATGTTGCGAAAGCTGCAATGGAGACAGGAGTAGCTCGCCGTCAAGTAGATCCAAATGAGATCGCTGAGAAAACAAAACAATTAGCGCTGATTGGTAAAGAATAAGCGAGGAATTTCCATTGACATCATCAAATACAAAAGTATATCTCGAAATTGTAAAAAAAATCCGTTCTATTATGGAAGAGGATGGATTGGTAGCGGGGGATCGTTTGCCGTCTGAGCGTGAGTTAAGTTCACGCTTAAACGTTGGACGCTCCTCTGTAAGAGAAGCATTGCGTGCTCTAGAACTTGTAGGGTTAATTGAAACGAGACGTGGTGAAGGGACGTTTATTCGAAACTTTTACGATAACGGTCTTGTACAATTAATCGCTCCATTTTTATTGCAAGATGAGAAGACAATTCGTGATTTATTGCAAACAAAACGATTGCTTGAAAAAGATATGATTCGAATTGTATGTAATTTACCGAAAGAAACGTTTTCTAAAGTACTAAGGAAATTAGATCAAGTACTTGAAGAAAATGAAAGCTCAATTCCAACGCTTCATCAAACATTCTTTAAAACACTTATTGAACAAGTCGATAATTATTTACTATATCGCATTTGGATGATCGTAAATGATTATGTAGCAACTCTTTCTTGTGAGGTTTCAGGAGACTCTATCGATTTGTATAGAAAGCTTTATGCGACTTTGGAAGAAAAACAAGAAAATGATGCACTAAAAATTTACGATGAATTAGTAGAGAATATACAGTTTCACTCGTAATGTATAAAATTTGTCGAAATGACCATGACACGTTATGACAAACATTCTACCGCATAGCGGTTAAAGTTAAACGTAAAGAGAGAGGTTATTAGACAGATTGAGAAGATAAGGCTAACATCAAACTTTGGTGTTAGCCCCATTTTCTTCTTACGCTAACCTTAGCTCTCAACGAAGGGGGTCAAATTGTGCTAAGAGATTTATTCGTGAAAAAGAAAAAGTACGCTGCAATACCTTCAGAACAAGTACGGAAAGATGTACCTGATGGCGTTATGACAAAATGTCCGAAATGTAAAAAAATCATGTATACGAAAGAGCTTTTAAAAAATTTAAAAGTATGTGTGAACTGTGGATATCATCATCCTATGAATGCATGGGAACGTCTTGATAGTATATTGGACGAGGGGTCATTCCGTGAGTATGACAAAGAAATGGTTTCATTAAATCCACTCGAGTTTCCTGGATATGAGGAGAAATTAGAGAGCGATCGTAAGAAGACTGAATTAAACGAAGCGGTTGTAACTGGTGAAGGAACAATTGATGACATGCTTGTTGTTGTTGCAGTAATGGATTCTCGTTTTCGAATGGGGAGCATGGGCTCTGTAGTAGGAGAAAAAATTGCCCGTGCGGTTGAAAAGGCATACGACTTACAAGTTCCATTTATTATCTTTACTGCTTCGGGTGGTGCCCGTATGCAAGAAGGGATATTAAGTTTAATGCAAATGGCAAAAACAAGCGTAGCTTTGAAAAAGCATAGTAATGCAGGAGGATTATTTATTTCTGTTATGACTCATCCAACGACGGGCGGGGTTTCAGCGAGTTTCGCTTCACTTGGTGATTATAATCTTGCAGAACCAGGCGCACTTATCGGATTTGCCGGTAGACGTGTAATTGAACAAACCGTGCGTGAGAAACTACCGGAGGACTTCCAAACGGCAGAATTCTTATTAGACCATGGTCAATTAGATGCGGTTGTGCATCGTGATGATATGAGGGAATCACTTCGCAAGATTTTAGAAGTTCATCAAGGAGGGGAAATGGCTGTATGGCAGAGCTAGAATTTGAGAAACCGGTTGTTGAGCTAAGAAATAAGATTCGTGAACTGAAAGACTATACGAAAAACAGCCAGATGGACTTCAGTGAGGAGATTCGTATTTTGGAAGACAAGCTAGAAAATTTAGAGGAAGATATATACGGCAATATGAAAGTATGGGACCGTGTTCAAATTGCTCGTCATGCAGAAAGACCGACAACGCTCGATTATATTGAGCACTTATTTACTGATTTTTTTGAATGTCATGGAGATCGCCTATTTGGTGATGATGCAGCGATTGTCGGCGGCATTGCGAAATATAAGGGGATGCCTGTAACTGTAATTGGGCATCAACGCGGAAAAGATACGAAAGAAAATATTCGTCGTAATTTTGGGATGCCTCATCCAGAAGGTTATCGAAAAGCACTGCGTCTCATGAAGCAAGCGGAGAAGTTTAATCGTCCAATTATTTGTTTTATTGATACGAAAGGAGCTTATCCTGGTAAAGCTGCTGAAGAACGTGGTCAAAGTGAAGCTATCGCCCGCAACCTATTTGAAATGGCAGGTTTAACGGTACCTGTTATTTGTATCGTTATCGGTGAAGGAGGTAGTGGTGGTGCGCTAGGTCTTGGAGTAGGAGATTACATTCATATGCTAGAAAATTCCACTTATTCTGTCATTACACCAGAGGGCGCAGCGGCAATTCTTTGGAAAGATGCAGGAAAGGCGAAGGAAGCTGCAGAAGCGATGAGAATTACAGCGGCAGATCTGAAAGAATTAGGTGTAATTGACGAAATTATTCCAGAAGCAAAAGGTGGCGCACACCGTAATATTTTGAAACAGTCGGAAAATATCGACTTAATGATTAGAAAAACTTTTGAACAATTAAACGGAATTTCGAAAGATGAATTAATCGAAAAACGTTATGAAAAATATATGAAAATTGGGCAAGTTTCGTTTTCAAACGCTTCCATTTGGATAAAATAAGAAAAGCGTGCGTTCCACTTCGCGAATGCACGTTTTTATTATGAAAAGACACATCTTCTCCATTGTAATTTTATATTTTTTCGTGTTATTTTATTATAAGGCAAATAATCTTTATGAGGTGAGTACAAATGAAACGTATTGGTGTATTAACAAGTGGTGGAGATTCACCTGGTATGAATGCTGCCATTCGTGCAGTTGTTCGTAAAGCGATTTTCCATGATATTGAAGTATATGGTATTTACCATGGATACGCTGGATTAATTTCTGGTCACATTGAAAAATTAGAACTAGGTTCTGTTGGCGATATTATCCACCGCGGTGGTACGAAATTATATACAGCAAGATGTCCTGAGTTTAAAGATCCAGAAGTACGACTAAAAGGTATCGAGCAATTAAAGAAACACGGTATCGAAGGACTTGTTGTTATTGGTGGAGATGGTTCTTACCAAGGCGCTAAAAAATTAACTGAACAAGGATTCCCATGTGTTGGTGTACCAGGTACAATCGACAATGATATCCCAGGAACAGACTTCACAATTGGTTTCGATACAGCTTTAAACACTGTTATTGATGCAATTGATAAAATCCGTGACACAGCTACATCTCATGAACGTACATATGTTATCGAAGTAATGGGACGTCACGCTGGTGATATCGCATTATGGGCTGGTTTAGCTGATGGTGCGGAAACAATCTTAATTCCAGAAGAAGAGTATGACATGGAAGATGTTATTGCTCGTCTGAAGCGTGGTAGTGAACGTGGTAAAAAACATAGTATTATCGTTGTAGCTGAAGGTGTTGGAAGTGCAATCGACTTCGGTAAGCAAATCGAAGAAGCGACAAACTTTGACACTCGTGTAACTGTATTAGGCCACGTACAACGTGGTGGATCACCAAGTGCACAAGACCGTGTATTAGCAAGCCGTCTTGGCGCAAGAGCAGTTGAGTTGTTAATTGCTGGTAAAGGTGGACGTTGTGTAGGTATTCAAAATAATAAACTTGTTGACCATGACATTATCGAAGCGTTAGCTCAAAAACATACGATCGATAAAGATATGTGTCAATTATCTAAAGAATTATCCATCTAATCGGCGTAACGTCGGATATTTGGGAACGGTTTCATAATTTTCGGAGGTGCAATATGCGTAAAACTAAAATTGTATGTACAATAGGTCCTGCTAGTGAAAGTATTGAGAAATTAGAACAATTAATCGAAGCGGGTATGAACGTTGCTCGTTTAAACTTCTCTCACGGTAGCCACGAAGAACATGGCGCTCGTATTAAAAACATTCGTGAAGCTTCAAAGAAAACTGGTAAAACAGTTGGTATTTTACTTGATACAAAAGGTCCAGAAATCCGTACTCACGACTTCGTAGACGGACAAGCTGAGCTTGTAACAGGTGCAGAAGTAGTTCTTTCTACTGAGCAAGTATTAGGTACTGCAGAGAAGTTCTCTGTATCTTATGCTGGTCTTTATGACGATGTAGACCCAGGTTCTCGCATTCTAATCGATGACGGTCTTATCGAGTTAGAAGTAATCGAAAAAGCTGACGGAAACATCCGTACGAAAGTTCTTAACAGCGGAACTGTAAAAAATAAAAAAGGTGTTAACGTACCGAACGTAAGCATTAAGCTTCCTGGTATCACTGAAAAAGACGTAAAAGATATCATCTTCGGTATCGAGCAAAAAGTTGATTTCATCGCAGCTTCATTCGTACGTAAAGCAGCTGACGTATTAGAAATCCGTGAATTATTAGAAGAGCATAACGCTCAATACATCCAAATCGTACCAAAAATCGAAAACCAAGAGGGTATCGACAACATCGATTCAATCTTAGAAGTTTCTGACGGTTTAATGGTAGCTCGTGGTGACATGGGTGTAGAAATTCCACCAGAAGAAGTACCATTAGTACAAAAACGTCTAATCAAAAAATGTAACGTGTTAGGTAAACCAGTTATTACTGCAACACAAATGTTAGATTCTATGCAACGTAACCCACGTCCAACTCGTGCGGAAGCAAGTGACGTAGCTAACGCAATCTTCGATGGTACAGATGCAATCATGCTTTCAGGTGAAACAGCTGCTGGACAGTATCCAGTAGAAGCAGTAACAATGATGGCTAACATTGCAGTACGTGTTGAAAAATCATTACAATATGAAGATATGTTCAAAAAACGTATTAAAGAGTTCACTCCAACAATTACAGATGCAATTAGCCAATCTGTTGCGCATACAGCACTTGCTCTTGATGTAGCTGCAATCGTAGCTCCAACAGAAAGTGGATATACTGCGAAAATGATCTCTAAATACCGTCCGAAATCACCAATCGTAGCTGTAACATCTGACGAGCAAGTAGGCCGTCGTCTTGCACTTGTTTGGGGTGTACAAGCATTTATGGCTGAGAAGCGCGCAGCTTCTACTGACGAAATGTTAGATACAGCAATTCAAACAGGTATGGATGCAGGTCTAATCGGACTTGGAGATACTGTAGTAATCACTGCTGGCGTACCAGTTGCTGAAACTGGTACAACAAACTTAATGAAAATCCACGTTGTTGGTGAAGAAGTTGCTAAAGGACAAGGAATCGGTCGTAAAGCTGCAAAAGGTAAAGTAGTTGTAGCAAAAACAGCTGCTGAAGCTGTAGCGAACGTAAACAAAGGTGATATCCTTGTTACAACAAGCACAGATAAAGATATGATCCCTGCAATCGAAAAAGCTGCAGCTTTAGTCGTAGAAGAAGGCGGTCTAACAAGCCACGCGGCTGTTGTAGGCGTATCAATCGGTATTCCTGTTATCGTTGGTGTAAATGGCGTAACAGCAACTTTAAAAAATGGCCAAGAAGTAACAGTTGATGCGGCACGCGGAATTGTTTATAATGGACATGCGGAAGTGCTATAAGTAATACGGAGAGAAGGATCGGAGTCCTTCTCTTTTTTTTACACAAAAATGGAGTATAAATAGTTTGAGATGCCTGAAAACGCTTAGGAGAACCGTTTATTATGAGGGTTAAGGGAAAGGTAGTTTCGTTTCTAAAGGGCTTGTATGAGCGTTATAAAGGCGTTAAAAACGAAGTGTAAAAGAGGTGTGGAACTATGAAATGGTTGTTATTCTTGTTGATTTTAATACCGGCGATTGAGATTACGGTATTAATTGGATCGAGTCATGTAATAGGTCTATGGTCTACGTTCGCTATGATTGTATTTACTGGTGTTGTAGGTGTGTATTTGGCGAAAAGGCAAGGATTTAAAGTGCTTAGAGAGATTCAATCTAAGTTGAATAGAGGAGAAATGCCAGGTGAGGCGGTACTAGATGGTATTTTTGTGTTTGTAGGAGGGATTCTTTTAGTGCTTCCTGGCTATGTGACGGATGTAATAGGTTTTATTTTTGTTATCCCTATTACGAGGGCTTTGTTGAAACCGCTTGTTATGAAATGGATGGAATGGAAGTTTAGAAAGAGCTCTACTATTATTGTGCAGAAATAGTACTTAGATCATATTGATCTAAGTACTATTTTTTTGCTTGCAAAAGGGTGAGAGGTTGGTCAAAGTTCTGTTAATTAAAGTTTTTCTTTATTATATGTACTGTGTATTTATGTGATTTAAGGATTTAGTGGCTCGTAATGAGTGTGTTGTAGGAAGATCTTTCTGAACTAAAGCTTATTTTTGAGTATAAAATGAATCAATTGGTATGGAAAAAGTTAGATAAGAGTAGGAAATTGTTAGTTTAAGTCGTATTCTGTGCCACTTTGTATATTTATTCATTTACATAAAAAGTAATAAATGTAAGTAATAATTATAAAATAAATAGAATAAATATGTAAAAATACCTCGAAATATGTGTTTTTATGCAAAAAAACAAGAGAATTATCCTTTTTTTGGTAAATCCTCTTGTTGTATGTAATGAGTGTGAAAAATAAGTACAAGGAATAATCAGTGGGAAATTCCCACTGATTACATGTAAGTTTTTTGTTGTATATGAATTAGAAACTATTATTTTGAAGGTGAGCCTTTAATATATTTCCACAAATCATGGAAGACACGAGCTTTGTGCAATGTATTAAGTAGTACTAAGATGACTGGACCGATGATTAATCCTAAAAAGCCAAAGAGCTTAAAGCCAACGAATAGAGCGATCAGTGTCGCTAATGGATCGAGGCCGATATTAGAGGAAAGTACTTTAGGCTCCATAATTTGTCTTTGGACAATCACGACGATGTATAAAATGAGAAGACCAATGGCGAATGCTGTGTCGCCAGTGAAAAATACGTATATAACCCAAGGAACGAAGACGGCTCCTGTTCCTAAATACGGGAGTAAATCTACAACTCCTGTAATAATCGCGATAGTAATTGCATATGGTACGCGTAATATTAAAAGCCCGATTAGTACAATAACGGTTGTCATAGATACGAGTGTAAGTTGTGCTTTAACAAAACCGAACAACGCTTTTCTTAAATCGACAAAAATAGTCTTTCCGTAGCCGTGTACCCGATTAGGTAGAAATTTTCTTACTTTCTGAGCAAGACGATGCCAATCGTAACTAATGAAGAAAGTAGCTAATAAAACGAATACAAGCACAGTTAAAGTCGTTGGTAGTGCGCTAATGAAATTTGTTAACCCGCTTATAATGGCAGTTAAAAGTTCTTTCATTTGTGTCGTTGCTTCGGTTCCTAAGTTTTGTATGTTTTGTGTAATCGTATAGCGCTGTGGTTCTCCGAGATGATTAAATTTTGAGATTAAATCATCGTAGAGAGGCATAATATGATTAAGTGCAAATTGCTGAGCGAATGTAACGATATCTGGAAACTTTACTGTAACAATTTGTAGTAAGTATGTTGTGGCGGATATTGCTTCCGTTACAAGGTATGTAACAAGTCCAACGATAGCTCCGAATACGAGAATTAAGCTAACGAGTACTGCCAGTGCGCGAGGGAATTGTAGTTTTTGATTAAGAAAATTGACGACAGGATTAATCAAATAAGCAAATGCAAAAGCGATAATAAAAGGATAGATAAGCCCTGACATGTATAGTAATGCATAGAACCCAACTACCGTTGCTACAATGACAAATATGAGTCGCAATATCATATATAGTAAGTTTCGGTTCAAAGATGTATACCTCCCATTCCAATTTGGATTATCCTAATTCGTTCAACTTATAACGAGTGTGACGCACTGATTAAAGTTTCACTTTATGTTATAGTGGAATGATGGATTTTTACCTGCTTTTTCAGTACGTGAGTGACTGTGAAAGCTTGGTGTTGATGCTTCTACTATATGGTAAAAACTTCATTTTCTCTTCTTTTTATTTTACCTGTTTCTTATTAGAAAAGAAAGAAGAGACGACCGTTTTCAAACATGTATACATGCTTTAATTTTTTTGTGTGAAAGTCTCGGTTTTGCATTTTAAAATACATAAAAAAATTGAAGATGTTATCGATAAATAGGCATCCGTATATCATGTATAACGATAGGTTTAAAGGTATTTTTGTTTGGAAATGAGTTCATTATTTTCAGAAAGGAAGTGCAGACATGATTAGTCAGTCAACGTTATTTTTATTCATACTACTTATTATAGGACTTATTGCGAAAAACCAATCGCTTACTGTAGCTATTGGTGTGCTATTTTTATTGAAATTTACGTTTCTAGGGGATAAAGTCTTTCCTTATCTGCAAACGAAAGGGATTAACCTCGGTGTTACGGTTATTACAATAGCGGTACTCGTACCGATTGCGACGGGAGAAATAGGGTTTAAACAACTTGGAGAAGCAGCGAAATCGTATTATGCATGGATTGCTTTAGCTTCAGGGGTAGCAGTTGCTTTGTTAGCAAAAGGCGGCGTGCAATTATTAACGACAGATCCTCATATTACAACTGCGCTCGTTTTCGGGACAATTATAGCAGTTGCTTTATTTAATGGGGTTGCTGTAGGTCCATTAATTGGGGCTGGAATTGCCTATGCAGTTATGAGTATTATACAGATGTTTAAATAAGGAATTTTATAGTAATATAAAAATTTTGAATTCTTTCTGTTCACAAAAGTCAGATAATTGTTTATAATAGGATTAGAAACTTTGAAAAGTTACATAACAGCAGAGACTTTACACCAGATAAAATAAAAACAACATAAAACAATTTTATAATGATATTGTTTTATGTTGTTTTTATCATAAAACTCTTCGGAATTCATTTTCCTCACTAACTTGTTGTTTTGAGCGTGAGGATTCGGGGAGACATTCACGCTCATGCTTTCCATGTAGGTAATGGACATTAAGAGGGGAACATCGCAAAAAATTTGCATGATCGTGCATTTTGCTTGCCTAAAGAGTGAACGAGCGTTCATAATTTATAAGGGGAGCAAATAGATATAAGGAGCAAGGTTGGGAGAATTTTCAGGAAAAGGAGAGAATGTCATGACTGTTATTCGAGGTTTAGAAGGGGTAGTAGCAACAACATCATCTGTGAGCTCTATTATTGATGATACATTAACTTATGTTGGGTATAATATTGATGATTTAGCTGAGAATGCTACATTTGAAGAAGTAGTGTACTTATTATGGCACCGCAAGCTTCCTAACGAAAAAGAACTAGCGGAATTTAAAGGCACTGTATCTGAATACTATAAAGTTCCAGGTGAGATTTTAACATATTTGAAACAAGTAGATTTAAAAATTGCGCATCCGATGTCTGTTTTACGAACTGCAATTTCCATGCTATCATTATACGATGAGAGCGCTGAAATTATGGATGGAAAGTCCAATTATTTGAAAGCGGTTAAATTACAGGCTCAAGTAGGAACTTTAATTGCTGCTTATGCAAGAATCCGTAAAGGTTTAGACGTTGTTGAGCCGAAAAAAGATTTATCACTAGCTGCAAACTTCTTGTACATGTTAAATGACCGCGAGCCAAATGAAGTTGAAATTGAAGCTTTTGATAAGGCGCTTGTACTTCATGCGGATCATGAGTTAAACGCTTCTACATTTACTGCACGTGTTTGCGTAGCTACACTTTCAGATGTATATTCTGGTATTACAGCAGCAATTGGTGCATTAAAAGGTCCTCTTCACGGCGGGGCAAATGAAAATGTAATGAAGATGTTAACTGAAATTGGCGAAGAAGAAAATGTAGAATCATATATTCATAATGCTCTTCAAAATAAAGTGAAAATTATGGGATTTGGCCACCGTGTATATGAGCATGGTGATCCACGTGCAAAACATTTACGTGAAATGTCTAAGAGATTATGCGTGCTTTTAGGAGAAGACAAATGGTATAATATGTCTATCAAAATTGAAGACATTGTAACAAAAGAAAAAGGTCTTCCACCAAATGTTGATTTCTATTCAGCTTCTGTATACCATTGTTTAGGAATTGACCATGACTTATTTACACCTATTTTTGCAATTAGCCGTATGTCAGGCTGGTTAGCTCATATTCTAGAACAATATGAAAACAACCGTTTAATCCGTCCGCGTGCTGATTATAATGGACCAACACATCAAGTGTATGTTCCAATTGCACAACGATAAGCGAAAACACTATTTCGATAGTAAAAATACGCTTTCAAAAGTCTGATTTTTTCGGGAAGATGTAATGATTAGAATATTTTAATTTTACTAACGGTTTGAACTGAGGGGTTATTCCCTCAGTTTCATACATATGAAATTTCAAACATGGGGGTTATCACATTGACAACAGGTGAAAAAATTACTGTAACTAATGGTGTTATGAATGTACCAAACAATCCGATTATTCCATTTATCGAAGGAGATGGAATTGGTCCTGATATTTGGGCAGCTGCATCTCGCGTACTAGAAGCAGCAGTTGAAAAAGCTTATGATGGTGAGAAGAAAATCGTTTGGAAAGAAGTGCTTGCAGGGGAAAAAGCATTCAACCAAACAGGCGAGTGGTTACCAGAAGAGACTTTAAATTTAATCCGTGAATATTTAATCGCGATTAAAGGCCCACTTACAACTCCAGTTGGCGGTGGTATTCGTTCTCTAAACGTAGCGCTTCGTCAAGAATTAGATTTATATGTATGTCTGCGTCCAGTTCGTTACTTTGAAGGTGTTCCTTCACCTGTAAAACGTCCGGAAGATACTGATATGGTTATTTTCCGTGAAAATACAGAAGACATTTATGCTGGAATTGAATATGCACAAGGATCTCCAGAAGCAGAAAAAGTTCTTGCTTTCTTAAAAGAAGCAATGGGTGTTAATAAAATCCGCTTCCCAGAAACATCTGGTATTGGTATTAAGCCGATCTCAGAAGAAGGGACAAAGCGTCTTGTTCGTGCTGCAATTCAATATGCAATTAACGAAAAACGCTCTTCTGTTACATTAGTTCATAAAGGAAACATTATGAAATTTACAGAAGGTGCTTTCAAAAACTGGGGTTACGAAGTAGCGGAACAAGAATTCGGCGATAAAGTATTTACTTGGGCTGAATATGATCGTATCGTTGAAAAAGATGGAAAAGATGCAGCGAATAAAGCGATGGCAGACGCTGAAGTGGCTGGAAAAATCATCGTAAAAGATTCTATTGCAGACATCTTCTTACAACAAATTTTAACTCGTCCACGTGAGTTCGATGTTGTTGCAACAATGAACTTAAACGGAGACTACATCTCTGATGCACTTGCTGCACAAGTAGGTGGAATTGGGATTGCACCTGGTGCAAACATTAACTATGTGACTGGACATGCTATCTTTGAAGCTACACATGGTACAGCTCCAAAATATGCAGGTTTAGATAAAGTGAATCCATCTTCTGTTCTTCTTTCTGGTGTACTATTATTAGAGCACTTAGGATGGAACGAAGCAGCGAAATTAGTAACAGCTTCAGTTGAGAAAACAATTGCATCAAAAGTAGTAACATATGACTTCGCTCGTCTAATGGAAGGCGCAACAGAAGTGAAATGTTCTGAGTTCGCTAATGAACTTATTAAAAACATGGATGTAGCGATAATCAAAAACGCATAATTAAAGCGGGGGGTAAATTATGACAATCAAACGCAAGAAAGTTTCAGTCATCGGTGCAGGATTTACAGGAGCAACAACAGCATTCTTATTAGCACAAAAAGAACTTGCAGATGTTGTATTAGTGGACATTCCACAGCTGGAAAATCCAACAAAAGGGAAAGCGTTAGATATGTTAGAAGCGAGCCCAGTACAAGGTTTTGATGCTAACATTATTGGAACATCTGATTACGCAGATACTGCTGATTCTGACGTTGTCGTTATTACAGCAGGTATTGCGCGTAAGCCTGGTATGAGCCGTGATGACCTAGTAGCAACAAACTCTAAAATTATGAAAAGTATTACGCGCGACATTGCAAAACATTCACCAAATGCGATTATTGTTGTATTAACAAACCCAGTTGATGCAATGACATATTCTGTATTTAAAGAGGCGGGATTCCCGAAAGAACGTGTAATCGGTCAATCGGGCGTATTAGATACAGCTCGTTTCCGTACATTCATTGCGCAAGAATTAAATCTTTCTGTGAAAGACATTACAGGATTTGTTCTTGGTGGACACGGTGACGATATGGTACCTCTTGTACGTTATTCCTATGCAGGTGGCATTCCGTTAGAAACGTTAATTCCGAAAGAGCGTTTAGAGGCAATTGTAGAACGTACACGTAAAGGTGGCGGCGAGATTGTAGGCTTATTAGGAAACGGTAGTGCATATTACGCACCAGCTGCTTCTTTAGTTGAAATGACAGAAGCAATCTTAAAAGATCAACGCCGTGTATTACCGGCTATTGCGTACCTTGAAGGTGAATATGGTTATAGTGACCTTTACTTAGGGGTACCAGTCATTTTAGGTGGTAACGGAATTGAACAAATTATTGAGTTAGAACTTCTTGCAGATGAAAAAGAAGCGTTAGATCGCTCTGTAGAATCTGTACGTAACGTTATGAAAGTTCTTGTTTAATAATTAAATATAAGCGGAAAAAGATTCGGGGCCCCGAATCTTTTTCTACTATTTATTGAAATATTTTTTTGAAATAATATGAAAACGCTATCATTTGGTGTATCCTATAATGAAACTATAGACTTATACTATACATTGCCCTCATCATAGTAAATTTCGGATAAGGTATCGCTTTTAGTAGGATAATAAGGTGAAAAAATCGGAGGGGGTTGTAACATGTTAAAGAAAAAAGTTCAAATTGGTCGTAAAATGGATGAAATTACAGTAGGAGAGAAATTATCTATCACTGAAAAAATTGAGGATAAAGATTTGTTATTGTACTTAGGGTTAACGAATGATGCCAATCCATTATATATTCAGCATGATTACGCATCCCAAACTCCGTATGAAAAGCCGATTGTACCAAGCATTATGCTAACTGGAATGATTACAACGGCAGTTACGAAATATTTACCAGGTCCAGGTAGCCATATTACTAGGAAGGACCTTACGTTCGTGAAGCATGTTCACCATTATGAAACGTTACAAATCCACTTTGAAGTAGTGGCTGTTTCTGAGGAGGAACATACAATTGATATGCTTGTATCTGCTCATGATGAAAAAGGAGATACTGTTGTGAAAGGCTCATTAACAGTAACACCACCTTATAAATCTGTTTCCATTATGGAAAAAGCATTGGATAATTTTTAAAAGTTGAAAGTTAGAATGATATAAAAGTAGCGCTAGTCATATTCTTATTAAGGATATGCTAGCGCTACTTTTTTTGGAAGGTGATATAGCTGTGAAATGGAAAAGTGAAGACATAACCTTTGAAACGATAAGAGAAGCTGAAGTGTGGGCCGATTCAATCGCGAATGAAATGTACGGGAGAGTATTTGATGGATATGAAACACCAGATTATAAAATAGCGTATGCTCTTTCGTTTTTCTTAGCGCAAAATCAAGATTTTAAAGTTCATACGAAAGTGAGCTTTAAAGAAGAGAGAGAAATCTATAAAGTTTGGCAAAATCCTATGTAGCTGTAGGCGGGGCGTAATTACATCTGTTTTCTCAATTCTATACAAACGAACTCCATGAATAGACAATTATATTGAGGGGGAACCTGTTTTCTAGTATGATGAGAATAACGGGGAAAATACTAGGATGAAGAAGGTTTCAAGTCTATAACTTGGAGGAAAAGAATGAACAATCGTATTTTAGTAGTTGATGATGAGGAGTTTATCTTAACTTTAATTGAATTTAATTTACAACAAGCTGGTTTTGAAGTTATAACAGCGATGGATGGAGAAATGGCGCTTCAAAAAGCGACAACAGAACGTCCGGATTTAATTATATTAGATTTAATGCTTCCAAAAATGGATGGTATGGAAGTTTGTAAAGAATTACGATTGCAGCGCGTTATGACGCCGATTTTAATGTTAACAGCAAAAGATGATGAGTTTGATAAGGTGCTAGGTCTTGAACTTGGGGCAGATGATTATATGACGAAGCCATTTAGTCCAAGGGAAGTAGTTGCTCGTGTGAAGGCGATTTTGCGTCGTACGAAATTGCAACAAGAAGAACAAGTTGCAGAAGCGCCAGATGAAGATAGCATCCTAATTGCAGAACTTAAAATTTTACCAGAGTTTTATGAGGCTTATTTCCAAGGAAGAAAGCTTGAATTAACACCAAAAGAATTTGAACTACTTGTTTATCTTGCGAAAAATAAGAGTCGCGTATTGACGCGTGATCAATTATTAAGTGCTGTATGGAATTATGATTTTGCTGGTGATACGCGAATTGTTGATGTCCATATAAGCCATTTGCGCGATAAAATTGAACAAAATACGAAAAAACCGACGTACATTAAAACGATACGTGGTTTAGGTTATAAATTAGAGGAGCCAAAAGGGGATGAATAAATTTCGTTCCAGGCTTCTTTTTACATTTGTTTCTCTTATTGTGTTTATTTTAGTCGGACTAGGTTTGTTGCTGGAAACCGTGTTTGAAAACTACTATATAGATCATGCTAAAGAGAGAATGGTAAAAGAGATAGAGTATGTTGCCGTATTAGCAGAAGAACAAGGCTTTGATGATGTTTTAAAAAATCCGTATGTATTTGAAAAGTTGGAAGAGAAAATACCAGCTTCTATTCTATTTGTGGATGAAAACAATAAAGTTCAATATAGCAAAGGGCAACGATCTGCGTTTAGCCAAGAGATGATTAAAGAACTTTCCTCTGAAACAGCGAAGCAAAGAAATAAAGTGATTACGAAAGAAACGGATCAAAAAAATAAGTTTTATCATGTTGTATTCGTTCAGGATGTAGAAGGAAAACAAGGATATATTTTGGTGAAAAGTACAATTGATACTTTGAGGGATGTTCACCAGAAAACGTGGGGATTATTAATCATTGGATTTGTCATCGCTTGTCTCGTAGTTGTATTCTTGGGTATGAAAATTACAGGGCAATATATTAGACCGATTGAATCCGTTACGAAAGTTGCAATCGAATTAGCGAAGGGTAATTATAAAGCGCGTGCATACGAAAGTCATTCGGATGAAACAGGAATGCTGAGTAAAGCAATTAATATTTTAGCGCGTAATTTACAAGAGATGACGCTTGAGCAAGAAATGCAACAAGACCGCCTGCACACATTAATTGAAAATATGGGAAGTGGAATGATTCTAATTGATAGCCGCGGTTATATAAATCTTGTAAACCGTTCGTATAAGGAGACTTTCCACGTAACAGACGAAGAATATTTAGATCGTTTATACTATGAGTCGTTCCACCATACAGAAATTATAGAGCTAGTGGAAGAAATCTTTATGACAGAAGTGAAAGTGCGTAAACAAATGTTGTTACCACTTGGAATTGAGCGAAAGCATTTCGAAGTATATGGAGCACCGATTATTGGGACAAACCATGAATGGAAAGGGATTGTTCTTGTATTCCATGATATTACTGAGCTGAAGAAATTGGAACAAATGAGAAAAGACTTTTTAGCGAATGTTTCTCATGAACTAAAAACGCCGATTACTTCTATTAAAGGTTTTTCAGAAACGCTCTTAGACGGTGCTATGGATAATAAAAAATTCTGCGAACATTTCTTGCATATTATTTTAAAAGAAAGTGAACGTATGCAAGGGTTAATTGAAGATTTATTAGATTTATCAAAGATTGAGCAACAAGGATTTAAATTGAGTATGGGGACCGTTGATATGAAGGGGCTTCTTGAAGACATTCATATGGTGCTTGATAATAAAGCGGGAGAAAAAGAAATCTCTTTACAAGTAAATGCGTTAAAACGTGTCTCTGTCATTGGAGATCCAAGTCGTTTGAAGCAAATCTTTATTAATTTAATGAATAACGCAATCGTATATACACCTGCTGGAGGCGTTGTTTCTGTAGAATTAGCAGAAGATAAATATAATGCTTATATAAAAGTATCGGATACTGGAATTGGTATTAGTAAAGATGAAATTCCACGTATTTTTGAACGCTTTTACCGAGTGGATAAAGCGAGAAGTAGAAATACTGGTGGTACAGGCCTTGGGTTATCGATTGTAAAGCATTTAGTTGAGGCGCATCACGGTACAATTACAGTGGATAGTGAAGTTGGAGAAGGGACAACATTTACGGTTGTTTTACCAAAATCAGCAACTGATAAATAGGATGATGGATGTTTACAATATATTAACAATGGCTTAATTAAATATTAATAAAGCTCTGTTAATATAATAGATGAAAACCCCTTCATCCAAGGAGTAATTTTGGACGAGAGTAGTTGTGCTATTCTCGTCACTTCCCTTTATGCCAATATAAGCCGATTTATATATAGGAAAATAACCGTTATTTTTCTTCTCTCTATTAGTCATGTTAATATAGAGAGAGGAAAGGAACGGTTTTTTTCTGTGAAAAAAATCATTTCAAATTTGTATGGGGAGGTTTCGATTTTGGAAAAAAAGGTCGTACTAGTAGATGGTAATAATATCGCGTATCGTGCTTTCTTTGCACTACCGCTTTTAAATAACGACAAAGGTATACATACGAACGCAATTTACGGTTTTACAATGATGTTAATGAGAATATTAGAGGAAGAAAAGCCGACGCATATGTTAGTAGCATTTGATGCAGGTAAAACAACGTTCCGTCATAAAACGTATAGTGAGTATAAGGGCGGACGTCAAAAGACTCCACCTGAATTATCAGAGCAGTTCCCGTTTATTCGTGAAATGCTTGATGCGTTCAATGTGCCACGTTATGAGCTGGAAAATTACGAAGCGGATGACATTATGGGAACGTTAGCGAAAGAAGCGAGTGAGCAAGGGGCAAGTGTAAAAGTTATTTCAGGAGATAAAGATTTACTTCAACTTGTTTCTGATAACACGCTTGTATGCATTCCTCGAAAAGGAATTACAGAAGTAGATGAATATACGACAGAAGCTTTATTTGAGAAATACAGTTTATCACCAAAACAAATTATCGATATGAAAGGTTTAATGGGAGACCAATCAGATAATATTCCAGGTGTACCAGGAGTTGGTGAAAAAACTGCGATTAAATTGTTAACACAGTTTGGAACGGTTGAAGCAGTATATGAAAATATAGATCAAGTAAGCGGGAAGAAATTAAAAGAAAAGCTGGAAGCAAATAAAGACCAAGCTCTTATGAGTAAAGATCTTGCAACAATTATTACAGACGCACCAATTACTGTGAATGTGGATGATATGGAGTATAAAGGATATGAAGCAAGTGATGTCATTCCAATGTTCGAGAATTTAGGATTTACATCTCTTTTAAATAAGTTAGGTGTTACACCTGAGGAAACAGCTCCAGCTGAATTAGATGATATTACATTTGATATCGTGGAAGAAGTTACAGAAGAAATGCTTCAGCAAGATAGTGCACTTATTGTTGAAGTACAGGAAGATAACTATCATAAAGCGGATATTCAAGGTTTTGGTATTCAAAATGAAAATGGTTGTTACTTTATTCAGACAGACATTGCTCTTAAGTCAGATGCTTTTAAAGAGTGGCTTGCAAATGGAGAAATGAGAAAGCATACATTTGATGCGAAGCGTGCGATCGTTGCACTGAAATGGAACGGTATAGATATACAAGGGATTGACTTTGATTTATTAATCGCTGCTTATTTACTTGACCCGGCTGATACAGATAAAGATTTCCGTACTGTAGCGAAAATGAAAGAAACGCATGCTGTGAAATCTGATGAAGAAGTTTACGGAAAAGGTGCGAAGCGTGCTGTTCCAGAGCTAGAAGTAGTAGCGGAGCATGTCGCTCGTAAAGTGCATGTATTACATGATGTAAAGCAAACATTCGTTGAAGAGTTAGAAAAGAATGAGCAATATGAACTGTTTACAGAGTTAGAATTGCCACTTGCACGTGTATTAGCTGATATGGAAGTAAAAGGTGTAAAAGTTGATACGGAACGTCTTCGTAATATGGGAGTAGAACTTGCAGGTAGATTAAAGGAAATGGAACAGGAAATTTATAAGCTTGCGGGAACGGAATTTAATATTAATTCACCGAAGCAGCTTGGTGTTATTCTGTTTGAAAACTTAAATTTACCAGTTATTAAAAAGACGAAAACAGGCTATTCTACGTCAGCTGATGTACTAGACAAGCTGATGGATCACCATGAAATTATTCCAAACATTTTACATTACCGTCAATTAGGAAAACTAAATTCAACTTATATTGAAGGTTTATTAAAAGTTGTACATGAAGATTCATCTAAAATTCATACTCGTTTCAATCAAGTATTAACGCAAACAGGCCGATTAAGTTCAACGGATCCGAACTTGCAAAATATCCCGATTCGATTAGAAGAAGGGAGAAAGATTCGTCAGGCATTCGTTCCATCAGAAGAAGGGTGGATTATGTACGCAGCAGATTATTCGCAAATTGAACTTCGTGTATTAGCTCATATTGCAAATGATAAAGGGCTAGTCGAAGCGTTCCAACATGACATGGATATTCATACGAAAACAGCTATGGATGTATTTGGTGTTGAAAAAGATGAAGTAACTTCGAATATGAGACGACAAGCGAAAGCTGTTAACTTCGGAATTGTGTATGGTATTAGTGATTATGGTCTTTCACAAAACCTAGGTATTACAAGAAAAGCAGCAGCGGAATTTATTGAAAAGTATTTAGAAAGTTTCCCTGGTGTACAAGAATACATGGATGACATCGTAAAAGATGCGAAGCAAAAAGGATATGTGGCTACCTTATTAAATCGCCGCCGTTACATTCCAGAAATTACGAGTCGTAATTTCAACTTGCGTAGCTTCGCTGAGCGTACAGCTATGAATACACCAATTCAAGGTACTGCAGCAGATATTATTAAAAAAGCGATGATTATTATGGCGGATCGTCTAGAAGAAGAAGGATTACAAGCGCGTCTTCTTCTGCAAGTACACGATGAATTAATATTTGAAGCACCAAAAGAAGAAATTGAAAAATTAGAGAAGCTTGTACCTGAAGTGATGGAACATGCAATTGAACTCGCAGTTCCGCTGAAAGTTGATTATTCTTACGGTCCAACTTGGTACGACGCAAAATAAGGAAGTGATGAAATGCCTGAATTACCAGAGGTTGAAAACGTCAGACGGACACTTGAAAATCTTGTAACAGGAAAAACGATTGAAGATGTCATCGTTACCTATCCAAAAATAGTAAAACGTCCAGATGATGCAGAAATCTTTAAAGAAATGTTAAGAGGCGAGACGATTGAAAATATAAAGCGAAGAGGAAAGTTTTTGCTTTTATATGTAACAAATTATGTCATTGTTTCCCATTTACGTATGGAAGGTAAGTTTTTACTGCATCAAGAGGATGAACCAATTGATAAACATACGCATGTCCGTTTCTTATTTACAGATGGAACTGAATTGCATTATAAAGATGTGAGAAAGTTTGGTACGATGCATCTCTTTAAGAAAGGTGAAGAATTGAATCAAATGCCTCTTGCTGACTTAGGACCAGAGCCATTTGATGCTGAATTGACACCGAAGTATTTACAAGAGAGATTGCAAAAGACAAATCGCAAAATAAAAGTCGTATTATTAGACCAACGTCTTTTAGTAGGGCTTGGAAATATATATGTAGATGAAGTTTTATTCCGTTCTCACATCCATCCAGAGCGAGCAGCGTCATCTTTAACAGAAGAAGAAATCGAGAAAGTATACGAAGCGATTGTTACAACGCTAGGCGAAGCAGTGCAGCGAGGCGGTAGTACAATTAGAACGTATATCAATTCGCAAGGACAAATTGGTTCATTCCAAGAGCTTCTAAATGTATATGGAAAAAAAGGAGAACCATGTGTGACTTGCGGTACGATTTTAGAAAAAACAGTTGTTGGCGGGAGAGGAACGCATTACTGCCCAATTTGTCAGCCTAGAATATAGAAAAGAGATAACATCGGATAGGCATTTGTCATATACATACAGCAGAGCTATGTATAAGGGAGGAGCTTACCGATGTACCTTTATTTATCTCTTATTTTATTAGCTTTTACATTAAGCTTAGATAGCTGTAGTGTAGGGCTAACATATGGTTTAAGAAGCGTGAGAATTCCACTAAGATCAATTATAATTATCGGAATTTGTTCAGCAGCTGTTATGCTTGTTTCAATGGGAATTGGACATATGATCGCGAAAATTTTTTCACCTGTTATCGCAACGCGTATCGGTGGGCTTGTTCTTATTGGAATAGGGATTTGGGTGTTATACCAATTTTTTCGGAGTGATAAAAAAGAAGAACCGAAGCAAGAGGAGAAGGTCTGGAAATTAGAGATTGCTTCACTAGGACTAGTGATTCAAATTTTACGGAAACCGACTGTTGCAGATTTTGATAAATCGGGAATTATTTCTGCAGGAGAAGCATTACTTCTCGGTATAGCTCTTTCTGTAGATTCATTTGGCGCTGGAATTGGTGCATCTTTATTAGGTTATGCACCTGCCATGATGGCAATATTAGTCGCAGTAATGAGTTCTTTATTTTTATTTATTGGAATGAAGCTTGGTACGGTTTTGTCGAATATGAAATGGTTGCAAAAATTTACATTCCTGCCTGGGGTATTACTCATCATTATTGGAATTTGGAAAATGTAAGTATGGGCGTGGAACATTAGTTTCGCGCCTTTTATTATGAGGAGGATTATTATGACAGTAGTAATTGGATTAACGGGAGGCATTGCAAGCGGAAAAAGTACGGTATCAAAAATGTTTCGTGAGCTAAGTATACCAGTTATTGATGCAGATGTTATTGCAAGAGAAGTTGTAGAACAAGGAAAACCCGCATATAACAAAATAGTAGAAGTGTTTGGAGCGGAAGTGTTACAACAAGATGGGGAACTGGATCGTCCGAAATTGGGAAACATCGTTTTCTATAATGAAGAAAAACGATTGCAGTTAAATAAAATTGTGCATCCTGCAGTACGTGAAGAAATGAATACACAAAAAGAAATGTACATAAAAAAAGGTGTGCAAGCGGTTGTGTTAGATATCCCGCTTTTGTTTGAAAGTAAATTAACAAGTCTTGTGGATCGCGTTTTAGTTGTAGCAGTTACGCCGAAAACACAATTAGAACGCTTAATGAAACGAAATAATTTTTCAGAAGAAGAAGCAAAGGCGCGTATTCAATCTCAGATGCCATTAGAAGAAAAAGTGAAGAATGCAGATGAAGTGATCAATAATGATGGCACAATTATGGAAACGAAAACACAATTACAGGAAATTTTAAAGGAATGGAACATTATTGGCTAAAAAATTGTGAAATTAGTGAAAATGCTTAGTGACATATCTCCTTTTTGTGTTATACTATTATTGGGATTGGAGATAAATAGTATAACGCATTCAAGGGGGATAACATATTATGACTCGTGTGGCAATTAATGGATTTGGACGTATTGGGAGAATGGTATTTCGTCAGGCAATAAAAGAAAGCGCATTCGAAATTGTAGCAATCAATGCAAGCTATCCATCTGAAACGTTAGCACATTTAATTAAATATGATACAGTTCACGGCAAGTTTGACGGAACAGTAGAAGCATTTGAAGATCACTTATTAGTTGATGGAAAAATGATTCGCCTTTTAAACAACCGCGATCCAAAGGAATTGCCTTGGACAGATCTAGGTGTTGAAGTTGTAATTGAAGCAACTGGTAAATTTAATTCAAAAGAAAAAGCAATTCTTCACGTTGAAGCTGGAGCGAAAAAAGTTATTTTAACAGCGCCTGGTAAAAATGAAGATGTAACAATTGTAGTTGGTGTGAACGAAGACCAATTAGATATTACAAAACATACTGTGATTTCAAATGCATCTTGTACAACAAACTGTTTAGCGCCTGTTGTGAAGGTGTTAGATGAGCAGTTCGGAATTGAAAACGGTTTAATGACAACTGTTCACGCTTATACAAATGACCAAAAAAATATTGATAACCCACATAAAGATTTAAGAAGAGCACGTGCTTGCGGACAATCAATTATTCCGACAACGACAGGTGCTGCGAAAGCGCTAGCAAAAGTTCTTCCACACTTAAACGGAAAACTTCACGGTATGGCACTTCGTGTACCAACGCCAAACGTGTCTCTTGTTGACTTAGTAGTAGATGTAAAACGTGATGTGACAGTTGAAGCTATTAATGATGCATTCAAAACTGTTGCGAACGGTGCGTTAAAAGGCATTGTAGAGTTCAGTGAAGAGCCATTAGTATCTATCGACTTTAATACAAATACACACTCAGCTATTATCGATGGTTTATCTACAATGGTAATGGGTGAGCGTAAAGTGAAAGTACTTGCTTGGTACGATAACGAGTGGGGCTACTCTCGTCGTGTTGTAGATCTTGTAACGTTAGTTGTTGACGAATTAGCGAAACAAAAAAATGTGCAACATATTTAAGTAAATAAGGGAGAGGGCAGGTGAATATTTGCCCTCTCTTTTTAATTTTTTCTGAAAAGGAAAAAAATTATATGAGTATATTTTAAAAAGTGGACATACCACAAAGCGTTGGGATTACTGCATTCGTGAATCATTTCTTTTTTTTAGGGAAAAGTAAAGAGGAAAATATGACAGAAAATCGAAAAAACTGTTGTTGCAAAATGAAAATAAACAAAGTATACTAACACTCGTAAACTTAAGAGCTGAGGTACGTAGTCACTACTTAAAGGGTTAGGACCTCTCTGGACTAACTTTCCCCCGTGGTAGTGGAGCAAGCCAAATTGCAAATTAGTTTTCAATTCGAACAGTTAGAATAAATTTACAAGGGGGAACTGTAGAATGGATACTATGGATACGATGGGTCGTCACGTGATTGCTGAACTTTGGGATTGCGATTTCGACAAGCTTAACGACATGCCGTATATTGAACAATTATTTGTGGATGCAGCACTAAGAGCTGGTGCTGAAGTACGTGAGGTTGCTTTTCATAAATTTGCACCACAAGGTGTAAGTGGAGTAGTAATTATCTCGGAATCACATTTAACAATTCATAGCTTTCCGGAGCACGGTTACGCAAGTATTGATGTTTATACTTGTGGGGATCGTATTGATCCAAATGTTGCTGCAGAATATATTGCAGAAGGTTTAAACGCGAAAACGCGTGAGAGCATCGAGCTTCCTCGAGGCACTGGTAGCTTCGAAATTAAGCAGAGAGAAACAAAAGCTCTTTAAAAAAGAACATAATTGATTTAAAATGTAAAGAGGTGTATAATGCACCTCTTTTTTAGTTTATAAAAAAGGAAAAACGTAACGTACTCGTTAGTTCAATAAATGGAATTTTTACAAATAAGTTAGCGCCGCATCTAATATCTCATTTTGTTGGAAAACTTAATGATGGAATAATGCGTTGAAACTTAAAGTGGTAAGAGCGTTAGAATGAGTTATATAATATTGTATATATATTTTTAGGTGAAGTGAGTAGAGAGAAAATAAAGATTATAGTGTAAAGGAGTGAATATATTGCGTTGTCCATCCTGTTCTCATAATGGCACAAGAGTGTTAGATTCGCGTCCGGTAGACGAGGGGCGCTCTATTCGAAGAAGGAGAGAGTGTGAAAGTTGTTTAAGTCGCTTTACGACATTTGAAAGAGTAGAAGAGTCGCCTCTTATCGTTGTTAAAAAAGAAGGTACACGAGAAGAATTTAATAAAGAAAAGATTTTACGTGGTTTAATTAAAGCGTGTGAAAAAAGACCAGTATCTTTAAGGCAATTAGAGGAAGTAACACAAAGTGTGGAACGTGAACTTCGTAATTTAGGTATTTCAGAAGTGAAAAGTGATATGATTGGTGAAATAGTTATGGAAGAACTTCGTGATATCGATGATGTTGCTTACGTGCGTTTTGCTTCTGTATATCGTCAATTTAAAGATTTAAATGTATTTATTGAAGAATTAAAAGATATACTGCAAAAAGAAAGAGAATAGAAACCTTATTCCATTCTCTTTACATACTGTAAGTAATGAGATAAGAGAGCTAGAAGCGTAAGCTAATAGCTCTCTTTCGCTAATAAAATATATAATGAAGATAGAATGAATTTGAGGATAGATTGGATGAGAGAAAGGAAAAGCAAGAATGGAAAAACAGTCATGGATGGAGCTATTGCCAATTGATCGTTACAAAGTAAGTGCGAAAGGGCTACTACATAATTACGACCGAAAAGTGTTAACAATGTTGTATCAGCCGTTAATAGGTAGTAGAGCTTTTAGTTTATACATGACGCTGTGGGGAGAGTTAGAGCAGGATCGTGTATTTGGAAAAGAGAATACACATCATTCCCTTATGGTGACTATGCAAATGCAACTTCCTGAAATATATGAGGAGCGAGTGAAGTTAGAGGCGATTGGGCTTTTAAAGGTATATATTAAGAAAGAAAAAGATATTCGAATGTTTATATACGAGTTGCAACCGCCTTTGTCTCCGAAGCAGTTTTTTGATGATATTGTTTTAAGTATCTTTTTATACAATCGATTGAGTCGGACAAAATATAATCAAGTAAAGCAATATTTCTTAGAAGAAGAATTTGATTTTGCTTCTTATGAAAATGTTACGCGCTCTTTCAATGATGTGTTTGGATCGTTTAATCCAGGGCAGCTTGAGCATGCGCAAGAAGACCTTCGTATTCCGAAAACGACAACTATGCCAAGTAATGAGAAGGGAGACGCTCCGGAAGTTTGGAATGATTTCTTTGATTTTTCCTTATTTGTAGATGGACTGTCAGCTCTTGTTCCTAAAAAGGCGATTACAGATCAAGTGAGAGAATGTGTGATTACACTTTCTTACGTATATGGTGTAGATGTATTATCGATGCAGAATATCGTTCTTGGTGCGGTGACGGAGATGCAAACAATTGATATTGAGAGACTTAGAAAAGGGGCACGAGATTGGTATCAATTTGAAAATGGTCAAGCATTACCTGTATTAAGCGAAAGAGTACAGCCTCATAGTGCGCGTATGATGAAAGAAAAAGAGCCTTCTACGCAGGAAGAGATGCTAATAAAGCAGTTAGAAGAAATCTCGCCAAAACAGCTATTGAAAGAGATATCCGGTGGTGCAGAGGCGACGAAAGCAGACTTGCAAATCGTTGAAGATGTAATGATGAACCAAAAATTAACGCCAGGAGTTGTGAATGTACTTATTTATTACGTTATGCTACGCTCAGATATGAAGCTTGCGAAAACGTATGTGGAGAAGATTGCTGGTCATTGGGCGCGTAAAAAGGTCGGTACAGTAGCTGAAGCGATGGCGCTGGCGAAAGAAGAAAACCGTCAATATCAAGAGTGGGCTGAGACGAAGAAAAAAGGCCGTACTTCGAAGAAAACAGTACGAAAAGAAATGGTACCAGATTGGCTGAAAGAAGAGCCGAAAGAACAAGAGAAAGAAACTGTGAAAAAAGATGTAAGTGTTGAAAAAGGTGCAAGTACGTTAGAAGATGAACGAAAACGACTAGAAGAAGTGTTGAAAAAATATAAGCGTGATTAATAGAAGAGAATGAACGCTCTTTGAGGTGAGAAAATGGAGCATATTCAAAATTCATTTGCAAAATTAATGGAAAATGAAAATTTTAAAAATAGATATGAAGTATTAAAAGCGGAAGTGATGGCACATCCGCGTGTGAAACAATTTATAGACGAACATCAAGGTGAAGTAACAACTTCTATGATTGAGCGCAGTCTCGTGAAGTTATATGAATATATTGGACAAAGTGTAGGTTGCGTGGATTGTCCAGATTTAGGGTCATGTAAAAACATGCTGCAAGGATATGAACCAAAGCTTGTTATCCAAGGTAAGATGATTGATATTCAATATGATCGCTGCATTAGAAAAGTAGCGTATGACGAGAGAAAAAAATACGAAAAACTCGTTCAAAGTGTATATATGCCAAATGATATTTTACAGGCAACCATGGAGAATTTAGATCCTTCCGATTTAGATGCACGTATCCATGCAATCGGAGCGGCAAATGAATTTTTAAGTACATATGAACCAGGTAAAAAAGTACAAGGTTTATATTTGTACGGTAAATTTGGTGTAGGAAAAACGTATTTATTAGGAGCAATCGCGAATGAACTTGCTCGAAAGAAAATAAGTTCGATGCTTGTATACTTCCCAGAATTTTTACGTGAAATTAAAAGTTCGATTCAAGATAATTCGATTGGGGAAAAAATTGATGCCGTTAAACGTGTACAAGTGCTAATGTTAGATGATATCGGAGCAGAAGCGATGTCAAGCTTTGTACGTGACGACGTGCTCGGCGCAATCTTACAATTCCGTATGCTAGAAAACTTGCCGACGTTCTTTACGTCTAACTTTGATTTCAAGGAGCTGGAACATCATTTAACGTATACACAACGTGGTGAAGCGGAAGAAATGAAAGCAGCTCGTATTATGGAACGGATTAAATATTTAGCAAAACCAATTTCAATTGGCGGGAAAAACCGTCGTCATAAGTAAAAGAGCAAGCTGAGAGGCTTGCTCTTTTTTCGTTTTGAACGCGTTTTACACCAGCTGAATTGTAAAATGAAAAGTTCTTATAGAAAATTCATAGTAGCTTGTATCATTTTTTTCTCCCTCCCTTAATATATATAAAATTAGCAAGCCATATCGAGTGGATCTTCTAACGATAGGAAATGAAATTCTACTAAGAGTGAACTTCCACGGGCCAAACTCTTATAGGATTTGTAACGTATAGATACAATCCTTTAGAGCGGGGATAAAAGGGGGGACAAAAGTGATTGAAATTTGCTTCGAAGAAAAAAATGATGCTATGCACGTATATAAACAACTACTGAAAAGAGCGGAAATGTTATATAAGGAAACGAGTGTGTACTTGCAGGAACAGAAAGTTGTGATTCACATACCGGTCTGTGAATCGAATTATATTGAAAAGATTTTATTACCAGTAATGGTGTATTTCATTGTGAATGTGAAACAAAATGAGTGGATATATACAACCTTAAAAGAAAAGTTCTTTTATGAAGAACAAGAAGAGTGTCATCAAATATTGCATATGGCACAGGAGATTTTAAAGGGAAGAAGAAAAGGTGTAGCACAAGATTTAACACGCAATGCATTTGAATCATACATTAAGTCTTCTTTAAATAATTGGATTTGTGATCCGCTCTCATTCTCGTTTACATCATATGTTCGTTTTCGTCTTCGTACATATAGGGAAATGGTAGCTAAGCTTGCGGAAGTGGCGATTGATGAGTATAAGATGGAACAAGAGTATCAAATGTTCATTGAGACGCTTCGGCAACAAGTGAGTAGTCGGAAATCACGTTTGTCCTGTGTACACCTTATTTTTGATGAAAGCTTTATTTTTTATGATGATAAAGGTAGGCGTTTAAAACAGGAGAGATTGGTCCAATATATAGATGAAGAATTATTAAAGCAAAAGGATGTATATATTGATACGAAAGTAATTGCACCACTGCTTTCTATTTCGCCGAAAAAAATTTATTTATATACGAAAGAACAAGACCACAATATGATTATTACGTTGCGAAACGTATTTCAAGAACGAGTACAATTACATGGATTACATGAGTTTGAGCGCAATGTGAAAAATTTAAAAAATAAAGGTAACGCCCTTGATTTTCTAAGTTTTTGAGCATATAATTACCTACATAAATGAAATATATCGAAATGTCATGATGAGGACATGAGTAGTTTTCTACGATTTTCAGAGAGGGAAGCCTTAGGGTGTGAGCTTCCTAGTACGGGATTATTACTTACCACCTCTAAACTTTAGCAGTGAACGATTTTTCTAGTAATTGCTAACGGACAACACCGTTATGTTGAACTTGAGCAATTAACAATTATGTTAATTGGAACAAGGGTGGAACCACGAATTCAACACTCGTCCCTTTTTACGGGATGAGTGTTTTTTATTTTGAGAAAAAGAGGAGTGACCAGTGATGGCAGATGTAGTTAAAATTACTTTCCCTGATGGAGCTGTGAAGGAGTTTCCAAAAGGCGTAACAACTGAAGAAATCGCAGCTTCTATTAGCCCAGGCTTAAAGAAAAAAGCTGTGGCTGGAAAATTAAATGATGAGATGATCGATCTTGTTACACCAATCGAAGAAGATGGTGCAGTTTCTATCATCACATTAGATTCTGAAGATGGCTTATATATTTTACGCCACTCAACAGCCCACCTTTTAGCACAAGCGTTAAAACGTTTATATAAAGATGTTAAGGTTGAGCTTGGCATTGGTCCAGTAATTGAAAATGGCTTCTACTACGATATTGATATGGAAGAAGCAATTACAGTTGAAGACTTCAAGAAAATCGAAAAAGAAATGCAAAAAATCGTGAACGAGAACTTAGAAATCGTTCGTCATGAAGTACCACGTGCAGAAGCAATTCGTCGCTTTGAAGAAATCGGCGATGAGTTAAAATTAGATTTAATTAACGATCTTCCAGAAGATGCAGTTATTTCAATCTATGAGCAAGGCGAATTCTTCGACCTTTGTCGTGGTGTTCACCTTCCATCTACAGGGAAAATTAAAGTGTTTAAATTATTAAGCGTTGCAGGTGCTTACTGGCGCGGCGATAGCAATAATAAAATGTTACAACGTATTTACGGTACTGCATTCGTTAAGAAAGCAGAATTAGATGAGCACTTACGTATGCTTGAAGAAGCAAAAGAGCGCGACCATCGTAAATTAGGTAAAGAACTAAAACTATTTACTAATAGCCAAAAAGTAGGACAAGGTTTACCACTTTGGTTACCAAAAGGCGCAACAATCCGCCGTATTATCGAGCGTTACATCGTTGATAAAGAAGCAAGCTTAGGCTATGATCACGTATACACTCCAGTACTAGGAAGCAGAGAGCTTTATGAAACTTCTGGTCACTGGAACCACTACCGTGATGGTATGTTCCCATCAATGGAGATGGATAATGAAGAGTTAGTTCTTCGTCCAATGAACTGCCCTCACCACATGATGGTTTATAAAAACGATATTCACAGCTACCGTGAACTACCAATCCGTATTGCGGAACTTGGAACAATGCACCGCTATGAAATGTCAGGTGCGTTATCTGGATTACAACGTGTACGCGGAATGACTTTAAACGATGCGCACATTTTCGTTCGTCCAGATCAAATTAAAGAAGAATTGAAACGCGTTGTAAACTTAACTCTAGAAGTGTACAAAGATTTCGGTTTAGAGAACTATTCATTCCGTCTATCTTATCGCGACCCAGCAGATACTAAAAAGTACTATGCTGATGATGAGATGTGGGAAAAAGCACAAGGTATGTTAAAAGAAGCTATGGATGAAATGGGTCTTGATTACTATGAAGCTGAAGGTGAAGCGGCATTCTACGGTCCAAAACTTGACGTTCAAGTTCGTACTGCTCTTGGAAAAGATGAAACACTTTCAACTGTACAATTAGACTTCTTACTTCCAGAACGCTTTGAATTAGCTTACGTTGGTGAAGACGGCAAACAACATCGTCCAGTTGTAATTCACCGTGGTGTTGTATCAACTATGGAACGTTTCGTAGCCTTCTTAATCGAAGAATACAAAGGTGCATTCCCGACTTGGTTAGCTCCAGTTCAAGTACAAGTAATTCCAGTTTCTCCGCAAGTACATTTAGACTATGCGAAGAAAGTACAAGATGAATTACGACGTGCTGGTATCCGTGTTGAATTAGATACTCGTGAAGAGAAAATCGGTTACAAAATCCGTGAAGCACAAATGCAAAAAATTCCGTACATGCTTGTAGTAGGTGACAATGAAGTAACTGAAAATGGCGTAAACGTACGTAAATATGGTGAACAAAAATCAGAAACAATCGCACTAGAGGCCTTTGTTGACATGATTAAAGTAGAAGGCAAACGATAAGAAAGAGCCGCGGTATACCGCGGCTTTTCTATGTAATATAAGTGAGAGAAATTAGAAAAAATAACCATATGATACTTATCATAAAAAAGTATTGCAAGTATGGTAGTTGTTTGTTACAATATTTCTTGTTGTTAGTAAAACACATCGCGTCTTCTTGACAGACGTCATGTCCTATGATAAACTCATCAAGGATAATAGAATATTGTTTTGTGGAACAAGTAGAAGCACCCGCTTCTCACCTGATGGACGCATTCGCAGTTTACAGGTAAATGTATTTCTTACTTAAGATTTTACAAGTGTGGGTGTCGTATGCCCGCACTTTTTTTGTCGGGTTCTATGACTACAAACTATGTTCTGAGAAAACCTTGGAGGTGGCTTACTATTAGCAAGGATATGATGATTAACGAGCAAATTCGTGCACGTGAAGTACGTTTAGTTGGCGCAAATGGCGATCAACTTGGAATCAAGTCTCGTAATGACGCTTTAGACTTAGCTGCAAATCTTAATCTTGATTTAGTATTAGTTGCTCCAAATGCGAAACCGCCAGTATGCCGCATTATGGACTACGGTAAATTCCGCTTTGAGCAACAGAAGAAAGAAAAAGAACAGCGCAAAAATCAAAAAGTAATTAGCATGAAAGAAGTTCGTTTAAGTCCAACAATTGATGAACACGACTTTAACACAAAACTTCGTAATGCTATCAAGTTTTTAGAGAAAGGCGACAAGGTTAAAGCGTCAATTCGCTTTAAAGGACGTGCCATTACTCATAAAGAAATCGGTCAACGTGTTTTAGATCGCTTCTCAGAAGCTTGTGCTGAAGTTAGTACAATCGAATCTAAGCCTAAAATGGAAGGACGTAGTATGTTCTTAGTTTTAGCACCGAAAAACGATAAGTAATAGATAGAGGAGGAAATACCTATGCCTAAACAAAAAACTCATCGCGGCGCTGCAAAGCGTTTCAAAAAGACTGGATCAGGTAAACTGAAACGTTCTCACGCTTACACAAGCCATTTATTCGCTAACAAATCTACAAAAGCTAAACGTAAACTACGTAAAGCTGGTGTAGTAAGCGCTGGTGACTTCAAACGCATTCGTCAAATGCTTGACAACTTAAAATAAGTTCGGCTGATATATAGAACAATTAGGAGGTAATATTATGCCAAGAGTAAAAGGTGGTACAGTTACTCGTCAACGTCGTAAAAAAGTAATTAAATTAGCAAAAGGTTACTACGGTTCAAAAAATACATTATTCAAGGTTGCTAACCAACAGGTTATGAAATCTCTAATGTATGCATTCCGTGACCGCCGTCAAAAGAAACGTGACTTCCGTAAATTATGGATTACACGTATCAACGCAGCAGCTCGTATGAATGGTCTTTCTTACAGCCGCTTAATGCACGGTCTTAAAAATGCTGGCATCGAAGTTAACCGCAAGATGCTTGCTGACTTAGCTGTTCATGACGAAAAAGCTTTCGCTGAATTAGCAACAGTTGCAAAAAACAACATTAACTAATTAATTAGTTGAAACCTTAGAAGATTTTTCTTCTAAGGTTTTTTGTTTGTATTCAAAGAGAAGTATGTCGTTATCGATATGACAAAATCAATATAAAAGCCATAGCAATATAGAAGAATATATATATAAAGCCAGGAGAATCCTCCTGGCTTTTTTCAATTATACTTCTTTGGAAAGAAGAGTATCTTTCCTACCTGAAACGACACTGCTATAATGGAAAGATGATATGGAACTTTCATCAGATAAAATAATATTTTTATTAGTGGGCAATCCCCCGATAAGTATTAACTAGCACCAATCGGAGTGAATAATCTAATAGTGATGATTGAAACGTATTTGTAAATTAAGGACAAGCTATTTTGTAAAGAGATAAATGGCTGACTTATTAATAAAAAACGAAAAATAATAATGAACTTTGAGATGAAACAACATTGTTGCGTAAAATGCGATGTTGGAGGAGGACAATAGAATGGACTTACTACAACTATTTAAATTACAAAAAGAATTAGATGACCGTATTGCGAAAGAACATGACTTACAACCGAAAAAGTTGTTAAAAGAAAAAATGTTAGCTCTTCTTGTAGAAATTGGAGAACTTGCAAATGAAACACGTTGTTTTAAATATTGGAGCAATAAACCGGCTTCAGAACGTGAAGTAATATTAGAAGAATACGTAGACGGTTTGCATTTTATTTTATCAATCGGAATTGATTTAGGTATTGATAAAAACTTCCTATTCTATAAGTGTGCACAAACGAATAAAACACAAGTCGAAATTTTCTTAGACACATATGCTAAGGTGATTCGTTTTACGGATCAACCATCTATTACGAACTATATTGAATTATTTACAAGCTATCTTCGACTTGGACAAGCGCTTGAATTTGAACAAGAAGAGATTGAAAAAGCGTATTTAGACAAAAATGAAGTAAATCATCAGCGTCAAACACAAGGATACTAATTTAATTTTTGAATATTTCAATTTAATTATTGTATAATGAAGTGACTGAAGAAAAAGGAGGGTGTTGGCAATGACAAAATTAGACGCGACATTGACAATGCTAAAAGAATTAACAGATGCACGTGGTATTGCTGGTAATGAGCGTGAACCACGTGAAGTAATGAAGAAATATATCGAGCCGTTTGCAGATGAACTTTCTACTGATAATTTGGGAAGTTTAGTTGCGAAAAAAGTTGGGGAAGAAAACGGCCCGAAAATTATGGTTGCAGGTCATTTAGATGAAGTTGGCTTTATGATTACGCAAATTGATGACAAAGGTTTCCTTCGTTTTCAAACGGTTGGTGGCTGGTGGTCACAAGTTATGCTTGCACAGCGCGTAACAATTGTAACGCGTAAAGGAGACGTAACAGGTGTAATTGGTTCAAAACCACCGCACATTTTACCTCCAGAAGCACGTAAAAAGCCAGTTGACATTAAAGACATGTTCATTGATATTGGTGCTTCTAGCCAAGAAGAAGCGATGGAGTGGGGTGTACGACCTGGAGACCAAGTTGTACCTTACTTTGAATTCCAAGTGATGAAGAACGAAAAAATGTTGCTTGCAAAAGCATGGGATAACCGTATTGGTTGTGCAATTGCAATTGACGTATTAAAACAATTAAAAGATGAAAAGCATCCGAACGTTGTATATGGCGTAGGGACTGTACAAGAAGAAGTCGGTCTTCGTGGTGCGAAAACATCTGCAAACTATATTAAACCAGATATCGCATTCGCAGTAGATGTTGGTATCGCTGGGGATACACCTGGTGTAACGGCAAAAGAAGCGCAAAGTAAAATGGGCGATGGACCACAGATCATTTTATATGATGCTTCTGTTATTGGACATACAGGTTTACGTGACTTTGTAGTTGATGTTGCTGATGAATTGCAAATTCCGTACCAATATGATTCAGTAGCGGGCGGGGGAACAGATGCTGGTGCAATTCATATTGCTGTAAATGGTATTCCTTCTATGGCAATTACGATTGCAACGCGATACATTCATTCTCATGCGGCAATGTTACACCGTGACGACTATGAAAATGCAGTGAAGTTAATTGTAGAAGTTATTAAACGTCTTGATAAAGAGGCTGTACATAACATTACATTTAATTAATAGAAAAGAGCGGAGGAACCTTTCCTTCGCTCTTTCTATGTTTTAAAAAGGTCTTTCTAATCCTGCAGCAGTATGGGCTCCTAAAATAATTAAACGAGTTAATTGCATGGCCATGAAATGCGGAGTATATATCATGCCCCTTTTTAACCAAGACATAATCATTCCGATATGAGCACCTGTCACGTAGCTAATAAGAATGTCACGGGGAACCATAAGTTCTGTATCATTCGGCTGTGAAATAGACAAGCTTAATGTTAAATGTGTTTGGATTGTTTTCATCATTTTATAAGAGAAGTTTCCAGCTGCCTTATCACCAAGCATAACGTTATAGAAGTTCACATTTTCTGCGATATGTTCGAATAAAGCTAAAAAGGTTGGATTTGGTGAATCAAATGTAAGTTGAAATTCTTCTTTATTTTTATTTTTCGGTTTAATTACTTCCGTTAACTTCTCTAACATTTCTTCAATACTTTTTTCTAATAGGTCATATTTATCGTGGTAATGGCTATAAAACGTGGCACGATTTACAGGAGCACGTTCTGCAATATGTTGGACTGTTACATTTTCAAATCCTTTTTCGCCTACTAAAGCGACAAAAGCATCCTGTATGAGTTGTCTCGTCCGCTTTACACGTGGATCATTTGTATTTTTAATAGACATTGTTACTTCTCCTCGTTTATTTTTTTACACTTAAACAACACAATGGTATTATATTGTTGTTTAAGCGACATTTCATACTGAAATTGTCGGTTGTAGATTCAAAATAATTATTTATAATTATAAACGATAGTCCTTCAGAAATCAGCACCGCTCGCAGGTAGACATATTTTAGTTTACGCTGTAAATGGTGTGATTTTTTTGTTTAAAGGTTAATATAATTAACAATTAAACAATCTAAACAATAAGGACGTAAATAGTTTAGAAAAAAATTATATGCGATATAAGGAGAGGAATGCAATGAATCAGTTTCGAAGAATGGTGATTATCAACATTATCACATTAATTGTACTAGTTGGCGGCGGCATTGGCGGTTATTACTATTACAATCAAGCGGAAAATTACTTGAAAACAGAAAATGCAAAAATTGATGGAAAGGTAATTCCGATTGCATCGCCAGTAGCAGGTAAACTAACTGACTGGAAAGCTGAAGTAGGAAAGAACTACAATGAGAATGATAAATTAGGTGCTGTCACTGTAGCAGCGGCTAATGGGGAACAAACAGTAGATGTAACAATTCCGCAAAATGCAACAGTTGTACAATCAAACGCGACAACAAATGCTTTCGTTGGAGCAGGTAACCCAATTGCTTATGCATTTGATATGAATAACTTATGGGTAACAGCAAACATTGAAGAAACAGATGTTGACGATGTACAAAAAGGGCAAGATGTAGATGTGTATGTAGATGCATATCCAGATACAACATTATCGGGAAAAGTAGAGCAAGTTGGATTAACAACAGCGAATACATTCTCTATGCTACCATCAAGCAACGCAACAGCGAACTATACGAAAGTAACACAAGTAGTACCAGTTAAAATTTCTTTAGATCATAGCAAATCAGTAAATATTGTTCCTGGCATGAATGTGACAGTTCGTATTCATAAGTAAGGGGGAGATGAGATGTCCTCAATCGTAATTGCAGGATATGCACTATTTTGTATAATCGTCTTCTTCCTTGTAAATCGTCTTTTACGAAAGAAAAAAACGAACGCGGGAGAAGAACAAGTCCCAGCCGTAAGTAAAATAGAAGTAAGTAAGGTAGAAACAGAAGAGAAAGAAATTGAACACAAGCAAGAACCAGAAATTTCTAATGTAGTTGAGTTAGAAACAGGAAAGCAAGAAGAAGTGAAGCAAGAAAAAGAAGTGCCGAAAAAACAAATGTCTATGCCTGTGGAAAATGTAAATGTAAAAGCAGTTGTAGCGGTATTAATTCTCGGTATGTTCGTTTCTATCTTAAACCAAACAATCATTAACGTTGCATTGCCTCCGTTAATGAATGAATTTAACGTATCAACTTCAACAGCCCAATGGTTAATTACAGGCTTTATGCTTGTAAACGGAATTTTAGTGCCGATTAGTGCCTTTTTAGTTTCGCGATTTACGTATCGAAAATTATTCGTAGCGGCAATGTTATTCTTCACGGTAGGATCTATCATTTGTGCTACATCAGGTAACTTTACAATGATGATGACGGGCCGCGTTATTCAAGCGGTTGGTGCAGGTATTTTAATGCCAGTTGGTATGAATATCTTCATGACATTATTCCCTCCTCATAAGCGCGGAGCAGCTATGGGATTACTAGGGGTAGCGATGATCTTAGCGCCAGCTATCGGACCAACTGTAACAGGTTGGGTGATTGAAAACTATAGCTGGAACTTGATGTTCTACGGGATGTTTGTAATTGGTTTAATTATTACGTTCCTAGCTTTAAAATTCTTTACACTAGCTCAGCCAGTATCTAAAACGAAATTAGATGTATTCGGTGTTGTTAGTTCAAGTATTGGACTAGGAAGCTTATTGTACGGATTTAGTGAAGCAGGAAATAATAGTTGGACTAGTGCAGAAGTCATTATTTCACTTGTTATTGGGGTAATTGGTTTAGCGTTATTTATTTGGAGAGAGCTAACAACGGACAATAAAATGCTTGATTTACAAGTGTTTAAATATCCAGTATTTACTTTTACTTTAGTAATTAATGCAATTGTAACGATGGCATTATTCGGGGGTATGTTATTGCTTCCGGTATATCTGCAAAATATTCGCGGTTTTACACCGATAGAATCAGGTTTATTATTACTTCCAGGATCATTAATTATGGGGATCATGGGGCCTATTGCAGGTAAACTATTTGATAAGTATGGTATTCGTCCGTTAGCAATTGTCGGATTAGCCATTACAACGTTCGCGACATATGAATTTACAACGTTATCGATGGATACACCGTATAGCGTTATTATGACGGATTATATTATACGCTCAATTGGTATGTCATTCATTATGATGCCAATTATGACAGCCGGTATGAACGCGCTGCCGATGAAATTAATTTCTCACGGTACAGCAACGCAAAATACGTCAAGACAAGTAGCTGGTTCAATTGGAACAGCGATATTAATCACGCTTATGACGCAACAAACGACTGCTCACGTAGCAGATTACGGCAATATGTTAACAACGTCAAATCCAATTTTAGTTGATAAAGTACACGGTATGGGCCAAAGTTTAGCGGCCTTAGCTGGATCAGCTCAAGCAGGAGATGCGATGAGCACGCAACTATTATATGGACAAATTTCAAAGCTATCTGCAATTAACGGTATTAACGATGCCTTCTTAATTGCAACGATACTCGCAGGTATTGCTTGGGTGTTATCGTTCTTCTTACCATCAGGCAATAAACCAAATAGAAAAGCAGGGAATTAATTTCCCTGCTTTTTTGTCTTCTTATAAAAGGATCCAATTAGATATAGAATGAATCCCCTGCAGACATGAGCACCCAGAAAATAACCCCTAATATTCCAGCGATAAAAATAATGAACCCCATATTACGTATACTTTTAATTTTTGCCTGTAATCCACGTAATCCTGCCAATAATCCAGTTAAAGAAAACAGTATCCAATATAAAGTAGTTGAAATAGGGAGGATTGTATTGTTATCCACCCCCATGCTCCAAAAAACAAAAGGTAGCGTGACAAAAGAGAGGCTAAGTAATCCCATTAAACCAACAAATAGTGTTCGATGTTTCATGCTAGTAATAATTAAAAAAATACCACCGAAAAATCCGCATAAAACAAGAAGTGGCATATAAAAAATCCAAAGTAAGCTCAATATATGTAATCTCCTTCTATGTAATCAGTTATATTTTACTGCATGAGGTTTATTTTGGATATTATTAATAAATATGTATAAATTGATAGAAATGAGAAGTAGCAATACGAATTAATAGATATAGAGAACGTTAGAGAGGAGGGGCATATGAAAATTACAGAAGAGAACGTTGCAATGCAGCTAAGGAAAAGGAACGAAAAAGCATTATATTTTATTATTGACCAGTACGGCGGACTAATAAAAAGTATTACTCAGAAGCATTTAGCTTCGTTTGAAGATGTGCAAGAGGAATGTATGGATGATGTGTTATTGGAGTTTTGAAAAACTAGAGGATAATGTAACGAAAATTATACTGACGCCTGTTGTTACTTCGGATGAAGAAGGAGAAAAGAAAACAAATTATCGAAAAGTGCTAACGGAAGAAGAGTTTGAAGTTGTGATAAAAGAGTAAAAAGAGGTACCGTGATGATACCTCTTTTTTAACTTAAGAATGCCAACATATTATTCATAATATGAAATAACATAGCTGGAATAATGGATTTTGTTTTTTTACATAAAATAGCCATCAATAACCCCGTGAAGAAAGTGATTACCATTACTCCGATTGAGTATGTATGAGCGATACCAAAGAAGAAACTTGATAAGATCGCTGCAATCCAAAATGGAAAGCGCTCAGAGAAGAAGCGAAGTAAAAAACCACGGAAAATAAGTTCTTCAAAAATTGGGGTGAGTATCGCAAAGCCGATAAGTAGTAATATTTGATACTGTTCAAAAACGTCTAAGTTTAGTGCGGAAGCTTGTTGCTTTGTTGCGTCTTGGAACACATATTTCAACAAGATATGATTGAGCGCGATGTTTATAACGAAGAAAAGAAGTAAGTATACGTATGTGCGCCATTCTTTCAGTGCTTTAAAGTGAAAAGATTTTAGTAATAATTTTTTTGCGGGTTCAAATTTAAAAATGAAGAATAACAACACGGCTAGTTGTAATCCGATACTTGCGGTATTTGCAATAGATTCATACAGGGCAATTTGTTTTTTATTTTCGAGTCCGGCTGTATAAATTGTTAAGGGCATTGCGAGGAACACAGTAATAAGTCCGGTTCCGAAAAAAGCGAATAAAACGGAGCTGACAAATTGTCCCCATGACATAGAGTATTTCTGTTCATAAGGAAGTTGTGTGGCGGGTTGCATATGTAGAATCACCTCTTTATATATATAATTGTAAGGTATTTTTGTACTGGATGTAATATTAAAATATTACATCCAGCATTGTATTTTAAGGAAAAATAAAAGAGGTATCACCCTATAGTGATGCCTCTTTCTCATTGATAACTATGTTCTGTTTTGTTGTTTGATTTCGATTGCTCTATTTGTAATTCACGCTCTACTAAACGGTCTAACTGTTGAATAGCTTTTAATGCTTTTTCATAAGAAATCGTTCTATAATGATGCGCTCCGCCCGGTTCTTCATCTGCTTCATCCGCCCATTTAATAATGTTTTGAAGAGATGTTCTTTCAATTTCTTGTTCTACTAAGAAAGAATCTGTATGAAGGAGAATTGCGATAGAAATTTCTTTTGCTAGTTTTGGATGTTCTCCTAATCTAATAAGTAATTTATGAGCTCTTTCTGCGCCTTTAATTGCGTGTATATCATTCTTTTTATATAAATCATAGTCCCATTCGCCGCCTGTGTACCATGTATGGTGTCCGATATCATGAAGGAAACCGGCTTTTGTCGCAGCATCGACTGAGGCGTGATGCTTTTTAGCTAAGTGAAACGCATGGTAAGCGACAGCAATCGCGTGGACCATTCCAGAACGATTTACATATTTTTGTGTAATGTGGTGTTTAAAAACTTGTTCAAGCGTAATACGGTGCATAAAACATTCACTCCTTTTATCTAATGGTGTATATGAAGAAAATCGATCGGTTTAAATGTATTTTGAACATTGTACTCCATCAATCGGCGTTAGTAAAGTAGAAATGTTTAGGAAAAGAAAAATTTTATGGGCATAAAAAAACCACCTTAGCTTATGCAAAGGTGATTTTCAAATTGATTATTTTTTTAATCCTTGCTCTAGTGTTTCTAACATTTCATGCTTTTCATTTTCATCAGCATTTTTCCAAATGACTTCAAATAAAACGCCAAGACCTGGAAGCATTTTTTCTTCACCGCTTTGAATTGCATCGACAATTGTTTCTTGTAATTGGTCTTGTGAATTTCCAGATACATTCGCTAGTACAGCACCGCGTAAATTAAAACTCATTATTTTCACCTCTTCTTCAGAATTGAAACTGACGTTAGTTTTTGTTCTTTTTTATGTAAATATGTATGAAAAATAGGCTATAATGATAAGACAAGAAGAGAGGGAAATACATATTATGAAAAACATTGATTCAGTACAAAATCCGCGTGTGAAGCAGTGGAAAAAGCTGCAAACGAAAAAGGAACGCGATAAAAAAGGTTTATTTTTTGTAGAAGGATTCCATTTAGTAGAGGAAGCTTTAAAGGCAGGGGTTGTAACAGAACTTATCGTTTCAGATCAAACAGACCTTCCAAAAGATTGGACAGTTAATGATGTGGAAATGTATATCGTGCCGGAAGCAATTGTAAAAGTACTTCGTGAAACAGAAACAACGCAAGGTGTATTTGCTGTTTGTGAAAAGCATGAGAAAGAAGTAGCTCTTACTGATGGGAAATTTCTTTTATTAGATGGCCTTCAAGACCCAGGTAATTTAGGAACGATTATTCGTACAGCTGATGCAGCTGGTATTCATGCCGTTGTGCTTGGAGAAGGTTGTGTTGATGTTTATAATAGTAAAGTACTACGCTCTACACAAGGTTCTATTTTCCACTTACCGATTGTAAAAGGAAGCTTAGAAGAATGGGTAGACAAGTTAAAAGAAAATAACGTCCCTGTATATGGAACAGCTCTTGAAAATGGGGTTCCTTACGGCGAGGTAACACCAGCCGGAAGTTTTGCATTAATTGTAGGAAATGAAGGAAACGGCGTACGCCAAGAAATTCTTGCAAAAACGGATCAAAACTTGTATATTCCGATTTACGGCGGGGCAGAATCATTAAATGTTGCAGTTGCAGCAGGGATTTTAACGTATTATTTACAAAGCCCAGTTGCGAACAAATAAAAAACTTCTTATAATAAGTTGAAGTACATTATATTAAAAGTTAAATAACGAAAAACGTTGATAGAGAAGAGTAGCTTACAAAATCGCCATATAGGGAGAGAATGCCGTAGACTGAAAGCATTCTTATGGTAGACGGAAGTGAATTCACCTCTGGAGTTGACGCTAGGACCATGTATATGTAAAGGCGTTCCGGTCAGAATTGATCGTTATAACTAATGAGTGGGCAGACTTGTTCTGTCAATTTAGGGTGGTACCGCGAATTTACCTCGTCCCTTTTTGGGAGCGAGGTTTTTTTATTTTTAAAATTAGGAGGGTTCCAAATGGAAGCACGTTTAAAAGAGCTAAAGCAAAAAGCGTTAGAGCTTATTGAAGAAGCGAAAGAGCTAAAAGGCTTAAACGACGTACGCGTAGCGTATTTAGGAAAAAAAGGTCCAATTACAGAAGTATTACGCGGCATGGGAAAATTATCAGCAGAAGAGCGTCCACGTATGGGAGCATTAGTAAATGAAGTACGTGAAGCGATTCAAACGCGTCTAGACGACAAAATTGGTAACTTAGAAAAAGCAGTAATTGAAGCGAAATTGGCTACTGAAACAATTGATGTTACATTGCCAGGTCGTCCTGTTGAAACAGGTTGTCACCATCCTTTAACAGCGGTTGTGGAACAAATTGAAGATGTATTTATCGGTATGGGTTATGAAGTAGCTGAAGGAACAGAAGTAGAAAAAGACTACTACAATTTCGAAGCATTAAACTTACCGAAAGATCACCCAGCGCGTGATATGCAAGATACATTCTACATTACAGAAGAAACGTTACTACGTACACATACATCTTCTGTACAAGCGCGTACGATGGAAAATAATAAAGAAAAAGGCCCAATCAAAATTATTTGTCCTGGTAAAGTGTATCGCCGCGATGACGATGATGCGACACATTCACACCAGTTCATGCAAATTGAAGGTCTTGTAATTGATAAAAACATTCGCATGAGTGACTTAAAAGGTACATTGCAAGTATTCGTGAAAAAGATGTTCGGTGAAGATCGTGAAATCCGTCTTCGCCCAAGTTTCTTCCCATTCACAGAGCCATCTGTAGAGATGGATATTTCTTGTATGATGTGTCACGGCAAAGGTTGCGGCACTTGTAAAGGAACTGGTTGGATCGAAATTTTAGGCGCAGGTATGGTTCACCCGAACGTACTTGAAATGGCTGGTTATGATTCAAAAGAATATCAAGGTTTCGCATTCGGTATGGGCGCAGAGCGTATCGCAATGTTGAAATACGGCGTAGATGACATTCGTCATTTCTATACAAATGATGTACGTTTCTTACAACAATTCAAACGAGCGTAAGGGAAGGAGAGGATAAATATGTTCGTATCATATCGTTGGTTACAAGAGTATGTAGATATTAAAGATGTAACAGCACAAGAACTAGCAGACAAAATCACGAAAAGTGGTATTGAAGTAGAAGGCGTTGAAGTATTAAATAAAGGTGTAAAAGGTGTTGTAGTTGGTCACGTATTAGAATGTGAAAAACACCCAGAAGCTGATAAGTTAAGCAAATGCTTAATCGATATCGGTGAAGAAGAACCAGTTCAAATTATTTGTGGAGCTGCTAACATTGCAAAAGGCTTAAAAGTACCAGTTGCAAAAGTTGGAGCTGTACTTCCTGGTAACTTCAAAATTAAAAAAGCAAAACTACGTGGTGAAGCTTCTCACGGTATGGTTTGTGCTCTTCAAGAGCTTGGCATTGATGGGAAATTAGTTTCAAAAGAATACGCAGATGGTATCTTCATCTTCCCAAGTGACGCTGAAGTTGGTGCAGATGCACTTGAAATTTTAAACTTACATGATGAAGTACTTGAGCTTGGTTTAACACCAAACCGTGCAGATTGCTTAAACATGTTAGGTGTTGCATATGAAGTAGCTGCTATTTATGGCCGTGAAGTAAAACTTCCAGCTATCGACTTACAAGAAACAGCAGAAAAAACTTCTGATTACATTTCTGTAAGTGTAGAAGCGAAAGAAGAAAATCCATTATACATTGCAAAAATGGTTAAAAACGTAAAAATTGGTCCATCACCAATGTGGATGCAAACGCGCCTTATGGCAGCTGGCATTCGCCCAATTAGCAACGTAGTTGATATTACAAACTACATTTTAATGGAATACGGTCAACCGTTACACGCATTCGATTACGATAAATTAGGTTCAAAAGAAATCGTTGTTCGTCTTGCAAAAGAAGGCGAAAAAATTGAAACGTTAGATGATCAAGAACGTACATTACAAAGCCACCACCTTGTCATTACAAACGGAACAAAAGCTTTAGCTGTTGCAGGTGTAATGGGCGGAGCGGATTCTGAAGTTACAAATGAGACAGTAAACGTTCTAATTGAATCTGCATACTTTGCAGGTCAAACAGTGCGCCGTACATCAAAAGACTTAGGTCTTCGCAGTGAATCAAGTGCACGTTTCGAAAAAGGAATCGACCCAACACGTACATTTGAAGCAATTCAACATGCAGCTGCTTTAATGGCGAAATATGCTGGCGGTGAAGCACTTGAAGGTGTAGTAGAAGCTGATAACTTACAAGTACAAGAGCGTACAGTATCTGTTACTGCTGAAAAAGTAAACCGTGTATTAGGCACAAATATTTCTGCAAGTGAAATGGGTACAATGTTCACAAACTTGAAATTCCCATTCACAGAAGTAGAAGGAACATTCCACGTGAATGTACCAGCACGTCGTCCTGATATTACAATTTCAGAAGACTTAGTAGAAGAAGTGGGCCGTCTATACGGTTATGACCACATTCCAGTTACATTACCTTCTGGAACGATGACTCGTGGTAAATTAACAGCAGCACAAACGAAACGTCGTAAAGTACGTCGCTTCTTAGAAGGTGCTGGTTTATATGAAGCAATCACGTATTCATTAACAAGCGCTGATAAAGCGAAACAATATATGGTTGAGCCGAACGAAAAGGCGCCTGTAAATCTTGCACTTCCAATGAGCGAAGAGCGCAGCCAACTTCGTTTAAGCTTAGTGCCACAATTGCTAGAAGCAGTTTCATACAACGTTGCACGTAAAAACGACAGCGTTGCTTTATACGAAGTAGGTTCTATCTTCTTACCGACAGAAGCAGGAGAACTTCCTAAAGAAGAACAACATCTTGCAGGTGTTATGACAGGTCTTGCTCTTCACCATGCATGGCAAGGTGAGAAAAAAGTAGTAGACTTCTTCGTTGTGAAAGGTGTACTAGAAGGACTATTCGACGTACTTGGCGTTGCAAACCAAATCACATATGCACCAGCAAAACGTGAAGGTATGCACCCAGGTCGTACAGCTGACATCGTATTAGATGGCGAAGTAATTGGTTTCATCGGTCAATTGCACCCAGAAGCAGAAAAACAATTAGATGTGAAAAATACATTCGTATTCGAACTATCTCTTGTAAAAGTATTCGGTGCAGACGCAGAAGAAACTTACTACTCAGCGATTCCACGTTTCCCATCTATGACACGTGATATGGCTGTTGTCGTAACAAAAGAAACAAAAGCTGGCGAAATGAAGCAAGTTATTGCTGAAGCTGGTGGAGAACTTCTGAAAGACGTAACACTATTTGACTTATACGAAGGTGAAAAAATGGAAGAAGGCAAGAAATCACTTGCATTCTCTATGAACTACTTCGATGCAGAACGTACGTTAACAGACGAAGAAGTAACAGAAGCACATAACCGCGTGTTAACAGCGGTAGAAGAGAAATTTGGTGCGGAGTTACGTAAGTAATAAGAAATTGCCGGATCTATTCCGGCAATTTTTTTATGGAACGATTGTCGAACCATCGATATATTGTAAAAATCGGCGATATATTTTCCGACATCTTGCATCTTTCTCTCGAATGTAGTACATTAATTTTAGTTTAACAAAATGAAAGACGATGATAAGGAAAAGTAGTATATACTATAATCCAAAGCGAATCAGGGACGGTGAGAGCCTGATGAGGCGGTATATGTGAAGAACACCTTGGAGTTGCTAACCGAAATTGAATCTCGTATTCAAGAGTAGACTTAGACGGGAATCCGGCCTGTTACAAACCGGGAAGTATGTATTACATACGAGTTAAAGTTGGTCTTTATGACAAATTGGGTGGTACCGCGAAGTTTAACCTTTCGTCCCTTTATGGATGAAAGGTTTTTTTGTATTTAAATATATCAGCAAAGGAGAATTTCACTATGGAAAACACATTAGTAAAAAGTCTGTATAGAGATACAGATAAATACGCAGGTCAAACAGTACAAGTATCAGGGTGGATTCGTAATTTACGTGATTCAAAAGCATTTGGTTTCATCGAATTAAACGACGGTAGCTTCTTTAAAAGCGTTCAAATCGTTTTCGATACAGAATTAGAGAACTTCAAAGAAATTGCAAAACTTCCACTTAGCTCTTCAGTGAAAGTAGAAGGTAAAGTAATTGCAACGCCTGGAGCGAAGCAACCATTTGAAATTAAAGCAGAAAAAATTGATATCGAGGGCTTATCAGATTCTGATTACCCACTTCAAAAGAAGCGTCATACGTTTGAATACTTACGTACAATCGCTCACTTACGTCCAAGAACAAACGCATTCTCTGCAACGTTCCGCGTACGTTCTATCGCAGCATTTGCGATTCACCAGTTCTTCCAAGAGCGTGGATTCGTACATGTTCACACACCTATAATCACTGGTAGTGATACAGAAGGTGCTGGCGAAATGTTCCGCGTAACAACGCAAGATTTAAACAACGTTCCAAAAGGCGAAGATGGACAAGTTGATGAATCAAAAGACTTCTTCGGCAAAGAAACAAACTTAACAGTAAGTGGACAGCTGAACGCTGAAGCTTACGCATTAGCATTCCGTGATGTTTACACATTTGGACCTACATTCCGTGCAGAAAACTCAAACACAACTCGCCACGCTGCTGAGTTCTGGATGGTTGAGCCTGAGATTGCATTCGCTGAACTAGGTGACGTAATGAACCTTACAGAAGATATGCTGAAATATGCAATGAAATACGTATTAGAGCATGCACCAGAAGAAATGGAATTCTTCAACAGCTTCGTTGATAAAACAGTTCTAGAGCGCATGAACAACGTAATCAACTCTGACTTCGGTCGCATTACTTATACAGAAGCAATTAAAGTACTTCAAGAATCAGGTGCTGACTTCAAATACCCAGTAGAATGGGGAATTGACTTACAAACAGAGCACGAAAGATACTTATCAGAAGAAATCTTCAAACGCCCTGTATTCGTAACTGACTATCCGAAAGACATTAAAGCATTCTACATGCGCTTAAATGAAGACGGTAAAACAGTAGCTGCTACTGACCTTCTAGTTCCTGGCATCGGCGAATTAATCGGCGGAAGTCAACGTGAAGAAAGAATGGACGTTTTAGTAGACAGAATTAAAGAACTAGGTATGAACGAAGAGGACTACTGGTGGTACTTAGAACTTAGAAAATACGGCGGTACAAAACACGCTGGATTCGGTCTAGGTTTCGAGCGCTTCCTAATGTACATCACTGGCATGGCTAACATCCGTGACGTAATTCCATTCCCAAGAACACCAGGTTCTTCTGAATTCTAAAATAAAAAAAGCGAGAGCGATTGCTCTCGTTTTTTTTATTGGAAAAGGGTGTAATTAGAACTCGAATTTTATAAAGTATTTTACGATTGGGAAAGATGTTGTTCAAAGTTTCCTTCTCACTTCATATATAAGTAAAATGAATGCGACATTTATGGGGAAGGGGTTTTGATACAATGGGGGACATTCCAAGTCATACAAAGTGGAATTTGCGTGACAAGTATATAGTAATCACTGGTGCAACAAGTGGTATTGGATTAGCGGCAGCTAAAGTATTTGCAGAACGTGGTGCCAAGCTAGGAATCATTGCTCGTAATGAAGTGAAAGCGAATGATGTGATGACTCAAATTGAAAATCTAACGAATGGGAATGCAGTGGTAGATATATTTTTCGCTGATATGGCTTCCCAACAATCTATACGCCAGGTAGCTACTGAGATTTTAGAAAGGTGTCCGAGAATTGATATATTAGTGAATAATGCTGGAGCTTTATTTCAAACAAGGCAACTTACGGAGGACGGTTTGGAGATGACTTGGGCGGTAAACCATTTAGGTCCATTCCTACTTACTAATTTACTGTTGGGGCGTTTAAAGGAAAGTGCTCCTGCTCGTGTGATCACCACCGCATCTCACGGTCACAAAATGGCTAAAAAGGGAATTGATTTCGATGATTTAGATGCAGAACAACTTTATCGTGGTGTTAAGAAGTTCATGGGCGGTCCTACCATGCGTTATGCTCAATCAAAATTAGCAAATATTTTATTTACCACTGAATTGGCAAGGCAGCTGGAGGGGACGGGTGTTAGTGCATACAGCTTCGACCCAGGGCTAGTGGCTACGAATTTCAACCAAGATAATGGTCTAGTTGCTCGCTTAACGATGGCAGCAATGAAACCTTTCTCGCGTACGCCCGAGGAAGGTGCTGAAACTTTAATATGGCTAGCGGAATCAACTGGAGTTACTAATCATAGTGGCTGTTACTATGCCGATAAGCAAAACGGAAAAACGTCTGAAGCTGCCTTGGATAAAGATGCCGCAAAACGTCTATGGGACATTAGTGAAAAACAGATACGAGAGTAAATGAGTGTTTGTTCATATGGCTATGTTGAATAGTTTTTTACCCTTAAGTAAAAAGTAATCTTGGGGGTGAGTGCAATGAGTAAAAAAGTGAAAACAGATCATTCTAGATCAGTCCTAGGTTCTCCAGAGGTGGAAGGACAAGGAACAACTACGCATGAAACGGGTTCTCATAAAGTACCTTCATCAAATAAGAAGCAGAAACGAAGCTAACATAAAAAAGGAGAGTCTTGGCGACTCTCCTTTTTTATGTATTACATCTTCTTATCGTTAATTTCTTTTGTAATTTTATCCCGCATTAACGGGCAGTAAGACCCCCACCTCAAAATTCAGCGAAAGTGAAGAAGTTAGGTGGGGGATCAACTGCCCGTAAAAGCCCGATTGGTTCAACTAATAATCAGTGGGGGATGAACAAAACCCCTACTGATTAAAGTTTCATTTTATCTACATCTTTGTCTAATCGATCTAAATAGAAAACCCACAGTAAACTTATGAACACGTAATAGATGGCCATAACGCCGAGATTATCAGATATATTTTCAAATGTAGATTTAGTAGTGAAAAAAGCTCCCCAAATGGTAGAAATAGTGAGGTAAGAAAGTGGACCTACGAGGTGTACGAAAACATATAATATCTTTTTAACTTTTATAGCGTTCATATGAAAAACCTCCTTTTTCTAATCATAAACTCAAGTTCCTCACAGAAGTGTTGTAGTTTTGCTGGATTATGTATTAACAAGCGGGCATCGTATTTCCCGATAAATCTCCGGATCCGAAAGTTTAATAAGAAAGATCGACCATAGCGCTCTATTAAGTCGTTGAACGCTGGTTGTTCACTTAGTAGCTGAATGTTTTCCCTAATTTCGAACTGTCTTTCATGTGGATCACCCAGTAAAATATTTAGAATCATTTGTAGAAGTAGCAATGGGAATCCCCTTCCTTAATTTGAATAATCTGTATATTTATATTGTAACAAAATTACAAGGACAATAGTAGGGTGAAACAAAAAACAGGAGTTTGTAGGCTCCTGTTTTTGTCGATACTATTTTAATAAGCGAAACGCCTTCTCTGTATTAGCAAAATGCAGTTTCACAAACTCAGGTAATCTTTCTTTACCGAGCTTTTGAATTAATTTAGCAGCTGCAATATCAACTTGTTTACCGGCACCTTTTGGAAGTGGCATGCCAGCTTTTTTACTTAGTTCATCAAACTGTTTTACGAATGAGTAACGAGCTAAAATAGAAGCAGCGGCTACTGCTAAATGGACGCTTTCGCCTTTTGTCGCGAAATAAACATTTTCACGCTGTACCTGTTTTTGTTTTGCTAAATATTTGTAGTATGTATCAGGTTGTGTGAATTGATCGATTAAGACGCCTTCAGGTTTTGTAGGTGCCATTTTTGCTAATAAGTTTGTAATTGCTTTATTGTGTAGTAGAGCTTTTAGCTTACCTTGATTATTTCCTTTATCAAACAGCTCGTTATATTTTTCGTTATGAAGGACAAGAGAGCTATAAGGAACAACGTGTAGAAGTTGTTTGGCAATCGCAGTAATTTGATCATCATTTAAGTTTTTAGAGTCTTTTACACCAAGTTCTTTTAAAAGTGGAATTTGCTTCGCATCCACATATACAGCAACGACTGTCATCGGTCCGAAGTAATCACCAGTACCAACTTCATCAGACCCTACGATAGACATTGTACCGATCGAAGCAGGAGGTGCATAACGGTGTGAATCGACAGATTTTTTTACAGCTGTTTTTGGTGTTTGAGAGACAGTTTGCCAACGAGAAGCTTCTGCTTCGGCACGGCCACCTTGGAACATTACTTTTCCAGATTTATATGCTGTAATTGTGCAAGATGGCACCTTTGCCATAAAGATACCGCCTTGCGGAATTTTCGGGCTTAGCGCTTGTTTATATTGTTGTTTCATGTCTTCAATTACTGTAGAACTTGTTTGTATTACGATAGAATTTGACAATATGGTCGCTCCTTTTTTTATATTGTTATTTTTATCATATCGGATTGTTCTTTCTGTTTCCATATTATGATGGTTCATGGTATTATAAACTTTAGGATTCTGTACGTGATTGGAGGCCGGTGAGTTGTCACAACAAAAGGGAAATAAAAGTCGAATTAATGTAGAAATATATGGCCAACAGTATTCAGTTGTTGGCGATGAAAGTACAAGTCATATCCGCATGGTAGCAGCGATTGTGGATGATAAAATGCGCGAACTCAATGCCAAGAATCCTTCGCTTGATACGAGTAGACTAGCGGTATTGACGGCGGTAAACGTCATACACGATTACATAAAATTAAAAGAAGAACATGAAAAATTGAAAGAAAGTATGACAAAAAAAGGAATGGAATAACATGATTGATATTATTATCATTTTACTGCTTGTTATGGGATTTTTCCTTGGCTTACGCAGAGGGTTTATTCTGCAGCTTGTAAAGCTAACAAGCTTTATTATCGCATACCTTGTTGCATACTGGTACTGTAAAGATTTAGCGCCAGCACTTGCGAAATTTATTCCGTATCCATTTGATAAAAACGTATCTGTTCCAGAATGGATTGATGCAAATAATATTGAAACTGTATTTTATCAAGCGATTGCGTTTATCGTATTATTTATTATTACAAAAATCGCACTTTCATTGCTTGGTAATTTGTTAAATATGTTTGCAGAAATACCGGTTTTAAAGCAAGTAAATGCGTTTGCGGGGGCGATCCTCGGATTTTTAGAAGTATACATTATTTTGTTTGTCTTAATTATCGTTGGAAATATTCTTCCGATTGAACAAGTACAAACACCATTACAAAAATCATCAATTAGCAACATAATTGTAGACGATACACCGATTCTTTCTGAAAAGGTGAAGGAGCTATGGCAGACAGGTAGCAAAGTATAACTTCTCTTTTTTCGGAAAGGGAAGTTTTTTTCTATGAAAGAAAGGCGGGGCAGTGATGAAAGTAAATAAAAAACAAGTTATCAAATTACTAGAAACAATTGGGCTTTTTATGGAATTGAAGGGTGCGAATCCATTTAAAATATCTGCATTTCGTAAAGCAGCAGCAGCGTTAGAAAGTGATGATCGTAGTCTTTCTGAAATTGAAGATTTTACAAAGATTCCAGGCATCGGAAAAGGAACGGCAGCAGTTATTCAAGAATATATAGAATCGGGAACATCTGAAGTATTACAAGAGCTCGAAACAGAAGTACCGAGTAGTTTATTACCGCTATTAAAACTACCAGGTCTTGGTGGTAAGAAGGTAGCCAAGTTATATAAAGAACTTGGTGTTGTTGATATGGAATCTCTAAAAGCTGTTTGTGAGGAAAATAAAGTACAAGCTTTAGCTGGTTTCGGTAAAAAAACAGAAGAGAAAATATTAGAAGCAATCGATCAAGTAGGGTCTCGTCCAGAGCGTTTACCAATCGCGATGGTATTGCCTATTGCCGGGGAAATAGAGGAGAAATTGTCGAATATTGCTGAAGTAATTCGTTTCTCTCGCGCTGGTAGCTTGCGCCGAGTTCGTGAGACAGTGAAGGATTTAGACTTCATTATTGCAACGACAGAGCCAGCAGCAGTACGTGAGCATTTATTACAGTTCGATAATATGATTGAAGTAATCGCGAGCGGTGATACGAAAGTTTCTGTTCGTCTTCAATATGAATATGATATTTCAATTGATTTCCGCTTAGTAAAACCAGAAGAGTTTATTACAACGCTTCACCATTTCACAGGATCAAAAGACCATAACGTAAAAATGCGTCAAATCGCAAAAGATAAAGGCGAGAAAATTAGTGAGTACGGTGTGGAAAACTTAGAGACAGGTGAAGTGAAAACATTTGAGACTGAAGAAGAATTCTTTGCTCATTTCGGTCTTCCATTTATCCCGCCAGAAGTGCGTGAAGATGGAAAGGAGATTGAATTAATTAAAGAGTACCCAAACTTAATTCAGTTCTCTGATATACAAGGTGATTTACATATGCATACAACATGGAGTGACGGTGCCTTTTCAATTGAGGAAATGGTTCAGGCATGTCGTGCTCGTGGTTATAAATTTATGGCAATTACCGACCACTCACAATACTTAAAAGTAGCGAACGGTTTAACGAAAGAGCGCCTTCGTGAACAAGCGAAAGAAATTGAACGTATGAACGAAAAGTATCCGGACATTACAATTTTACGCGGAATTGAAATGGACATTTTACCAGATGCCTCGCTTGATTTTGATGATGAAGTATTAGCGGAGTTAGATTATGTCATTGGCGCGATTCACTCTAGCTTCTCACAAGATCGTGAAACGATTATGAAACGTCTTCGTGCTGCGCTAGAGAATGAGCATGTCACAATGATTGCTCATCCGACAGGACGTCTTCTTGGACGCCGTGAGGGCTATGATGTAGATACAGATTTATTAATTGAGCTCGCAAAAGAAACAAATACAGTATTAGAATTAAATGCGAATCCGAACCGTCTAGATTTAAGCGCGAAACTATTAAAACAAGCACAAGATGCTGGTGTAAAAGTAGCGATTAATACGGATGCTCATACACTTGAAATGTTAGAAGATATGGAAACAGGTGTAGCGGCAGCACGTAAAGGTTGGATTCAAAAAGATACCGTGATTAACACATGGGATATTGAACGTTTATTAGACTATATTAAACGTAATAAGTAACACAAGGGGGACCTGCAACATGTTAGAAAGAACGTTGCGTGTATTAGAATACAATAAAGTAAAAGAACAATTACTTGAACATACAGCCTCATCACTTGGTCGTGATAAAGTGAAGCATTTAGTGCCGAGCACTGATTTTGAAGAAATTGTAGAGATGCAAGATACAACGGATGAAGCAGCGAAAGTCATTCGTTTAAAAGGTAGTGCACCATTAGGTGGTATTACGGATATTCGCTCAAATGTGAAGCGTGCAAAGATCGGAAGTATGCTAAGCCCAAATGAACTACTTGATATTGCGAATACGATGTACGGTAGTCGAAATATGAAACGTTTCATTGAAGATATGGTTGATAATGGTGTCGAGCTTCCAATTTTAGAAACTCATGTCGCTCAAATTGTATCTTTATATGATTTAGAAAAGAAAATTACAAATTGCATCGGTGATGGCGGTGAAGTAGTCGATAGCGCAAGTGATAAACTGCGTGGTATTCGTACTCAAATTCGTACTGCGGAAAGCCGTATTCGTGAAAAGTTAGAAAACATGACGCGTTCTTCAAACGCGCAAAAGATGCTGTCTGACTCGATTGTAACGATTCGTAACGAACGTTACGTAATCCCGGTAAAACAAGAATACCGCGGCGTATATGGCGGTATTGTCCATGATCAATCGGCTTCTGGACAAACGTTATTTATTGAACCGCAAGTCATTGTAGAATTAAATAACGCACTTCAAGAAGCACGTGTGAAAGAAAAACAAGAAATCGAACGCATCTTATTGATGTTAACAGAAGAAGTGGCAGTGGAAGCTGATATCGTTTTATCAAACGTAGAAGTAGTTGCCAATCTTGATTTCATTTTTGCGAAAGCTTTTTATGCGAAACGTATTAAAGCAACGAAACCAATCGTAAATAACGAGCGTTACATGGATTTAAGACAAGCGCGTCACCCGCTTATTGATCCAGAAATTATCGTGCCAAATAATATTATGTTAGGTAAAGATTTCACGACAATTGTTATTACAGGACCGAATACAGGTGGTAAAACAGTTACGCTGAAAACAGTTGGTATTTGTGTATTAATGGCGCAATCGGGTCTTCACATCCCAGTAATGGATGAGTCAGAGATTTGTGTATTCAAAAATATCTTTGCTGATATCGGTGATGAGCAATCGATTGAACAAAGTTTAAGTACGTTCTCCTCACATATGGTGAACATTGTTGATATTTTAGAAAAAGCTGATTTTGAAAGCTTAGTTTTATTCGATGAATTAGGTGCTGGAACAGACCCGCAAGAAGGGGCTGCACTTGCAATTTCAATTTTAGATGAAGTATGTAATCGTGGTGCTCGCGTTGTGGCAACGACGCATTATCCAGAATTAAAGGCATACGGATATAACCGTGAGCAAGTGATTAATGCGAGCGTTGAGTTTGACGTGAACACGTTAAGTCCAACGTATAAATTATTAATCGGTGTACCAGGACGTAGTAATGCCTTTGAAATTTCGAAACGCCTTGGATTATCTGATCGCGTGATTGAGCAAGCACGTAATCACATTAGTACAGATACAAACAAAATTGAAAATATGATCGCGAAGTTAGAAGAAAGTCAAAAGAACGCAGAGCGTGACTGGAACGAAGCAGAAGCGCTTCGCAAACAATCTGAAAAACTTCATCGCGAATTACAACGTCAAATTGTTGAATTTAACGAAGATCGCGATGAACGATTATTAAAAGCGCAAAAAGAAGGGGAAGAAAAAGTCGAAGCTGCAAAGAAAGAGGCAGAAGGCATTATTCAAGAGCTTCGTCAATTGCGTAAAGCACAGCTTGTAAATGTAAAAGATCATGAGCTAATTGAAGCGAAGAGCCGTCTAGAAGGCGCAGCACCAGAGCTTGTGAAGAAACAAAAAGTAAACGTGAAAAACACTGCGCCGAAACAACAGTTACGCGCAGGTGATGAGGTAAAAGTATTAACGTTCGGTCAAAAAGGTCAATTACTTGAAAAAGTAAGCGATACGGAGTGGAGCGTACAAATCGGTATTCTGAAGATGAAAGTAAAAGAGTCTAACATGGAATACATTAACACACCGAAACAAACAGAGAAAAAAGCAGTTGCAACAGTAAAAGGTAGAGATTATCACGTTTCATTAGAACTCGATCTTCGTGGTGAACGTTTTGAAAATGCAATGGCGCGCGTCGAGAAATATTTAGACGATGCTCAGCTTGCAAGCTATCCACGCGTTTCAATCATTCACGGTAAAGGAACAGGAGCGCTTCGCCAAGGTGTACAAGATTACTTGAAGAAGCACCGCGGTGTGAAAACATTCCGTTACGGTGACATGGGCGAGGGAGGCCTAGGCGTAACAGTTGTCGAATTAAAATAGAAAACAACGAAACAAAGGGGAAACCATTATATGTTTATGGACAAACTTGCAAAAGTATTGTTAGCTTGTTGCGGAATATTTTTGGTGATAGGGGTTATTTATTTAGTTGTTTTTGCGAAGTAAACGAGCGTCAATCGTGGCAGAATGATATTGCCATAGATTGACGCTTTTAATCTATATGAAAAGGAATAAAACATGAAAATCAACCAATACATAAGCGAAGCAAAGTCCTGCTCAAGACGCGAAACAGATCGCCTTATTAAAGCTGGACGCGTGTCGATTAACGGTGAAATATGTACGCACGGTGCACTCGTGGGCGATGGTGATGTTGTAACGATTGATGGACAGGTTATTGCAAAAGAAGCGAAAGAAAAGGTGTATATCGCCTTTCATAAGCCAGTCGGCATTACTTGTACAGCAGCTGATCATATTGAAGATAATATTATTGACTATATCAATTATCCAGAGAGAATCTTTCCAGTTGGACGATTAGATAAAGCATCAGAAGGACTTATTTTATTAACGAATGATGGCGCGATTGCGAATCAAATTTTACACGGAGATCATGAGCACGAGAAAGAATATGTTGTCACAGTCGATAAGCCTTTTACAGATTGGTTTGTTGATGAGATGTCCAGCGGTGTACAGATTAAAGATGGGATGACGAAGCCATGTAAAGTGACGAGGGTTGATCAGTCTACATTTCGCATCGTTTTAACGCAAGGGATGAACAGACAGATTCGTAGAATGAGCCGAGCTTTCGGGTTTACTGTAACAAAGTTAAAGCGAGAACGCATTATGAATATAGAGCTGAATGATCTTGAAGTAGGAAAGTGGCGAGACATTACAGCTGAAGAATTAGAATTATTAATAGGACAGTTATAGGGAGGAAAAATTTTCTCCCTATATTTTTTTGTCAGAAAAAATAAAACTATTGATTTTTTAAAAAATAGCCCATATAATAAAAAAACAACAAGTTTCGACAAGATATTTTATAAAAGTAATGATGAGGACATGAGTTGTTTTTTACGATTCTCAGAGAGGGAAGCCTTAGGCTGTGAGCTTCCTAATACGGAAAGACAAACTTACCACCTCTAAACTTCAAGAGTGAACTGCACGATGCATTGTAATTCTTGGCGGATAAAACCGTTATCAATTTACACGAGCTATAAAATGAGCTTATTTCGTTATAAATGCATTTTATTAGAATAAGGGTGGAACCACGATTTCAACACTCGTCCCTTTGTTAGGGACGGGTGTTTTTTGCGTTCTTTTACGGGGAAGTATGCTTGAAAGAGGATATGTGATGGATTTTAATTCAGAATATTTTGTTAATTAACAATTATTATTTAGGAGGTCAGTAGAAATGAAATCATCTTTAAAGTTTTCTGAGATGTTTGCAATAAGTTTAATGTTATTTGCACTATTTTTTGGCGCAGGTAATATGATTTTTCCACCAGCGTTAGGGCAAGGTGCCGGAACTGATGTATGGATCGCCTTGTTTGGTTTTATCGTAACAGGAGTTGGATTGCCTTTATTAGGTGTAATTGTTATAGCCTTAAAGGGAGATATTAACGAGCTAGCGGGACGTGTACATCCTATATTCGCACTTGTTTTTATCACTGCAATTTATTTATGTTTAGGTGTGTTCGTAAGTGTTCCGCGTACAGGAACAGTTGCTTATGAAATGAGTGTTGCACCGTTTTTACCAAGTGACATAGCTGGTCAATCGTATCCACTTGTTATCTTTACATTTATTTTCTTTGCCGTAACTTTCTATTTAGCTTTAAATCCATCAAAATTAGTGGGACGCATCGGTAAAGTGTTAACTCCAATTTTGTTAGCTGTTATTGCAATTATCGTAGGTAAAGCACTTATTACACCAATCGGAGAATTTGGTGCACCGACAGAAGCATATAGTGCTCCTCTTTTTAAAGGTTTTATTGACGGATATTTAACTTTAGATGGACTTGCAGCACTAGTATTCGGAAATGTTGTTATTCATGCTTTAAAAGAAAAAGGCATTACAAATAAAAATAGCATTGCAAAAGTAACAATCTTTGCAGGATTTATTGCAGCGCTTGGTTTACTACTAGTTTACTTGGCTCTTGCTTACCTTGGAGCTTCTAGTGTGTCTCTTGGAATGGGAGCAAACGGAGGAATTATTTTAACAAACGTTGTAAATCATTTATTTGGTAGTTACGGAACTTTATTATTAGGAATCGCAATTACAGCAGCATGTTTAACAACTTCTGTAGGTATTGTTGCAGCTTGTGGTGATTATTTTTCTTCTTTATTACCAAAGCTTTCTTATCAAAAAGTCGTTTTCATTTTCTGTGTATTAGCATTTATGGTAGCAAATCTTGGCTTAACTCAGTTAAATGCATTAGCATTACCAATTTTAATCGCAATTTATCCAATTGGAATCGTTCTTATCGTATTATCACTCGTTGAAAACTACGTTCGTCTTCCATTAGCGATGTACGTGGGCGGTATTGTAGGAGCATTTGCAATAAGCTTCTTTGATGGATTACACAATGCGAATCTTCAAATTGCAGCATTAGCGCCTATTTTAGATAAGATCCCATTATATAGTGTAGGGATTGGCTGGTTAGTTCCAGGTATGATCGGTATAGGATTTGGTTATATAATTTCTAAGTTTCAAAAACATGAAATTGTTGTAGAAAAATAGAGAAAAGAGGCTTCCTTTCATAGAAAGCCTCTTTTTTTGTAGAAAAAGCCGTATATAGGGAAAATTAGATATTAAAAATTTTATACGTAATATAGTTGACAAAAAAATTATGAGTAGGCTAAGATTGATTTAGTTGTGGAAATATTGGAAGGGAAGTGAGGGAAAAGGGGTTTCTATAACTATAGTGTTGTTATGGGAAGAGGTGAAAGAGGTGAAAGAGGTGAAAGAGGTGAAGAGATAGTTTATTTTTTTTGATTTGCATTGAGAATGATAATCAATAAATGCGTTTTATAATTTTTTCTCAGTTTCTATGCCTTTGTATAAGGAATAGGGTGAGATATTATTTTTAATATTAAATGAGAATGATAATCAATAATACTTATGTTACATAAAAGAGTGCTAATTAAATAATGGGTAGAAGAGATTATTTTTTTCTTATAAATTGAGAATAATTATCATTTTCAGGAAAAGTGAAATGAAAGATAACCAAGGAGGAAACAAGAAAAATGAAAAAGGTTTCTGTATTACCCGCTTTTATTATAACGTTCGTATGTATGCTAGCTTTTCTTGTAATGCCATACGGGAATGCTTCAGCAAAACTAGCTGATGGTACTTACGATATTAATTACGTAATTCAAAAAGCGGAAAATGATTCAGCTTCAATGGCAAATGACTATTTTGAAAAGCCGGCAAAATTAATAGTGAAAAACGGTGAGATGAGAGTACAAGTTCCGATGAATCATAGTGCTTGGATTACAGAATTTAAAGCACCAGAGAACGGGAATTTTGTTGATGCGAAAGTTGTTAGTAAAGATGAATCGGCAGATAAAAGAACAGTAGAGTTTAAAGTAGATGATTTATCCAAACCGGCAGCTGTAAAAATTCATGTTGTTGTACCGAATGCAAACTATGACCACCACTACACAATTCGTTTTGCTTTTGATGCAAATGTAAAAGCTGTAGGTGGCGATAACGGCGTAGCTGCTACAACAAAAAATAATGATCAAGCGAAAACAGATACACAAGTAAAAGAAGAGAAAACAAAAGTAGAGAGTAAGGAAACAGCTAAAGAAGTGAACAAAGAAACAAAAAATGAAAATGGAAAAGCTGAAAAAACAGATAACCCAAAAACAGGCGATGAAGCACGTATTGGATTGTTTGCAGCGTTAATTCTTATTTCAGGTGCTTTCTTAATTCGTAAAGTGAAGTTGAGTAAATAAATCTTTTGAAGGGTGATGAATATATGTTTAAACAATTTAAAATGATTATTGCTGTATTTGCTGTTTTATTTACGTTTATCGCAACACTAGGTTTACAAGATGCAAAGGCTGCTACAAAACTAGCTGATGGAAAATATAATATTGCTTTTACTGTATGGAAAGGCGATAAAGATGAATCGTCTAGAATGAATAGTTATTTTGAAAGCCCAGCAACATTAACAGTTAAAAATGGAAAACAATATGTTTCATTTAAAGTGAAAGATAGTACTTCTATTAAAAGTTTCCAAGTAGAAAAAGATGGTCAATTTGTAGAAACAACCGTGTTAAGTGAAAACAAAAAAGATAATACTAGAGTTGTAGAATTTGAAGTTGCTGACTTGTCAAAAAAACTAAATGGCAAGGTGAAAATTAATATTCCAATTATTAATTATAATGCTTCATATGATATTCGCTTTGTATTTGATGGGAACAGTATTAAATAATTTTCAAAAGGGAGAGTCGTTCCATTGAACAGGTATACAAAAATTATTGTTGCTATGTTTTTAATGATATTTACATTCGTATCAACATTACAACCACTTGCAGTTCAAGCAGCTACCAAGTTGGCTGACGGTGAATATTCAATTGGCTTCAAAGTTTTAAAAGATACATCAGATGAAGAATCGATGATGAATCAATATTCAGTAAGCCCAGGGACTTTAAAAGTGAAGGATGGGAAAAAGAAAGTATCCTTTACATTAACGAATAGTTCATGGATTACGAAGTTTGAAACAGAAAAAGCAGGTAAGCTAGTTGCGACAAATGTAATTAGTGAAGATAAAGAAAAAGATACAAGAGTAGTAGAATTTGATGTAGAAGATGTAGAGAAGGTATTAAATGCAAAAGTAAAAGTAGATATTGATTTTTTAAATTATCATCATGAGTACGACGTTCGTATTGCATTTGATCAAAATAGTATTACACCGATTCATGTGGAACAACCAAATGAAAAAGAGGACCCAGCTAATAAGCCAGATCCAAATGAAAAACCGGATCCAAGTCAGAAGCCCGACCAAAAGCCTGACCCAGATCAACAATCAAATTCTAACACAATTAAAGATGGAGAGTACAGCATTCCATTTAAAGTGTTAAAAGATCAAACAGATGAAGAATCTAAGATGAATACTTATATGGTAAATCCAGGAATATTAAAAGTAGAAAACGGTAAGAAAAAAGCGTTTGTAACACTAAAAAGTAGCTCATTAATTAAAAATTTCCAAACGGAAAAAGATGGTGCATTTGTTGATGCAAAAGTAGTGAGTGAAAATAAAGAAAAAGATACAAGAGTAGTAGAGTTCGAAGTAGCTGATTTATCAAAAAAACTAAATACAAAAGTATTTATTGAGATGGCATCAAGAAATTATAAACAAACGCATGATGTACAACTTTTATTTGAACAAGATAAACTTGAACAAATTAAAAATGAAGAGAAACAACCAGAAGTAGAAAAACCGGAAGTAGAAAAGCCAGATGCTGAAACAATTAAAGATGGTGAATACAGCATCAATTTTAAAGCGTTAAAAGATCAAACAGACGAAATTTCAATGATGAACACATATACAAAAAGTCCAGGCGTGTTAAAAGTGAAAAATGGTAAAAAATATGTATCATTCACATTAACGAATAGTGCATGGATTACAAAGTTTGAATTTGAGAAAAATGGTTCGTTCGTTGATGCAAATGTAATAAGTGAAGATAAAAAAGCTGATACACGTGTAGTGGAAGTAGCAGTAGACGATTTATCGAAAAAGTTAAATGCAAAAGTAAAAGTAGATATCGATTCAATGAATTATCACCATTTCTATGACATTCAATTTGCATTTGATAAAGGTAGCATGAAACCGTTAGACAACCAAGGCGGAAATGATAACCAAGGCGGAAACGAGGCGGAAACAATAACCAAGGCGGAAACGACAACCAAGGCGGAAACAATAACCAAGGCGGAAACAACAAAGACGGAAACAATAACCAAGGCGGAAACGACAACCAAGGCGGAAACAATAACCAAGGCGGAAACGACAACCAAGGCGGAAACAATAACCAAGGTGGAAACAACAACCATGACGATAACAAAACAATTGATCCCAATGCTCTTAAAGACGGTGAATACAGTATCGGTTTTAAAGTATTAAAGGATAAGACTGAAGAAATTTCAATGATGAACACATATACAAAAAATCCAGGTGTGTTAAAAGTGAAAGATGGTAAGAAGTATGTATCGTTTACATTAACGAATAGTGCGTGGATTACGAAGTTTGAGTATGAAAAAAATGGTTCTTTCGTTGACGCGAAAGCGTTAAGCGAGAACAAAGAGAAAAACACAAAGGTAGTAGAAATAGAAGTAGATGATTTATCGAAAAAATTAAATGCAAAAGTAAAAGTAGATATTGATGCGATGAATTACCACCATTTCTACGATGTTCAATTTGTATTTGATCAAAATAGTATCAAAGTTTTAGGTAACGAAGGCGGAAACAATAATCAAGATGGAAAAGACAACGAAGGTGGAAACAATAACCAAGGTGGAAACAATAACCAAGGTGGGAACAACAATCAAGGCGGAAAAGACAACCAAGGTGGAGATAATCAGCCGAAAGTAATCGTTAATCCAAAAAAATTAGTGGATGGTCAATATGATATTCCATTTAAAGTGTTAAAAGATAAAACAAATGAACTTTCAAAGATGCATGACTATACTGTACATCCAGCAAAATTAATCGTTAAAGATGGTAAAAAGTACATTGAGATGACGCTGAAAAATAGTGCGTGGATTACGAAATTCCAAACAGAAAACAATGGTCTATTTGCTGATGCGAAAATAGTGAGCGAAGATAAAAATGCAAATACGAGAGTAGTGCAATTTGAAGTAAGTGATTTATTTGCAAAATTAAATGCAAAAGTAAAAGTAGATATTAACGAAATGAACTACCATCATTTCTACGATGTACAAATCCAATTTGATACAAATAATATTGGTGCGTTAGGAACGATTAAAGAGGATCCCAAAAAAGATCCGAAGAATGATCCGGAAAATCCAGTAACTATACCAAAAGTAGATAATGTAAAAACAGTAGGAACTCCTGATTTTAACCGAAATGCAGATGGTAAAAAGAAAAACGAAGCTACAAATAATGATGCGAAAAAAGAGAAAAACTCAAAAACTGCAGATACAGCACAACTTGGTTTATACATGGTGTTACTGCTAGGTTCACTTGCTTTACTAGTTCGTAAATATAGAGCTGGTAGATTGTAATTTTTGGAGTCTTGATGCGTTTTCGGGCGCATCAAGACTTGTTTCATATTGTTTGGAAAGGAGTGGTGATTGAGAGTGAAGAAAATTGCAAGTGTACTAATGGCTATCATTTTATTAGTGAGTATAGCTGGGTGCTCGTCACCCAAAAAAGAAACAACGAAGCAGGTAAAGAGTGAGGGTAAAGAGAGGATTGTTGCAACGACAGTCGCTGTTACTGAAATTATGGATGCGTTAGAAGTAGATTTAGTTGGTGTACCAACAAGTACGAAAGATTTACCAAAGAGATATAAAGGCTTACCGGAAGTTGGAAATCCAATGAGTCCAGATATGGAAAAAACAAAATCATTAAAGCCATCAGAAGTGTTATCTGTGACAACACTTGAATATGAATTAAAGCCGGTTTTTGATGGTGTAGGTATGAAAGCCAACTTTTTAGATTTAACGAGTTTGAAAAATATGCAAAATTCAATTAGCAATTTAGGTAAGAAATATGGACGCGAAAAGCAGGCTGAAGCAGTTGTAACTAAGTTAGATAACAAGGTTGCAGAGATTCAAAAAGCAGTAAAGGGTAAGAAAGAACCGACAGTACTTATTTTATTAGGTGTGCCGGGAAGTTACTTAGTAGCGACAGAACATTCCTATATTGGAGATTTAGTAAAACAACTAGGTGGTAAAAATATTGTACAAGGTGAACAAGTAGAGTATTTATCTTCTAATACAGAGTATTTAAAGAAAGCTGATCCAGACATTATTTTAAGAGCGGCACATGGTATGCCTGATGAAGTCGTAAAAATGTTCGATAAAGAATTTAAAACAAATGATATTTGGAAACACTTCGCTGCAGTTAAAAATAACCGTGTCTATGATTTAGAAGAGCGTTTATTTGGAACGACAGGCAATTTAGCAGCTATTGAAGCATTAGATGAATTGAAAAAAATGATGTATCCGTGATGCATTTTAATATAAAGGAAGAGTGGAATGAATAAAAAAACTTGGAGTTTCTTCATTGTTACTGCATTGCTTATTGTTATGACATCATTGTCAGCGATGAAAGGGAGTTTAGAAGTAGGGATTGTTGAGCTTGTACAAGGGATATTTACAGGAGCAAATGAAGATGTTGTAGTGATTAAAGATTTACGTTTCCCGCGTATTATTATTGCGCTGTTCACTGGGGCGGCTCTTGCTGTTTCAGGTGTGCTTTTTCAAGCTGTTATGAAAAATCCACTCGCTGATGCTGGAGTGATTGGTATATCTTCAGGAGCAAGTTTTATGACACTTGTTATTATTACGTTATTCCCGCAATTCTTTTTCTGGACACCAGTATTCGCCTTTTTAGGTGGTGCGTTTGCTTGTTATCTCGTTTATGCCTTTTCATGGAAGTCAGGGCTAAGTCCACTTCGCATTATTTTAGTTGGTATAGCTATTAATGCAATGTTCACTGGATTAAATGAATCGTTCATTACGATTTGTGGATATTTCATTAAGAGTATTAAACAAACGACGACCTCTAACATAACGATGAAGACGTGGGGCGATGTAGAAATAATGGTTACGTATGGGACAATTGGTCTTATTCTTGCATTGTTTGTAGGGGCTTGGTGTAACTTATTATCACTACAAGATAAGACTGCGAAAAACTTAGGTTTGCACGTGACGAGAGTTCGTCTTATTATTTCTGCCATTGCAGTACTTTTAGCGGCAGTATCAACAGCGATTGCAGGAGTCATTGCTTTCGTTGGATTACTTGTTCCGCACATTTCGAGACAACTAGTTGGTTCAGATCATAAAGTGTTGATTCCATTTTCTGCACTTGCAGGAGCGTTATTAATTTTGACGGCGGATACGATTGGAAGGTTAATTGTGCCACCTAATGAAATTCCAGCAGCAACAATTATGGCGGTCATTGGTGGGCCATTATTAATATTCTTGCTTAGAAAGAGTGATAAAGTTCATGGAAATTAAAAATGTAACCTTTTCATACGATAATGTAACAAATCGTTTAAAGTCTGTTAGTAGTGAAATAGAAATTGGAAAAATTACAACAATCATTGGTCCGAATGGTTGCGGGAAATCAACATTACTTGGTGTTATGTCTAGAAATCATGCTCCTAATAGTGGGGAAGTAATACTTGATGGAAAAGCGATTAGTGAGTATAAACCGAAAGAGTTTGCTAGAAAGTTAGCTGTTGTCCATCAACAAAATGAGGCGCCAGCAGATATTACAGTGGAAAAACTAATAAGCTTTGGACGTATGCCATATAAAAATGTTTTTTCTTCGCAAACTGATGAAGATAGAGAAGCAATTGAGCGTGCACTAACATGTACGAATTTACAAAGTAAGCGTGAAAAGCCAATTCATGCTTTATCGGGCGGAGAGAGACAGCGAGTTTGGATCGCGATGACATTAGCTCAAAGTACACCAATGCTTTTCTTAGATGAACCGACAACATATTTAGATATTTATTATCAGCTAGAAATATTAGAGTTAGTGAAAGAGTTAAATGAAGTGTATGGATTAACGATTGTGATGGTACTACATGATATAAATCAAGCCATTCGTTATAGTGATCATATTATCGTTATGAAAGATGGGGAAATTGTTACGAAAGGTAATCCTAATGATGTAATAACAGAAGAAATGGTTAAAGCAATATATGGTGTAGATGTCGTTGTAAAACAAGACGAAGATACAGGGTTATACATGGTACCAATGGGAATTTAAAGGCTGGGCATAATCCGTTTTGAGGTGATAATTTGAATAGTAAGAAAGAACGGAAAAAGAATTCTTTTTTTCAACGAATACTTACAATTGTATTTTTAGGAATCTTTTTCTATTCAATGTATGAATTGGATGGGATTTTCATGGATTATTATGAAAATCGTAAAGTAATGGCTGAAGCGCAACATATTTATAAGAGAAGTCCAATGGAAGAAAAATCAGAAGATGGGGAAGTACGTAAACAGTTTCAAGCTCTCCAAAAAATTAATCCAGAAATAGTTGGATGGATTACGATGGATGATACACAAATCAATTATCCAATCGTTCAAGCGAAGGATAATGATTACTATTTATTTCGTAATTACAAAGGCGAGGATATGAGAGCGGGAAGTATTTTTATGGATTATCGTAATGATGTGAAATCCCAAAACCGAAATACTATTTTATATGGTCATCGTATGAAGGACGGTTCTATGTTTGGAAGTTTAAAAAAGATGTTGAATGAAGATTTCTTCATGTCCCATCGTAAATTGTATTACGATACATTATTTGAAGGATACGACGTTGAAGTGTTTTCAGTATATACGACAACGACGGACTTTTATTACATTGAAACGGATTTTGAAAGCGATGCAGCGTATACAGCGTTCTTAAAGCAAATTCAAGATAAATCACTTTACAAAACAGATACGAAATTGACGGCAAACGATGAAATTATAACACTTTCTACATGTGACTATGCACTTGATCCAGAAGCAGGAAGATTAGTAGTGCATGCGAAACTAGTAAAAAGACAGTAAATAAAAAAGTATAGAATATGAGAAAAGGTAACGCTTCTCATATTCTATACTTTAAAAAAGAGATCTGTTTACTGTGCTGCAGCCATTGGCATACGTACAACTTCAACATTGTAGTAAGTGATTTTATTATCAAGAATATAATCTGGCATCCCGCCTTGATGTGAGTGAGCATCTTTAAATGCTGAGCTCTTCGTCCAACGTTGGAAATCTTCTTTTGCATTCCAACGTGTGCTAATTGTTACTTCATCATAATCAACTGTATTTTCCGTTAAAAGAACTTCTAAACCTAAAAATCCTGGCATCGTTTCGACTTGACCTACTTTATTAAAACGTTCGATTAATTTATGTCCATTTCTCTTTGTAATTTTAGCTGTATTTGTAACAATAATCATGTGTATTCCTCCTATAAATATTGCCTTTATTTTCGAGAACTCATATAAATTAAATGATAATGAAAATCATTATCATTGTCAATGGTGAATGTAAAATAAATAGGTTTTTTATTATTTTGGACAGTAAGATTTCCATTTCAAAATGTAGTAAATATGTGGCGCTTAAGCGAGAGAATGAGCGAGTTGTACTAGCAAAGCAATAATATGGTATAGTGAAACGAGGCTGTTTTTTCAGTCTCGTTTTTTAAATGCTTCCTATAGAGAAAGCATGCAAATGGAAAGGAAGTTATTATATGCGATCAGAAGTAACTGTAAAAATAAAACCGAAATTTATAAAAGAAATTAAAAGTGGATATCCGCTTATTTTAAAAGATGCGATTCAAAATTTAAATGATGTTCAGGAAGAAGGAACAATCATTAAAGTAGTAGATGAGAAGAATCAATTTGTCGGAAAAGGATATTATGGAAAACAAAATAAAGGGTACGGCTGGATTTTAACGAGAAAAGAGAGTGAACAAATTAATCAATCTTTCTTTGAAAGTAAAATAAAATCTGCCTTACATAAACGAAAGCAATTTTACAAATCAAGTGATACGACAGCATTCCGTGCCCTAAATGGCGAAGGTGATGGTCTTGGCGGATTAATCATCGATTATTATGACGGCTATTATGTAGTAAGTTGGTATAGTGAAGGGATTTATACTTTCAGAGATGAGATTATAGCAGCTCTTCAAAAAGTAGCAAATTTTAAAGGTATTTATGAGAAGAAGCGTTTTGATACGAAAGGGAAGTACATTGAAGGTGATGATTTCGTAGCAGGAGCGCGTGGTGAATTCCCGCTTATCGTAAAAGAGAATGGTGTGAACTTTGCGGTTTATTTAAATGACGGAGCGATGGTTGGCGTATTTTTAGATCAACGTAACGTTCGAAAACAAATTCGTGATAAATATGCAAAGGGAAGAACAGTGTTAAATATGTTCTCTTATACAGGTGCTTTCTCTGTATTTGCAGCGCTTGGCGGAGCGAGCAAAACGACGAGTGTCGACCTTGCAAATCGTAGTTTAAGTAAAACGATTGAGCAGTTTAGTGTAAATGAAATTGATTATGAGGCACAAGATATTATTGTAGAAGATGTATTTCTATATTTCAAATATGCAGCTAAGAAAAAGATGAAATTTGATATGGTCGTACTAGACCCGCCAAGCTTTGCCCGCTCAAAAAAATATACATTTAGTGCAGCGAAAGATTATAAAAACTTATTAAAAGAAACAATTGCCATTACAGAAAATAACGGGATTATCGTTGCTTCTACAAATTGTAGTGCGTTCGATATGAAAAAGTTTAAAGGCTTTATTGATACAGCATTTAAAGAAATGAATGGCAAGTATAAAATATTAGAAGAACATTCTTTACCAGAAGATTTCCGTACAATTGATCAATTTAAAGAGGGAGACTATTTAAAAGTAGTTTTCATTGAGAAAATTAAAGGGTAATAAAGAAAAGGAGCTCGAGTTTACTTGAGCTCCTTTTCTTATTGAACGATATTTTGTACTCTACCGACTTGCCCGTCCTGCAATCGCACTTTAATGCCATGCGGATGAGAAGGGGAATTCGTTAAAATATCTTTTACAATTCCACGTGTTAATTTGCCGGTACGTTGATCTTGTTTTAATACAATATCAACTTCAAGGCCGGGTGCGATATTAGAACGTTTTTGTCCGTTCATTTATACACCTGTACGTCTACGTTGATTGTTTGTTTTCTTCGTTTGTTGGTTTTGTAATTTTTTTGTTTCTTGGCTTTGGTTTTTGGCATTTTGACCATTACCGTTACCTTGCTTTTTCTTAGCAAGTTGTTCACGCATTAAATCAGCTAAGCTTACTTTTTTGTTTTCTGACATGATAAGTCTCCTTTATATAAAGTTAATTATGAACAATCGTAGTGAATTTCATCATATCATTGTTAAGGAAGGAAGGGAAGTTGGTTTGAAAATTCATATAATTGTTTCCAGCATTCATTCGTTGCGATACAATTGATATGTTAATGTTTGTAAAAAAGGGGATAGATATATGTCACATCATATTTTATTAGTTGAAGATGATATCTCAATTCAAGAGATGGTGGAGAAATATTTAATGAAAGAAGGTTTTCAAGTTACAATTGCGTCTGATGGAGAAGAAGGCGTGAACACATATTTAAAAGGTTCATTTGATTTGATTATCCTCGACATTATGATGCCGAAGTTAGATGGATTAGAGGTTGTACGTATTATTCGTGAGAAGAGTGCCGTGCCGGTTTTAATGATGTCAGCAAAAGATACAGATGTTGATAAAGCAGTTGGATTAGGACTTGGAGCAGATGATTACATTTGTAAGCCATTTTCTATGATTGAATTAGCCGCGCGTGTAAAAGCGGGTATTCGGAGGTCTACGAAATATTCGGCTACAGAAACAACAGAAAAGATGATTCAAATTGGTGATTTAACGATTGATCCAATTAATTTTACTGTGGAAAAAAACGGGAAGCCTCTCAAACTTACTTTAAAAGAATTTGAGATTCTAAAACTGTTTGTAAAAAATCAAAATCGTGTATTTACAAAAGCACAAATATATACGCTAATTTGGAACGAAGAGTATTACGGTGACGATAACGTTATTAATGTTCATATGAGAAGATTGCGTGAGAAAATCGAAAGTGATCCATCTAATCCAGAATACATTAAAACGTTATGGGGTATCGGTTATAAGTTGGAAGTGCTGTAATATGGTCAATTTGTTAATAGGTATTATTTTTATATTGTTATGTGTCATTTATATACAATATAAAATGAGGAAAAATAGTAATAAAAATTTGAGATACACATATGAAAAATTAGAAAGTATTGTTAATGAAAAAACAGGCGAGAAGTTACTCGTTATGACAGATGATCTAGAATTGCAAAAATTATTAGTGGCAATTAATCAATTATTAGATGCAAAACAGAAAACAAATGCAGATCATGCGAAAGTAGAAATTTCGATGAGAAAAATGCTTTCAAATATTTCACATGATTTAAAGACACCACTAACAGTTATTCTTGGATATACAGAAATGTTAAATAAGGATAAAACAATGAATAAAGAAGAACAGCAAATATTACTTGAAAAGGTGCATGTGAAAACACTAGAAGTAATGGAATTAATTCATAAGTTTTTTGACTTAGCAAAATTAGAATCTGGTGACAAAGCAATCGAAATGACAAAAGTGAATATGAATGAAGTTTGTCGTGAGAAGATTTTATCTTTTTATGATTTAGTGACGTCGAAAGGTTTTCATGTTCATATTGATATACCAGAAAGAAATATATATGCACTTGGAAATGTAGAGGTATTAGGTAGGGTATTGAATAATTTACTATCAAATGCGATTACATATGGAGACGATGGAAAGACACTGGGTATGACGTTAAGAGATGATGAAACGAATGTGTATATAGATGTATGGGATAAAGGAAAAGGAATTGATGAATCTCATATTGATAAAGTGTTTGAGCGTATGTACACACTTGAAGATTCGAGAAATAGATTGTACCAAGGAAGCGGTTTAGGGTTAACGATTACGAAAAGACTGGTGGAAGCGATGGATGGAAAAATTCATCTTTCTAGTAAGCCGTATGAAAAAACAATTTTTACAGTTGCATTAAAAAAGATGCAGTTTTAGCTTGTAGAGAAGTAGATTCTACAAGCTTTTTTGCAGCGTAAGGAATTTGTAAGAAACGGGTAAGAAAAAAGAGATTTCCGTTGTCTATTATAGAAATATAAAGTAGTGCGAAAGGGGAAAGTGACATGACCTATATATTAAAAACGAATCAGTTAACGAAAGTGTTTAAAGGGAAAGAAGTTATTTCTAGCGTTAACATGCATGTGAAAAAAGGAGAGATATACGGTTTCTTAGGACCGAATGGTGCTGGTAAAACAACGATTATGAAAATGATTACAAATTTAATAAAACCGACGAGCGGTGAGATTGAAATTTTCGGTGAGAAGTTAACAGACACATCTTATGAAGTATTAAAAAGAATGGGGACAATTATTGAATATCCAATCTTTTATGATAAATTAACGGCGAAAGAAAACTTAGAATTACATTGTGAATATATGGGCTATTACGACAAAAATGAAATTGACCATGCTTTACATTTAGTGAAGCTGCAAGGGATAGATAATAAAAAAGTAAAAGATTTTTCATTGGGAATGAAACAACGACTTGGTATTGCAAGGGCAATCGTGACAAAGCCAGAATTTCTCATTTTAGATGAACCGATTAACGGTTTAGATCCAATTGGTATTAAAGAATTAAGAGATTTATTTAAAATGCTCTGCAAAGAATATGGCATTACATTATTAGTTTCTAGTCATATTTTAGGTGAGATGGAACTAATGGCGGATACAATTGGTGTCATTCAAAATGGAAAACTAATAAAAGAAGTTTCAATGAAGAGTATTAACGGAAAACAAACAGAGTACATTGAAATTACTGTTCCAGATGTGAAACGTGCAGCTTATATTTTAGAAGATAAACTTGGTATAAAAAATTACAAAATAATGAGTGGAAATATGATTCGTGTGTATGAATTGAAGGTGACGCAGCAGGCCATTTCAAAAGCACTTATTATGAACGATGTGGAAATTGAAAGTATTAATAAGAAACATAGTTCCTTAGAAGAGTATTTCTTAAATGTAATGGATGGAGAGGGTATTCATGCTTAATGGGTTGTGGCTGAACCTGGTAAGTGGATTGATCGTAATGTTCATAAGTGGGATTTTATATTATAGAAAACCGGAGCGGAAATGGTTGTTAATTCTACTAGTGATAGGAATGTTAAGCTTTGTTACTGCTGGAATTAGAATGTTAGCAGCGTAGAGACAGGTATATAAAGAATGGAGGCGTGGTTTATATGTTTAAATTAATGAAGCTCGAATGGAAGAAACATCAATTATCTAGTTGCTTTAAAAGTGTAGCAATTTGTATTATAGCAATTTTCGCTGTAGTAAGCCTTATGGCATGGGGAATGAAAGCTGAGGGGGACGTGCTCTTCTCTGACTTCAAACAGAACATGGCTTTAGTAAATATTTTTATTAGAATAACATTCATTATTTTTAGTTCGGTCATTTTATCACGTTTAGTAATTGATGAGTATAAGAACAAAACGATACAACTATCATTTATGTATCCTCTACAAAGGAAAATGTTAATGAGTGCGAAATTAACAATTGTTTTCTGTTTTTGTTTTGTGAGCACAATTATCGCTACTTTCATTATTAGTTTGCTCGTATATTTTGTGAGTCCAATGATGGGACTGATTGAAACACCTGCTACGATAGGCGAAATAATAGCTATCGTTCCAGCTACTATTATAAGTGCATTTATGATATCTGGTATAAGTTTAATTCCTTTATTTTTTGGAATGAGAAAGAAATCGACACCGACAACGATTACTTCGGCAGTAATAATTGGTATGCTGATTAGTGGTAACGTTGGTGCTGGAAACGATCAAGTAAGTATGTTTGATTTTATAGCTATCCCAATCGTGCTCTGTTTATTAGGAATTTTCATTAGCTATCTATCGTTCCATAAAATTGACAAGATCGATGTGGCGTGAAGCAAGCCTAAAACAAAAACGAACTGGGGTATGAATGGTGAAAAAAATAATAGTAATTGCAATATTAGTAATTACAATTGCTAGTGCGGTTTTTGGTTTTAAGGTATTTCAGGGGAAAGATTTTAAAAAAGAAAAGTCTTTTGATATAAATAATATAAAAGAAATAGAAGTAGACAATGAAAATTGGAATATTGAATTTAAAAGTACAGACGCTAATAAAATAGTAATTTTCGCTCAAGGTGAACAAGTAGATAAAGAGATAGATCCCGTCAAAATAGAAAATGACGAAAATAAAATTGTGATTAAGCAAAAACAAAAGGTGAACAAATTTTTTAATGGTTTTACGTTTAGGAAGAAAAATAGTATATCTATAGCTATTCCGAAGAAAGAAATAGATAAAATTGTAGTAAATAATAATTCGGGTGATGTGAAAATAAGCGATATAGTAGTAAAAAGTATTGTGACAAAGGGAAAATCTGGAGATGAAATGATTACAGGATTATCGGCAGAGAAGGGTGAATTTACATCCGAAAGTGGAGATTTAGTATTAAAAGATAGTTCATTGCAAGAAGTAAATATAACTTCTACTACTGGCGATAATTATGTGAAAAATGTAAAAAACGAAAATATGAACATCACTTCAACATCTGGGGAAGCATTACTAAAAGATATGACAGAAGGAAAATCATTATTTGTAGAAACAAAATCAGGGGATATTGGCGTACGGTATAAAGGTGTCCCGGCATCATTGAAGCTTATGGCTAAAAGTAATTCAGCTGACGTAATAGTGGATTTAAAAGGACTTAAGAAAGATAAAAATACAGAAAAAATAAAAGTAGGAACGATTGGTGATGCAAAAAATGAAGCGAAGATTTTAAGTGAAACAGGAGTCATTTATATTGATTAAGTCTTAGGAGGAAGGAGGACTACCATGCTACGTCTTATGAAACTAGAATTGAAGAAGTTTAAGTTTGGATGGTATGTGAGGGGAGCAGTTATTGCAAATATCATTATACTGGCATTATTAATCTTTGTTAGTTTCGTTGCACAAATAGAGGGAGATCCAGAAATAAGAGATCCGCAGATGATTTTGTTAATGGCTAGTACAGTAGTAAGAGCAACATTTATTATTTTTGGTAGTGTATTAATAGCAAGGTTAATAATTGGCGAATATAAAAATAAAACAATACTACTCATGTTTTCTTATCCCATTAACCGAAAGAAAATGATGGCTAGTAAGTTGGCTATTACAGCGATAGTAACATTTATAACAGTTATTGTATCTAATATTTTAGTAGTAGGAATTTTCTTTGGGATAGATAGTTGTTTTTCAATTCTTCCTAATTCATTCACAGTAGATCAATTGGTGCAAGAAGGAATAAAACTAGTTCCTTTAGCCATTGCAACTGCGGGGATGAGTTTAATCCCATTATATTTCGGAATGCGTAAACGTTCCGTGCCAACTACAATTGTTTCATCTCTTATCGTTGTCACAATTGCAATGAATACCAACCCAGAGTTTCCTACAGCAACTTTACTTCCCCTTCAACTAGCATTGGCAGCAATTGGAGTTGCAATTGCATATTACGGAATAAAAAATATAGAGAAGGAAGATATAACTGTATGATAAGAATACGTAAAAAAGAGTTGGCGTTACACCAACTCTTTTTTGTATATGTACGCTTCGTTACTACTCTGTAAATTTAGAGTGTGTGCTTAAATACTTTTGCACTCCTGGAGAAATGTTAAAGTTATTAGGACTTTTATATTCGATAGTAAACTCTCCGTCTTTATTTGTTTCAAAGGAGATTGCATAGCTATTCATTTTAGCATCGTAAGAAGTATTTTTGACTTCTGCATCTAGATTGAAATATTTAGTAATATACTCTTTTGATTCCGTAATTGCTGCTTGTTTTCCCCAAGGGGTACCATAATAGGCGAAATAAATAGATACACTAATAACTCCAATAAGAGAAGTTAGTAAAATAGTTCCCATAGCTATTTTTTTATTTTTTGTATTCAATTTGGTTACTCCTCTTCGTAATATGTATTCATTTTAACCTATATATTCCATAAAACAACCATTTTTAAAAAATAGTTTCACATGAAACAAGTTACAGAAAAAGACAAGATGTGTAAACATCTTGTCTTTTTCTGTTGTTACATTTTAGGTGCTTCCATTCCAGCAGCAGCCCATTCTTCTTTTGCGGGTCCATACACGCCAGGAACTGTTAAGCCAGCTTGTCTCATTAAAACCGTCATTTGTCCACGGTGGTGATTTTGATGATTAATAAGTGTCATTAAAAATATAGAATTCGGCATAGGGCGACCAAAGAAGTCATTAATAGTTGTTAAATCTTTATCAGTCCATTTACTTTGAAGTGCTTCAACGAAAGCCGCGTTCACTTTACGATACCCATCTGCAATTGTTTTTGCAGAAGTTGGAACAGGATAATCTTTCGATTCTCCTTCAAACTTTAGCCCTGTGCCAGACAGTATAACAGGAATTGCCGTCACGATATGCCAAGCAACTCTGCCTAACGTCCAATGTCCAGGTGCAATTTCTTGTGATAAAGACTCATCTGTTAATGCATCGAGCATTTTCTGAGTAGAATCGGCCTCGTATGTCCATGATTGTAAAAAACCTTCAATAGTTTGGTACATAGTTATCCCTCCTATTTTTGTTCATAGATTAAATTCGTGAGAGATTATATAATCCCTGTTCGATAAGAAATATTGAGTTAAGCATTTGCTGCAATAGAAATAGTAGAATGTCTTCGAAAATAAGATATGTTAGCGCTGTATACAGCAAATGTAAAAAGGGATTTCGTTTAATCAAGGAGGCAAAAGTACAAGCAAAAGAAGAGTTTGTTGCATGTAATAATTACTGGAATGTACGCAATAAACCTGTATGTGTATACCCACCAAATAAATTTTTTTATTACTTACTGGTACTTAAAAGATCGAATTTGAAGGAAGTGATCAACATGTCTTCATGGCTCAATAATACAAATGGATATTGTAGTTGTAATCATCGAAATGGTGTACATGTTGATTCATGCTGTTTTAGTTGTGATGGGACAGTGCCTAAGGTTGGTCCAACCGGTCCGACGGGGGCAACAGGGGCAACGGGAGCAACAGGAGCAACAGGTCCAACGGGAGCAACAGGAGAGCAACAGGAGCAACAGGTCCAACGGGAGCAACAGGAGTAACCGGTCCAACGGGAGTAACAGGAGTAACCGGGCCAACGGGGGCACAACGGGAGTAACCGGTCCAACGGGAGCAACAGGAGTAACGGGATCAACGGGAGCAACAGGAGTAACCGGTCCAACGGGAGCGACAGGAGTAACAGGAGCAACGGGAGCGACGGGATCAACGGGTTCAACAGGCTCAACAGGTCTGACGGGATCAACAGGTCCGACGGGAGCGACGGGAGCAACAGGTTCAACAGGATCAACCGGGGCAACTGGTACAAGTATCACAGCGACTTATGCATTTGCAAATAATACGTCGGGAACAGCGATATCGGTACTTCTAGGTGGAACGAATGTCCCGCTTCCGAATAATCAAAACATAGGTCCAGGTATTACTGTTTCTGGGGGAAATACAGTATTTACGGTTGCAAATGCTGGGAATTATTATATTTCATATTCGATTAATATAACGGCTTCATTATTAGTCAGTTCACGGATTACAATTAATGGAGTACAACTTGCTGGGACGGTCAATGCTCCTGCTGTAGCAACTACATCATTTAGTGCAACAATTATTACAACTCTTGCAGCAGGAGATGCGATTAGTTTGCAACTATTTGGTTTGTTAGCTGTTGCAACATTATCAACAACTACACCAGGAGCTGTGCTAACGATAATAAGATTAAGCTAAATAATAACTCTCTTACTCTTTTAAGGTTAGGAGAGTTTCTACATATAATAAGAAGTTAATGAGATAAAGCATAGTTATATAAAAGTCAGAATATTATGATTGTAACGTTATGGCGACTATAATATAATGAAAACAACCATCATGAATGAACATTCATTTATTTTTTATGTATTTGAAGGGGGAATGAAGGTGGAAAAACCATGGTTGAAAAGTTATCCAGAGGAAATTCCAAGTACGGTTTCTTATGATATTCAGCCGCTTCACGGATATGTAGAACAGATGGCTTCTCGTTATCCACAAAAGAAAGCGCTTCACTTTTTAGGGAAGGATATTACATTTTCAGACTTCCATGACAAGGTGAAGAGGTTTGCAAATTATCTTCAAAAGCTCGGTGTAGAAAAGGGTGATCGAGTTGCTATTATGTTGCCGAATTGTCCGCAAGCTGTAATTGGTTATTACGGTACATTACTTGCGGGAGGTATCGTAGTACAAACAAATCCACTATATACAGAAAGAGAATTAGAATACCAGCTTCATGACTCGGGAGCAAAAGTAATTCTTTGCCTCGATTTAGTGTTTCCGAGAGTGACGAATGTTCAATCTGCTACAAAAATTGAGCATATTATCGTAACTCGTATTGCGGACTTTTTACCCTTCCCTAAAAATCTATTGTATCCATTTGTGCAGAAAAAACAGTCGAATTTAGTTGTAAAAGTATCAGGGAGTGAAACGATTCATCTTTGGAACTCAGTAGAAAAAGAAGTGAATACGGATGTTGAAGTGCCTTGTGATCCTGAAAATGATCTAGCCCTTTTACAGTACACAGGAGGGACAACTGGATTTCCGAAAGGCGTTATGTTAACGCATAAAAACCTCGTTTCTAACACGTTGATGGGGGTTCATTGGTTATATAATTGCAAAGAAGGGGAAGAAGTCGTTCTTGGAGTTCTTCCATTTTTCCACGTGTATGGCATGACGGCCGTCATGAATTTAAGTATTATGCAAGGATACAAGATGGTGCTTATTCCAAAGTTTGATATGAAAATGGTTTTTGACGCGATTAAGAAACATAAAGTGACACTGTTTCCAGGAGCACCAACTATTTATATTGCGCTTTTAAATAGCCCGCTTTTAAAAGAATACGATATTTCTTCTATTCGTGCTTGTATTAGTGGATCAGCACCACTGCCGGTAGAAGTACAGGAAAAGTTCGAAACAGTTACAGGGGGTAAACTAGTAGAGGGATATGGTTTAACGGAATCATCTCCAGTTACACATAGTAATTTTTTATGGGAAAAGCGAGTGCCAGGTAGTATTGGGGTTCCATGGCCAGATACAGAAGCAATGATTATGTCGCTTGAAACTGGTGAGGCATTACCACCGGGAGAAATCGGTGAAATTGTAGTGAAAGGCCCTCAAATTATGAAAGGGTATTGGAATAAGCCAGAAGAAACAGCAGCTGTGTTACAAGATGGATGGCTCCATACAGGGGATGTTGGCTACATGGATGAAGGTGGATTTTTCTATGTGAAAGATCGTAAGAAAGATATGATTGTTGCGAGTGGATTTAATGTGTATCCTCGTGAAGTAGAAGAAGTATTATATGAGCATGAAAAGGTGCAGGAAGTAGTAACAATCGGCGTTCCTGATCCGTACCGAGGGGAAACTGTAAAAGCGTTTGTTGTTTTAAAAGAAGGCGCAGAATGTTCTGAAGACGAATTAGATCAGTTTGCACGTAAGTATTTAGCTGCTTATAAAGTGCCGAAAGTATATGAGTTTAGAGATGAACTGCCAAAAACGACGGTCGGAAAAATTTTACGACGTGTCCTAATAGATGAAGAGAAGAGAAAGAATGAGGATGAGCAAACGGGCTAAGGCCCTTTCTTTTTGAAAAAATAGGATTGACACTTTTCTAAATAGTCAGTATTATAAGAATATGAATGACTATTCATTCAGTCATCTTCTTGAAGGGGACAGTAAAGTGAAGAAAAATAGACCGAAATACAATCAAATTATTGATGCGGCAGTCATTGTGATTGCAGAGAATGGATACCACCAAGCGCAAGTTTCGAAAATTGCAAAGCAAGCTGGGGTAGCTGATGGCACGATTTATTTATATTTTAAAAATAAAGAAGATATATTAATATCCTTATTCCAAGAGAAGATGGGGGAATTTGTCGAAACAATTCGTCAAAAAACAGCAGGAATTGAAAGCGCTGTATCGAAATTATTCATGTTGGTAGAAACGCACTTCTTACTGTTATCACAAAATGATCCTCTTGCTATCGTTACGCAATTAGAGCTAAGACAGTCCAATCAAGACTTACGCCTTAAAATAAATGAAGTATTAAAAGGCTACTTACAAGTTATGGATGAGATTTTAGAGACAGGCATAAAGCAAGGTGAATTCCAAGCGGACTTAAATGTTCGCGTGGCAAGACAAATGATCTTTGGAACAGTAGATGAAGTTGTGACCAATTGGGTAATGAGCGATCATAAGTATGATCTGGTCGCACTTTCAAAAACGGTACATGGGCTACTTATTGCAGCTTTTGGTTATCGTCAATAATGGGAGGGATCATGTTGAAATTCCTATCTGTAAGAGTTGAAGACCATATCGCGGTGGCGACGTTAAATCACGCGCCAGCGAATGCGATGTCTTCGCAAGTTATGCATGACGTTACTGAATTAATCGATCAAGTGGAAAAGGATGATAACATTCGTGTTGTTGTTATTCACGGTGAAGGTCGCTTCTTCTCGGCGGGAGCAGATATTAAAGAATTCACATCTGTTACTGAAGCGAAGCAAGCGACTGAACTAGCGCAGCTTGGACAAGTTACGTTTGAGCGCGTAGAAAAATGTTCAAAACCAGTTATTGCGGCAATTCATGGAGCGGCACTAGGCGGCGGTCTGGAGTTTGCTATGTCTTGCCACATGCGCTTTGCAACTGAAAGTGCAAAACTTGGTTTACCTGAATTGACGCTCGGATTAATTCCTGGCTTTGCAGGTACACAGCGCTTACCACGTTATGTTGGGAAAGCGAAAGCTTGTGAAATGATGTTAACGAGTACACCGATTACTGGTGCTGAAGCATTAAAATGGGGACTTGTTAACGGATTGTTCTCTGAAGAATCACTTTTAGATGATACGCTTAAAGTCGCAAAACAAATTGCTGGAAAAAGTCCAGCAACAACTCGTGCTGTATTAGAGTTATTACAAACGACGAAATCGTCTCATTATTATGAAGGTGTACAACGTGAATCACAGATTTTTGGTGAGGTATTTACGAGTGAAGATGGAAGAGAAGGTGTAGCGGCGTTTTTAGAAAAGCGTAAGCCTTCATTTAGTGGCAGGTAGTTTAAATATTTTTTTAATATAAATTAACAGAATTTTAAAATTGATAGAATCTTTCTGAAAAATAAGGGGGTAAATGGAATGAACATCTACGTACTCATGAAACGAACATTTGATACAGAAGAAAAAATCGTAATTAAAAACGGTGCAATTTACGATGGCGAAGCGGAATTCATCATCAACCCTTACGATGAATATGCGATTGAAGAAGCAATTCAAGTAAGAGATGCACAAGGCGGAGAGGTTACTGTCGTAACAGTTGGTGGCGAAGATAGTGAGAAAGAACTTCGTACAGCATTAGCGATGGGCTGCGATAAAGCGGTATTAATTAATATTGAAGATGATGTTGAAAATGGTGATCAGTTCACGACAGCAAAAGTGCTTGCTGAATATTTAAAAGATAAAGATGCAGATTTAATTTTAGGCGGAAACGTTGCGATTGATGGTGCATCTGGACAAGTTGGTCCACGCGTAGCTGAAGCGTTAAATATTCCATACGTAACGACAATTACAAAGCTTGAGATTGATGGTACAAGCGTGAAAATTGAGCGTGATGTTGAAGGTGACACAGAAGTTATTGAAACATCATTACCAGTTTTAGTAACAGCGCAACAAGGTTTAAATGAACCTCGTTATCCATCGCTTCCAGGTATTATGAAAGCGAAGAAAAAGCCATTAGAAGAAGTAGAATTAGATGATTTAGATTTAGAAGAAGATGATGTGGAAGCAAAGACAAAAACAATTGAAATCTATTTGCCTCCTAAGAAAGATGCAGGAAAAGTGTTACAAGGCGAGCTGCAAGATCAAGTAAAAGAACTTGTATCGTTGCTCCATACAGAAGCGAAAGTAATCTAATAAAATACGAAATTATATACGCAGGAGGGAAAATCTATGGCTCGTAAAGTATTAGTAATGGGTGAAGTTCGTGACGGATCGCTACGTAACGTTTCGTTTGAAGCGGTAGCAGCAGCAAAAACAATTGCAGAAGGCGGTGAAGTGGTAGGTCTTCTAGTTGGAGACAGCGTTGCCTCTTTTGCAAATGAATTGATTCATTACGGTGCAGATCGCGTTGTGACAGTTGAAAGCGATAAATTAAAATCATATACGTCTGATGGTTATGCACAAGCGTTTTTAGCTGTATATGCTGAAGAAAAGCCAGAAGGTATTGTATTTGGACATACAGCACTTGGTAAAGATTTATCACCAAAATTAGCAGCAAAGCTTGAGGCTGGTCTAGTTTCTGACGTAACTGCTTTAGAAGTTGAAGGTGGAAATGTTATCTTTACTCGTCCAATCTACTCTGGTAAAGCGTTTGAGAAGAAGATTGTAACAGATGGCATCTTATTTGCGACAGTGCGTCCAAATAACATTGCAACTCTTGAAAAAGATGAGTCTCGCACAGGTGACGTGTCTTCTATTACAGTTGATGTAAAAGATTTACGTACAATCATTCAAGATGTTGTCCGTAAAACTGCAGAAGGTGTTGATCTTTCTGAAGCGAAAGTAATTATCGCTGGTGGACGCGGTGTGAAGAGTGAAGAAGGATTTAAACCATTGAAAGAGTTAGCTGACGTATTAGGCGGCGCTGTTGGGGCATCTCGTGGTGCTTGTGACGCTGAGTATTGCGATTACTCATTACAAATTGGTCAAACTGGTAAAGTTGTTACGCCAGACTTATACATTGCATGCGGTATTTCTGGTGCGATTCAGCATTTAGCTGGTATGTCTAACTCAAAAATCATCGTTGCGATTAATAAAGATCCAGAAGCAAGTATCTTCAAAGTAGCTGACTACGGTATTGTCGGTGACTTATTTGAAGTGGTGCCTCTTTTAACAGAAGAGTTTAAAAAGTTAAAAGTACATTCGTGATTTGAGTACCCTTGAGTTCCAAGTGAAGTACCCCTATATATAGAAAAAGGTGAGAGATCCCCTGTCTCTCATCTTTTTAGTATTTTATCCGTATTTTTATATAGTATAAAGGAACATTTTTTTGTTACAATACATAACGATACATAATATTCGCCACGTATATAAGTTAATGATATACTCTTGGTAGAATATACTTGAAGGAGGAAATAAAATGGCAATTGTAAATGCAAATGACCAAAGCTTCGCAGCTGAAACTAGCGAAGGTGTTGTATTATTAGATTTCTGGGCACCTTGGTGTGGACCTTGTAAAATGATCGCTCCTGTATTAGAAGAAATCGATGCAGAATTAGGCGAGAAAGTAAAAGTAGTAAAAGTAGACGTTGATGAAAATCAAGAAACTGCTCGTCAATTCGAAGTAATGAGCATTCCAGCTCTTTTCGTATTAAAAGACGGTAAAGTAGTTGATCAAGCGTTAGGTTACAAGCCGAAAGAAGCGTTAGTAGAATTAGTTTCTAAACACTTCTAAAATAAAGAAGCTACCATTTGGTAGCTTTTTTTATTTTCTTTTTTATAGCCTTTCCGTTACAATGAAAGAACGTATGTTGGGTGTTTTGGCATAGTATGTTTTCATGTGAAAATAAAAATGCTAAGCATGTAGAAATGGAGGGTGACGAGTGCACGAACATTTGAAAGAGAAGTTAGCCATTTTACCAGATCAACCTGGTTGTTATTTAATGAAAGATAAGCAAGGAACGGTTATATATGTCGGAAAGGCAAAAGTGCTTAAAAATCGTGTGCGCTCGTACTTTACTGGTTCGCATGATGGGAAAACACTGCGGCTTGTAGGAGAAATTGTAGATTTTGAATATATTATAACCTCCTCAAATTTGGAAGCTCTTATTTTAGAGCTGAATTTAATAAAAAAATACGATCCAAAATATAATATTCAATTAAAAGATGATAAAACATATCCTTTTATTAAAATTACAGCTGAAAAACAGCCACGCTTGCTTATTACGCGCAATGTCAAAAAGGATAAAGGGAAATATTTTGGACCTTATCCGAATGCACAATCAGCCCATGAAACGAAAAAACTATTAGACCGTATGTATCCACTTCGTAAATGCACGAATATGCCAGATAAAGTTTGTCTGTATTATCATATGGGTCAATGTTTAGCACCTTGTGTGAAAGAAGTGACAGAAGAACAAAATAAAGAAATTGTGGATGAAATTGTTAAGTTTTTAAATGGTGGGCATAAAGAAATTCGTTCAGAATTAGAAACAAAGATGTATGATGCTTCAGAGAAACTAGAATTTGAACGTGCGAAAGAATTACGAGATCAAATTGCTCATATGGATGCAATTATGGAAAAACAAAAGATGATTATGAGTGACTTAGTGGATCGTGATGTATTTGGATATGCAGTTGACAAAGGATGGATGTGCGTTCAAGTTTTCTTTGTTCGAAAAGGAAAGTTAATTGAACGTGATGTTTCGATGTTTCCAATTTATGATGAACCGGAAGAGGGATTTTTAACATTTATCGGTCAATTTTATGAAAACAGTAGTCATTTTAAGCCGAAGGAAATTGTCGTTCCAGGAAGTATAGACTCAGAATTAGTAGAGCGCTTTTTAGAAGTTGAAGCGACACAGCCAAAACGTGGTAAGAAAAAAGATCTTGTAGAATTAGCAAATAAAAATGCAAAGATTGCTCTTGAAGAGAAGTTTTACTTAATTGAACGTGATGAAGAACGGACGATTAAAGCTGTAGAAAATTTAGGGAAGCAGCTAGGAATTGAAACACCTTATCGTATTGAAGCGTTTGATAACTCAAATATTCAAGGAACAAATCCTGTTTCAGCAATGATTGCTTTTATCGATGGGAAACCCGCGAAGAAAGAATATAGGAAATATAAAATTAAAACGGTTCAAGGGCCAGACGATTATGAGTCTATGAGAGAAGTTGTGAGGCGCCGTTATACAAGGGCACTGAAAGAAAATTCACCTTTACCTGATTTAATCATTATTGATGGCGGAAAAGGCCACTTAGCGGCTGCGAGTGATATTCTAGAGAATGAGCTCGGATTATATATTCCAATGGCAGGGCTTGTGAAAGATGACAAACATAAAACATCACATTTAATTATTGGGGACCCACCTGAACCTGTCTTGCTTGAAAGGAATAGCCAAGAATTTTATTTATTGCAGCGCATTCAAGATGAGGTGCATCGATTTGCAATTACATTCCATCGACAATTACATGGGAAATCTGTCATTCAATCGGCACTGGATGATATTCCTGGAATTGGTGATAAACGAAAAAAGATATTGCTGAAACATTTTGGATCGTTAAAAAAGATGAAAGAAGCTTCTGTGGCGGAATTTGTCGAAGCAGGTATGCCGAAAAATGTCGCGGAGACGATCTATACTTATTTAGCAGATAAGAAGACGTTGTAGTTTACAATGTCTTCGATTTTTTGTTATAATTTCTGAAGATTTAAAATAACTAGATCTAATTGAAAATACAAAAAAGTCAACTAAACTTATATGTCTAGTTGACTGTAGGTAATGCTACACTTCAATGAGATCTTTTATATCCCATTTCACAAGAAATGTAATAGAGTCTGAACGTTTTTTCTTTTCTTCGTATGACTCTGCAACGACGTTTCGTTGCTTCTGAATTTGCTCAGCAATGAATCCAGCCTCTAATTGATAAGAAGAATGCCTATTTTGTTTTTGACGTTCAGCAATAAGTGTGCCTTTAAGTTGGAACTGCATTTCACGACGTTTATGCTCAATAATACTTAAAGTGCCCCAACCAGCTTTTTCAAAGAACTGAATAACTTCTTCAATTGTTTCTAGTGGATATTTTCTCGCAAGGTTTCTACCAGACCAGTATAAAATACCATCTAAATCGTTGCCAATTAAGTCAGGTAGTAATTCTTCACGTAGCAATTCATAAGCGAAGGCATTCAATGAAACATCTTCTAAAGATGTTATATCAATTGTATTTTTACTCACAATAATCCCCTCTTTCTATAGGGATTATTATATAACATTTCACATTTATAAAAACAGATTTTTCTTTAGGAAAATCTGAATATATAAGAAGAAAAAAAGAATTGGCAAATTATATGCAAATTATGTATACGTTTTCTTGACGCTTCGACAAAAATAGGAGTAAAATGAACTTGGTATCAAATTATGCTGAAATATTTCGAATAATTTTTTCAGTTTTTCTTATGCCAATAGTGAAAAAACATTATTGTTGTAAACTAATCTGAAAACAGCAGTCAAACATTCGAGGGGGGTAATGGGGACATGAAAGGCCGCGAGTATACGTTTCGTAAGTGGCACTCATTAATGGGGGTCATCCCGGTTGGTGTCTTTTTGACGCAACATTTAGTAGTAAACAACTTTGCAACAAGAGGAGCAGAGGCTTTTAACAAAGCTGCAGGCTTTATGGAGCTCCTTCCATTCCGGTATGCGCTAGAAATTTTCATCATCTTTTTACCTATACTGTACCATGCTATATATGGCTTATATATTGCATTTACAGCTAAGAACAATGCGGTATCTTACGGTTATTTCCGTAACTGGATGTTCGTCTTCCAACGAATTTCAGGTATCGTCACGCTGATCTTCATTTCTTGGCACGTCTGGGAAACTCGTATTCAAGCAATGTTAGGTAAAGAGGTAAACTATGATATGATGGCAGATATTTTAAGCAATCCAGCTATGTTTGCATTCTATTTAGTTGGTGTTGTTTCAACAATTTTCCACTTTGCAAATGGACTATGGACATTCTGCATCAGCTGGGGAATTACAGTATCTCCACGTTCACAAAGAATCTCTACTTATGTAACATTAGCTATTTTCTTAGGTCTATCTTATGTAGGTGTGAGTGCATTATTAGCGTTCATCGATCCACAGCTAGCAAACCAGTAAGGAGTGGGAGAGCATGAAAGGGAAACTTATAGTAGTCGGCGGTGGCTTGGCCGGCTTAATGGCAACGATTAAAGCGGCAGAGGCAGGAGTAAATGTTGAACTGTTTTCATTAGTACCAGTAAAACGTTCACATTCTGTTTGTGCCCAAGGTGGAATTAACGGTGCCGTAAATACGAAAGGTGAAGGGGATTCTCCATGGATCCACTTTGACGATACAATTTATGGTGGGGACTTCTTAGCGAACCAACCACCAGTTAAAGCAATGTGTGAAGCAGCGCCTGGTATCATTCATTTAATGGACCGCATGGGTGTTATGTTCAACCGTACGGAAGAAGGACTTCTTGATTTCCGTCGCTTTGGTGGAACGCAACATCACCGTACAGCATTTGCTGGCGCAACAACTGGTCAACAATTACTATACGCATTAGATGAGCAAGTACGTCGTCATGAAGTAGCAGGACTTGTAACGAAATATGAAGGTTGGGATTTCTTACGAGCTGTTGTTGATGATGAAGGTGTGTGCCGAGGAATCGTAGCACAAGACTTACAAACTATGGAGATTAAAAGTTTCGGAGCTGATGCCGTGATTATGGCAACAGGGGGCCCTGGTATCATCTTTGGAAAATCAACTAACTCTATTATTAATACAGGTACAGCAGCATCTGCTGTATATCAACAAGGTGCATATTATGCGAACGGTGAATTCATTCAAATCCATCCAACGGCAATTCCTGGAGACGATAAATTACGTCTTATGAGTGAATCTGCACGTGGTGAAGGTGGACGTGTTTGGACATATAAAGATGGTAAGCCATGGTACTTCTTAGAAGAAAAATATCCTGCTTACGGAAACCTTGTACCTCGTGATATTGCAACGCGTGAAATCTTTGATGTTTGCGTAGAGCAAAAACTAGGTATTAACGGTGAAAACATGGTGTACTTAGATCTTTCTCATAAAGATCCGAAAGAACTAGATATTAAACTTGGTGGAATCATTGAAATCTATGAGAAATTTACAGGTGATGATCCTCGTAAACTACCAATGAAGATCTTCCCAGCTGTTCACTATTCAATGGGCGGATTATGGGTTGACTATAAGCAGATGACAAGTATTCCAGGTTTATTTGCAGCAGGTGAGTGTGATTATTCTATGCACGGTGGTAACCGTCTTGGTGCGAACTCACTATTATCAGCAATTTACGGTGGTATGGTAGCAGGGCCGAATGCAATTGAATATATGAAAGGTCTTTCTAAATCATCGGATGCTGTTTCATCTACTGTATATGAGCAAAATGAATTAATCGAAACAGAGAAATTTAACAATATTTTAACGCTCGATGGTAACGAAAATGCATATGTTCTTCATAAAGAGCTTGGAGAATGGATGACAGATAACGTTACAGTAGTTCGTGAAAATAAAAAATTATTAGAAACAGATGCGAAAATTGAAGAGTTAATGGCTCGTTACAAACGTATTAACATTAACGATACAGCAAGATGGAGTAACCAAGGTGCTTCATTTACACGCCAACTTGCAAATATGTTTGAGTTAGCGCGTGTTATTACAATTGGCGCATATAACCGTAATGAGAGCCGCGGGGCACATTACAAACCTGAATTCCCAAATCGTGATGATGCAAACTTCTTAAAAACTACGATGGCGAAATTTGAGGGAGAAGGAAATGCACCAGCATTCCATTACGAAGACGTGGATGTTTCATTAATTAAACCACGTAAACGTGACTATTCTTCAAAACATGATGTAGCTGCTAAGAGTGAAGAGAAGGGGGATAAACAACATGTCTGAGAAAACAATCCGCCTCATCATTACGAGACAAGATGGACCAGATGCACAAGAATTTGACCAAGAGTTTGAAATTCCGTATCGTCCGAATATGAACATTATTTCGGCGCTTATGGAAATTCGCCGTAATCCTGTCGATTCAAAAGGAAACGCAACAACTCCGATTGCATGGGATATGAACTGTTTAGAGGAAGTATGCGGAGCATGTTCGATGGTGATTAACGGAAAACCACGTCAATCATGTACAGCTCTTATCGACCAGTTAGAACAACCAATTCGCTTAAAGCCGATGAAGACATTCCCGGTTGTACGTGACTTGCAAGTTGATCGTAGCCGTATGTTTAACGCGTTAAAACGTGTTAAGGCTTGGATTCCAATCGATGGTACGTATGACTTAGGACCAGGTCCAAGAATGCCAGAGAAAAAGCGTCAGTGGGCTTATGAACTTTCAAAATGTATGACATGTGGCGTTTGCTTAGAATCATGTCCAAACGTGAACAGTAAATCTGATTTTATTGGACCAGCACCGTTATCACAAGCTCGTTTATTCAACTCACATCCAACGGGTGAAATGCATAAAGCAGATCGCTTACGTGCAATTATGGGAGATGGAGGACTTGCAAACTGTGGTAACTCTCAAAACTGTGTGCAATCATGTCCGAAGGGTATTCCATTAACAACTTCAATTGCGGCATTAAACCGTGATACAACAATTCAATCGTTCAAAGATTTCTTTGGTAGCGATAATAACTATTAATAAATATTGCCTCTTCATCTTGAAGAGGCAATATTTATAACTGTATTTTTCAGTTTATTCTGTTTATTAAGAGGAAAAGGGGAGAGAATAATGAAGAGAATTTCTTACATTGAAGACTTTGAGAAATGGGAAAGTGGTTTTTCATTTTACAATCCTGTCAAAGTTCGTTTTGGTGAAGTAGATATGTTTGGACATGTAAATAATGTCGTTGCTTTTACTTATTTTGAAGAGGCACGTATCGAATTGTTTAAAGAACTTGGATTTATGCAAGAATGGACGCATGAATCATCAGAAACGATGATCGTTGTTGCAGATTTACAATGTAATTTTATTAAGCAAATATATTTTGATGAACAGTTGAAGGTATATGTAAAGGCAGGATCGGTTGGGAATTCTTCTTTAGATTTACACTATATGGTCAAAAATGCAGCAGGGGAAGTTTGTTTAGTGGGGCGTGGTATGATGGTTCAAGCATCAAAAAAAACTGGAAGAGGCGAACCATGGCCTGAAGAGTGGAAGGCAAAATTACTACAATGATAGAGTGAAAGAAAATAAGAGAGCAAAATTGCTCTCTTATTTTTTGTCTTCCATCGCTTCCTCTAATGTTAAATGATGTTTATATATGTATGTAGCGTATGGATTACCAACGTAACGTAAATGCCACGGTTCATATGCATATTCTGTTGTTCCTGTTTTATCTTCTAAATAACGGACGACAAAACCGAATTCATGGGCGTGTTCTGCAACCCATTTTCCTTCTGCTGTTTCTCCGAAAATAGGCTCTAATTGGAATTTGGCAGATTTTGAACTAATATCCATTGCTAAACCAGTTTGATGTTCACTTGTGCCAGGAATTGCACTTACAGAATCAGCTTCAGCTTTTCCTTGACGTCTAACGTACGTATCATGCAATGATTTTTGGCGTTTGTATGAACGATAACCAGATACAGCTGTAAGTTCAAGTCCTTCTTTTTTTGCCGATTCGAACATATTCTCAAGTGCGTCTGCAGCATCTTTGCGTAGCAACGTTTTTTCTTTGTCTTTTGGACTAGTAAATGGTACGTTTGGTCTCGTTAAGTCTTCAGGTATGTATCCATCTGGTAGTTTTCGATGTTTATTAACTAAGACAAGATTAGATTCCGGATTTGTTACAACTGAAAAATCATTGTCTAGTTTCTTTGCATTATGATCAGCTTTTGGAAAAGCAGGAATATCTTCTTTTGGATGGTTATTATGCTTTTGACCTTCGACAGCTTTCGCTCCATTTTGTAATGGTGATTGAGAACCGAAGTAAGCGAAAGATGTGATACCGATTACAATAGTAGCGGCAGAAATAATGATTATCTTTTTCATGATGCCTTGTAATCTCAGTCCTTTCTTAATAAAATATGTATCATTTTTATTATAAGTCTAGTTGACTGAAAAGGAAATATAAGAGTCGTAACGTAATAGAAATGCAAAGAAAATGTCAGAAAATGTGTGAAATTGTAGTATTTTTTTATATAATTCATTTCTTATCTTTCATGAAATTCATTTTTTATGTAATATATATACATAAGAAGATGTAACGATTATCGAGAATAAAGAACTTCTTGTATAGACTAGGAGTGAAAGGGAATGGATTTTGCAACAATTATTGGAATAATTTTAGGAGTAGCGGCGGTAGTAGTAGGGATGGTTGTCAAGGGCGCTGACGTAATGGCCTTAGTTAATCCTGCCGCAGCATTAATTATTTTTGTTGGTACATTTGCTGCAGTATGCATAGCATTTCCGATGAATCAACTAAAAAGGATTCCAAAATTATTTAAAGTTCTTTTTGGTTCAAATAAAAAAGATTTAAGTTATGAACAGTTGCTAGAATTGTTTGTTCATTGGACATCTGAAAGTAGAAAATACGGTATTTTGTCTTTAGAGCAACAATTAGATAAAATTCAAGATGAATTTCTTTTGCGTGGTATGAAATTTGTGATTGATGGTGTATCCGCAGAAGATTTAGAGCAGATTTTAGAAGCTGAATTAGAAGCAATTGAAGATAGACATGCAAAAGGCGCTACTATTTTTTCACAAGCGGGTACGTATGCACCTACACTAGGGGTTTTAGGTGCTGTTATCGGTCTAGTAGCTGCGCTAGGTAATTTAACTGATGTAGAAAAGTTAGGACACGCTATTTCGGGTGCATTTATTGCAACGATTTTTGGTATTTTTTCAGGTTATATACTATGGCATCCATTTGCAAATAAGTTGAAGCAAAAATCTGCAGCTGAAATAGAGAAAAAACGTTTAATTATCGATTGTTTATTAATGTTACAAGAAGGTACATATCCATTTATAATGAAGAACCGCATTTTAGGTGCGCTTTCTGCAACAGAGCGTAAAAAACTCGAAAAAGGAGCAGAAAAAAATGCGGAGTAAAAAAAATAGAAGAAACAAAAAGAAAAAGCATGATGAGCATATTGATGAAACTTGGCTAATTCCATATTCTGATATGTTAACGTTGTTATTTGCATTGTTCATCGTTTTATTTGCAATGAGTAGTATAGATGCAGCGAAGTTTAAACAGATGGCAGTAGCTTTTCGAAGTGAACTAGCAGGTGGAACAGGGAATAAAGAATTTTTAAGTAATCAAAAGCCGAATGAAGAAAAAGAGTTGTCGGCAAGTAGTTTAGAGTCTGAGAAGATGAAAAAAAATGCTGAGGCTGAAGTAAAACAGCAAGAAATGAACGAATTAAAAGCGGTACAAAAAAGTATCGATAAGTATATTGAGGAAAAGCAATTATCTTCTTCTTTTAAAACTGATTTAACAGAAAAAGGATTAAAGGTAACAATATTAGAAAATGTACTATTTGATTCAGGGAAAGCAGATGTGAAATTGGAATCGTTAAATATTGCAAAAGAAATGTCTAACTTACTAGTTTCCACATCGCCTCGTGAAATTACAGTATCTGGCCATACAGACAATGTTCCTATTGCAAATGCGCAATTTGCATCGAATTGGGAATTGAGCACGCAGCGGGCAGTTAATTTCATGCAAGTATTACTGCAAAATAAAGAATTACAACCGGAAAAATTCAGTGCTGTTGGTTACGGAGAATACCGTTCTATTGCTCCAAATGATACACAAGAAGGAAAGGCGAAAAATAGACGTGTAGAAGTGTTTATTTTACCTTTAACGAGAAATATGCAGTAAAGAGGATGGCGAATGCCATCCTCTTTACTTTGTATCAAATGATTTTAAGTTGTCACGGCGGATTTTATCTTTTTCTACATCTGATTTTTTGAAATCATAATCATATAAAGCACCTTCCCAATCACCATACATTGGATTAGGGAAAATAATGAATTTCTCACCAAATTGTGCTTTTGAATCTGCTACGGTTTGATTGCGGTCTTTTACATTTTTTCCATCAAAACCAGTGAAATCAGATAAGTTATCACCGAAGAATAAGACAATGTCATGTGTTTGAGAAACGAGTTCACGGCGTTTTTCTTTTCCTTTTTCTTTCGGATCTTGTAATAATATATGTTCTTTCGTTGCTTGAGGGGCACCTACACGTTCGAGATTTTTAATTGTCGCATCTAGTTGATTCGTTTTACGATTTGAAATGTAGTAAATATCTACACCTTTAGATTCTGTATATTTTAAGAAATCAATTGCACCTGGAAGGGCTTCCGCTTCAGCTTTATTAATCCAGTCATCCCATTTGTAAGGATAGCCTTTTCCTGTTTTTACGCTCATTGCTTGATGAGGACTGTTATCTAAAACAGTTTCGTCTAAATCAAGTACGATAGCAGGTTTTTTTTCGGTTCCTTTTGCAAGAGCTGCATCAAGCTTCAATTGACCGATATTGTATCCTTGATAGTAAAGTGCTTTCGTTTCACCAGCTGTTTGATACCATAAATCAGCCATTAATTGCTGTTCTGTTAACTTTACTTTTTCTTCTTTCGCCACTGACTTCTCTGTTGTTCCTGAACATGCTACAAGCGATATAGATAGAACCGCTACAGATAATACAGTGGTAATTCCCCTCTTCATCTTCATATGTATCCTCCTTGATGTTAGAAAATCATTTTATATTATATATTAAAATATAAAAATTTTTTTATGAACATTTGCATATTGTCTTTTGTATATATAGTAGTATGTCCTATATTAGAAAGGCGAGTAAAATAATGATAGTTTTTTTGACAAATTTAATTGTCGTAATGACAATTATAATTAACAAATGAAACTTTGATATTTACAATTTTAACTAAATAGTACAAATGATGGATTGCGGTTGGTGTTACATGTAAGAGGATGAAGTGTAGTGCTATATTTTATCCTGAATAAACATAGTCTTTGAAAGAGAGCGTGAATGATACTAAAGGGGAGGCTTTATACTTTGAGCTTACAAATTCAAAATTTAACGAAACAATTTGGGGAATCAAAAGCGGTTAACGGTTTGCAAATTTCGGTACCAAAAGGTGAAGTACTAGGGTTACTTGGACGAAATGGTGCAGGGAAAACAACAACAATCAAAATGCTTCTCGGATTATTAACGCCTAATGAAGGTTCGATTACGTGGGATGGAAAAGCATTCGAGAATAGCGGGGTAACAATTGGGTATTTACCAGAAGAAAGAGGCTTATATACAAAGAGTAGAGTAGTAGATCAGTTGCGATATTTTGGTAGATTAGAAGGAATGTCTAAGAAAGAAGTAGATCTCGCTATAGATCACTGGTTAGAGCGATTAGCGATCCCGGAATACAAATTCAAAACGGCTGGAGAGCTTTCAAAAGGGAATCAGCAAAAAATCCAATTAATTGCTGCTCTTCTTCATAATCCGGAACTTCTCATTTTAGATGAGCCATTTAGCGGACTTGATCCAGTTAATGCTGGGATGTTAGCTAGCATTATTGAAGAACAAGTAAAGAGCGGAAAGACGATTATTTTATCCAGTCATCGTATGGAGCAAGTGGAGGCTTTTTGCCAACATGTATGTATTTTGAAAAAAGGTGAAGCAGTCGTAAAAGGCCAATTAAGTGATATTAAAAAAGAATATGGTTTCCGTAATTTAACGATTGAAGATGTGGCAGAGAATGAAAAGGGATTAGAAGCTATACATGTCCCATATGAAAAGCAACAAGGCCTTCTTTATATAAAAGTACAAGACGATGCAGAGGCTCTCAACATTTTGCAGCAGTTGCAAGAGCAAGGTGTTAGTCTACGCCAATTTAAAATGTTAGAGCCGACGTTAAACGAAATCTTTGTAGAGAGGGCGAAATAAAGATGCGTAAATTTTCTCATGTATTTTCATTTTATTTTAGAGAAGCATTTTTATCTAAAAAATCATTAATTACGAGTGCGATTTTATTTTTAGTCGTGTTTGGGATTTTTGCATTTAATCATTTTACTTCTGGAAACGATAAAAATAAGGACAAAGATAAAATTGCGGTTGTAACAGAAAGTTCCACATATAACGTACAAAAAGAAGAGTTAACGAAGTTATTACCATCAGTAAAAATCACTGTCGGTTCAAAAGCGGACTTTGATAAAATGCATAAACAAGTAGAAGATGGCGAGCTGGATGGTTTGTTTCATATAACGGAAAAGAATGGAGCTCCAGAGGTTACGTATATGTATAATGGATTTCCAAGTCAATCCACTTCTGCAATCATGGCAGGTTATTTAAAACAAAAATATACAATGGTGACAATTGCAAAGCATAATGTTTCACCGGAAATTGCACAGCAATTGCAAACTGAAATTCCAGTGAAGCAAGAAGCGATAAAAGATCGTTCTTCTTCTTTCGGAATTGCCTATTTTTTTACATTTGCTTTATATGTGTTTATTGTTGCGTTCGGAAATACAATTGCAATGAATATTGCTTCGGAAAAGGCATCACGCGTAATGGAAGTAATGCTTCCGAAAGTAAAACCGCTTACGATGATGTATGCGAAAATATTAGCAGTTGTTTCAACGGCACTATTACAACTTGTCATATTGGCGTGTGGTTACCTTATTCCGTATTTGTTAGGTTGGGTTGATTTAGAGAATGCTTCATTATTTGGAGTGCCAATTGACTTTACGAAATTAGATGCAAAGGTTATAAGCATGTTCCTCGTTTATTTCATTACGGGATATTTACTTTATGCAATGATGTACGCTGCTGCTGGAGCAGTTGTTTCTAAGACGGAAGATTTACAAGCTGTATCTTTCCCAGTAATGATTTTAATTATGGCTGCATTCTTCATTAGTATAAAATCATTAAGTGATCCAAATAGTACTATCGTTGTTGTAAGCTCTTACGTTCCGTTTTTTACCCCGATGGTTACCTTCTCACGTATTGTAGCTGGTGAAGCAGGTATGTTAGAAATTACGATAACATTAGTAGTCTTATTGGCAACAATTGGTGTGTTAAACGCTGTTACAAGCCGCATTTACGTAAACGGTGTAATGAATTACTCGGACAAAGTGAAATTTAAAGATTTAGCAAAATTTATAAAGCGTCAATAAAGAGAGAAAAGCATGATTTTCTATTGTAATCATGCTTTTTCTTTATGTATAAATTAAAAATAGTATATAATAATAAGAGTCGTCTTTTAATAGAATGAATACGAAGGAGGGTGTGCAGATGGGAATTAGTAGTCGGTTTACAGTAGGTGTTCATATGCTAACGTTACTTGCGATAGATCGAAACTCTCGCTGTACCTCTGAATGGATTGCTGGTAGTGTGAATACAAATCCAGTTGTGATTCGTCGCATTACAGGAATGTTGAAGAGAGCAGGACTTGTTGATGTACAAGCTGGTAAAGGTGGCACGACACTTGCTCGTGATTTAGAAGAAATTACATTACTTGATGTATATAAAGCAGTGGAAGTTGTAGAAGAAGGACAGCTATTTTCCTTCCATGAAAATCCCAACATTGAATGTCCAGTAGGAGCTAATATTCAATCAGTATTAGAAATTATTTTAATGCAAGCGCAAGAAGCGATGGAAAACGTACTTGCAAATGTAACGGTAGATCAATTAGTTACAAATTTAAAGTCTAAAATGAAAGAATAAAAAAGCGAGCATCCTCATAATGAGGGCTCGCCTTTTTTTATTCAGAAATATCAAAAATTCTATTTTTCAGTATTTAAAATGAATTTACCAACAATAGCTGCTACGATACCACCAAGAATTGGTGCTACGATGAATACCCATAGTTGAGAAAGTGCTTCTCCGCCAGCGAATAAAGCTGGTGCGATACTACGAGCTGGGTTAACAGACGTTCCAGTTAACGGAATACCTAATAAGTGAACTAACACTAATGTAAAACCAATTACTAATCCTGCTAGCGAAGAACTTCCTTTTTTACCTGTTACAGCAACGATCACTAATACGAATACGAAAGTTAAAATAAATTCAACTAGAAATGCTCCAGATAAACCAAGAGTTCCAAAACCGTTTTGTCCTAAATTATCTAAAGGTGTTTTAGCGGATTTTAAAATTGTTACTAACGTTGCAGTTCCTAATAAACCACCTAAAATTTGAGCTAATACATAATAACAAAGTTCCATAGCGTTCATTCTTTTGTTGATGAACATAGCTACTGATACTGCTGGGTTAATGTGACATCCAGAAATTGTTCCGATGCTATATGCCATAGCGACAATAGATAGACCGAAAGCCATAGCGATTCCTAGTGTTCCAATTCCTTCAATTCCGCCGCCAATGACAGCTACTCCAGTTCCGAATAATACTAGTACAAATGTACCAATAAATTCAGCGATTGCTTTTTTTAACATAATTTACCTCCTATTGTTGCGCATGAAACGTATTATAACATAGGTTTTAGTATAAACAGCCAATGAAATACTATTCTGATAAGGCGAAATAGGGGGACAATAAAAAAAGAGTATGGTTCTTTGTTATAGAACCATACTCTTTTTTATGCTGTTTTTTTCTGTTTAACGACTGGAACAGATCGGTTTAATACGCTATTTACAACCATTCCTAACATAATAATAATCATTCCAAGCAGGGAAAGCCCACCAGGAAATGAACCATTTAAGAAAACAATTTCACCAAGCACTGTAAAGACCATCGTTCCAGCCTGCGTTGCTTCAACAGCCCCAAGTAGAGCGAGGTTATCTTTGGCTAAGTCAGTAGCAAAGAAAAATGTCATCGTTGCAATAACGCCGGAACATAATGCTAACAAAAATCCTTGTAGCATTTGGCTTGATGTTGGAATACCAGTAGTAGAAAATCCGTATATCCCAAGTAAAATTGTAATAGGGAGACTTCCAATCGCCATTCCTAATACACGTTGGAACGTATCGAGACGTCCACCAACAAGTTCCATCATTTTTCGGTTGCCGAACGGATATAAGAAAGCAGCTAACACGACAGGTAAAAATCCTGAGATAAACTGAGTCATTGTAATGTGGCCTGCTGCAGTCGCTTGCATACAAATTACACCAAGTAAAATAAATAATGCTACATATAAACTACGAAGTGGAATTTTTCCGCGTACAAGCTTTGTTCCTGATTTCGTTTCTATTTTCACGAAAAATAGTGGTGATAGTAGTAAACCTGCTAATATCGTAACTTGCCAAGTTCCAGCAACGAGCCAAGCTGGTGAAAAGACAGCTGCGAAACTTAATAAAGAATAGAAACCAATACCTGCAACAGAACCCCATCCGATCCAAGCGAATGGATGTTTTTTTAACTCTTCCCATAAACTGTTAAAGTTTTTGCGAAATAAAACGATAAGGAATAAAATAGGGAGAGCAAATAAAAAGCGGAAGGAAGCTGTCCAAGCCCAGCTCGTTCCAGATACATTCATCGCTCTATTAATAATAAAGGTTGCAGAAAAAAAGGCCGATGATAAAAGTCCTAATAATATTGCGCGCATGAAGTATAACACTCCTTTTGGAATTAAATGATTATGTATAGTATAATATACTTTAATATTTTGAAAGTAAACTATTTTATACTTTTAAGGTGGTTTTATAGATGAAAGAACATGAAGATATGCAAACGAAAGAAGTCATTCAACAAGTAGGTCAGCTACTAAGACAAATTCGAAATGAACAAAAATTAAGTTTAGAAGAATTAGCCCAAAAAACAGGAGTTAGTAAATTAACATTAGGGAAAATTGAGAGAGGCGAAACGAATCCAACGTTAGCTGTCATTTGGAAAATAACGAAAGGGTTATCGATTCCTTTATCAAGGTTAATGGTTGTTGGAGAACCTGTAGCTGTTGCGCGCTGTGGAGAAGGATTTGCAGTAGATGTAGGACAAGCGTGGCATTTAGAAACAATGTTCCGTTACACGAAAGAAACAGGGATGGAAATGCATCGTGCTTGTTTAAGGGCGAACAGTGTATATGAGCCGGAAGCACATCATGAAGGGGCTATTGAACTTGTAACGGTAATGAAAGGGAAAGTTTTGATTCAAGTGGAGAATGATGTCTATGAGTTAAATGAGTTTGATTCCATTCAATTTGAAGCGAATAAGAAACATAGTTACCGAAATAATGAGGATGAAGTAGCGGTATTACATTTAACGATGAAGTATTCTTCATGAAAAAATCACCTATAGAAAAGAATTCTATAGGTGGTTTTTAAGTATATAAATGACGCCGCTAGTACGAACGTGGCATAAGTAATAAACAAATGAGATAGACTAAAAAACCTGTTCCAAAACATAGAACGGCAATGACCCAAAGTATGCGAATGAGAGTAGAACTAATATCAAAATATTCTCCTAAACCACCACATACACCAGATAACATTCTATCAGTCTCGGATTTACATAATCTTTTTGACATATTACGATCAACTCCTTTTTATATCAAACTACATATTTCTATTCTATATGGAAATTTATGAGAAGACTATGAGGTTGTATGACTTTTTTTTAGGTAGTGGTCATATTAATTGTCTTAATTTTCAGGTGATATTACAATTATAGAAAAAGGTAACTTCTAATAAAGGGTGGGGGAAATAGAGATGACAGTATACTGGTTGACTAATGTAACACTTGAATCGGGGTATACATATGAAGAGGGGAGAATCTCCAAAACAGAAACAGAGTTATGTAGTTTACTCATTGAAGATGGACAAATTAAAAAAATTATAGCAGGGGCTGTTCAAGAGGAAGGGGTACTAATTCTTGATGCGAATCGTTTATTGATTTTGCCCGCTTTCGAAGAGATGCATATTCACATTGATAAGACCTATTATAGTGGTCCTTGGAAAGCTTGTATGCCAGCAGAAAGTATTTTTACACGTTTTAATGAAGAAGAAAAAATTTTGCCAAAGCAATTAGAAACTGCTCAAAATAGGGCGGAAAATATGTTAGCGTTATTGCTTCGAAATGGTGCAACGAATATAAGAACGCATTGTAATATTGATCCGATTATTGGACTTGGTAATTTAGAGGTGACGTTAGCGGCGTTGGAAACATATAAAAATCAGGTTTCTGGTAGAATTGTTGCTTTTCCGCAACATGGATTATTGCGCAGTAATTCTGTGCAACTTGTGAAAGATGCGATGCGTATGGGTGCGCATCTAGTTGGTGGAGTGGATCCAGCTACAGTGGATAATGATATTGAAAAATCATTACATACAATTATGGATATCGCGGTAGAATTTAATGCGGATGTTGATATTCATCTACATGATGCGAACAATCTTGGAACATTTACGATGAAGAGATTGGCAAGTCTAACAGAAGAAGCTGGATGGCAAGGTCGCGTAACAATTAGTCATGCGCTTGGACTCGGTGGTGTTACGGATAAAGAAGCTGAAGAAGTGGCGGAAAGACTGGCTGCTTTAAACATTGATATTACTTCAACGGTGCCAATTGGGAAGCAAGTAATCCCAATTCCGTTATTAGATAAAAAGGGTGTGAAAGTTTCATTAGGAAATGATAGTATTACTGATCATTGGTCACCGTTTGGAACGGGTGATATGCTGCAAAAGGCAAATCGATTAGCGGAACGTTTTGGGTGGAGTGATGAAAGGTCTTTAGGAAAAGCACTTCGCTTTATTACGGGAGGAAAAGAAACGTTAAATAATGAAGGGGAGCGAGTATGGCCGAATGTAGGAGATGAGGCGAGTTTTGTTTTGACGAATGCAACATGTACTGCTGAAGCGGTGGCGCGTCAAACAGAGAAGCGTTTAGTCGCACATAAAGGAAATATTGTTGTTGGCAGTTTAAATGAAGTGGAATTAAATAATCTTGTGTAAAGGAATCGTTTAAATGTTTTGGGAAGGGTTCTAATTGTGAGTGTAGAACCCTTCTTTTTTATGCTTATAATATATTTCTTATAAGGAATATGGAAGGGATGAAAAAATTGGGCAATCAACATAATCAAAATCACATTATGGGAACTTTGCAATGGTTTATATTTTTATTAGCGAATTCAATCGCGCTACCAATTGTCGTTGGCGGATTATTTCATCTTACGACGGAAGAAATATTTTATTTAATGCAGCGTACGTTTTTTGTAGTTGGTATATCCTCTTTTTTACAAGGTTGGATTGGACATAGACTACCAATTGCGGATGGGCCAGCTGGATCTTGGGTTGGTGTATTTACTGTACTTGCCTATGCAACTGTCGGGCAGGATCAATTACATAGTACGTTGCAAATTTTAGAATTAGGAATGATAATTTCCGGTGTAATTTTAATAGGATTAGGAGTAAGTGGTTTTATAGGGCGTATTTTATTTTTATTTACGCCGCTTGTGACAGGGACGTTTTTACTTTTGTTATGTTTACAACTAAGTGGTGTATTTTTGAAAGGAATGCTAGGAATTACAGCCACTGTTTCTCAAGTCGATGGATTTACAGCAATAATCGCGTTTAGTATATTTTTGTTCGTTATTATACTATCTAATTTTGGGAAAGGTTTTGTTAAAAGTTATGCAGTTTTAATAGGATTAATTAGTGGGTGGATTATCTTTTTAATTGCAGGGAAAGTGACGATTCCGTCTCAAGTAACTCACTTTGTGCAATTTCCGCATATATTTGCTTGGGGACTTCCGAAATGGAATGCAGGGATGGCTGTATCAAGTTTCGTTATGGTATGTATTTTAGTTTCAAATACAGTAGCTGCTATTATAGCAATTAATCAAGCTACCATTCATAAAGCGACGATTGAACAAAAACAGTTGAGAGATGGTACGTGGGTTGGAGGGATTTCACATATCATTTCCTCTGTATTTTCAACTGTAGGTGTCGTTCCGTTACCAGCAACAGCAGGATTTATACGCCTAACAAAACAAAAATATATACGATCATTCTTAATGGCATGTGTACTACTAGTCGTTATGTCGCTTTTTCCAAGTATTATTCGTTACTTAGCGTCGTTACCATCCGCTGTTGCATCTGCAGTTTTAATGGCTTCATTCGTACAGCTAATTGGGATTGGGCTAAACAATATAAAACAAGTGGAGCTGAATGAAAGGAATGTAACAATTTTAGGAGTAGCGGTATTATTTGGCAGCGGTGTTATGTTTTTACCGTCTGGAGCACTCCAATCGTTACCGTCTGTTATGCAATATATATTCGGCAATGGTTTGTTCGTAGGTACAGTTGTAAGTATATTGCTAGAACAAATATGGCGTATTAAAAAGTAAGTGGATAAAACGAGTGCATGCACTGTATAAATGTCTAAAATAACATAAGAAATAAAGCCTATTTTCATTCACCACCTGCACATTTCGTTCATACAATATCTTGACTAAATAAACACCCAACTTACACATATACAGCTCTGGCTTAAGCAAGGAGGGTTATACCAGTTGAAGGAAAAAGCGTATCAATCTAAACCGTTACTCACAAAGAGAGAAAGAGAAGTATTTGAATTACTGGTTCAAGATAAAACAACGAAGGAAATTGCAGGTGAACTTTTTATCAGTGAAAAAACAGTTCGCAACCACATATCTAACGCAATGCAAAAGCTAGGGGTTAAAGGACGTTCACAGGCAGTTGTTGAGCTTCTTCGTATGGGAGAGCTCGAGTTATAAGAAGTAAGCCGACTTTTATACAAAGAGTCGGCTATTTTTCTGTTTGTTTCACGCTCTATATGAATGATAAGAATGTCTCATACATAAATAGGTAGTAAGGAGGGGATATGTTGAAAAGGATATTGTTAGTTTCAACAAGTGCTCACGATATGAATGGACACCCGACTGGTTTGTGGCTTGAAGAGTTAGCTGCTCCTTATAATTTGTTTAAAAAGGCTAAGTTTGATGTTGATATTGTGTCGATAAAAGGCGGGAGAGTACCTATTGATAGAGTATCTATTCCAAACGGTATACCCCGTGAATTTAAGCGTGTCGCGTCTTTATTACAAAATACGAATCCGATCTCTACTGTTCATTTTTTAGATTATGATGCGGTTTTATTTGGTGGTGGGCATGGGGCGATTGTAGATTTTCCAGGTAATCCGTATGTCGCGAATTTGATTATAAATATGTATAACAATAATCGGATTGTCGCGGCTGTTTGTCACGGAGTAAGTTCTTTAGTCGGTGTGAAAAATAAGGATGGCTCGTTTTTTAGTGGGGGTAAGCATATAACAGGTTATACAAATGATGAAGAAAAAGCTGTGCATTTAGAAAAGCGAGTTCCGTTTTTACTAGAAAGTAAATTGAAGGAAGAAGGAGCTTTCTTTTATGTTGCGCCTAAATTTACGCCGCATGTTGTAGTAGATGGGAATTTAATTACAGGGCAGAATCCGCAGTCTAGTGTGGAAATAGGTAAGGCTATAAAAAGAGCTGTAAATAAATTATCGTCGGTTTAATTTCTGCACATTTCTTCTTATTAATAGGAATGTCTTCTGTCCAAAGAAAGGAGGCGTAATAAATACGTACTTTATTATAGAAGAAACCGACTTTCATTTAGAAAGTTGGTTATTTTTCTGTCTTGCAAATTATGAAAAAAAGGAGCAAAATAAAAAAGGTCCTAGTCTATACAGGTACACATAAAAAATTTTCATACAGGAGCAATTTTAGTGAGCGAACTTAAATTGCGTAAAATATAATGATAAACATAAAATAAGATGATGAATGAGAAAACGGGTGATGAAGTTGAATAGAGCAATCGGTGTTATCGATTCAGGAGTTGGCGGTTTAACAGTAGCGAAGGAATTAATTCGTCAGTTGCCGAAAGAGCGTATTATATATTTAGGAGATACAGCACGTTGCCCGTATGGTCCACGTTCTCGAGAAGAAGTGCGTCAATTTACGTGGGAAATGACAGAGCATTTATTAGATTTAAATATTAAAATGCTAGTTATTGCGTGTAATACAGCAACTGCGGTTGTACTAGAAGAAATGCAGAAGCAATTACCAATTCCGGTAGTAGGAGTTATCCATCCGGGATCACGCACAGCTTTAAAAGTGACAAATACGTACCATGTTGGGATTATTGGAACGATTGGGACGGTGAAAAGTGGTGCGTACGAAGAGGCGTTAAAATCTATTAATAACCGTGTTATGGTAGAAAGTTTAGCGTGCCCGCCTTTCGTTGAGCTTGTGGAGAGTGGGAATTTCGAAAGTGAAATGGCGTATGAAGTTGTAAGAGAAACGTTGCAACCGCTGAAAAGCACTGATATTGATACGCTTATTTTAGGTTGTACACATTATCCAATTTTAGGCCCAGTTATTAAAAAAGTAATGGGAGATAAAGTGCAATTAATTAGTTCGGGTGATGAAACAGCGCGTGAAGTAAGTACGATCTTATACCACAGTAAAATGTTAAATGAGGGAGAAGAACAAAGTGATCACCTCTTCTTAACGACTGGTAAAATAGGCCTATTTAAAGAAATTGCATCAAAGTGGTTCGGTCAGCCAATTGAAAATGTGAAGCATATCAATTTAGAAACAGAATAATAGTAGACTCATATAAGTGAACTCCTGAGAAATCAGGAGTTTTTTATTTATAAGAAGCAAGGCTTGTTCTAAAATGTGAAACAGCTCGTATACATAATAGTACAAACTTAGCTTTTAGGGGGGAATGGCATGCCTAAATCCACTTTTAAATGGGTTGTTGGTGCTACTGTGAGCGCTGTTTTACTAACAGGGTGTGGCTTTATAAATCAGGAGAAAGCGACTGAACAAATCGATCCACCAAAACAAGTTACGTACACAGAGGGTGGAAAGAAAGAAACAGTTAAGAAAGATAAACAAGGGCAAACGGTGAAGAGGGAACTATACCTTGTTGATAAAAATGGTTATGTCGTACCACAAACGTTAGTGATACCGACTCCGAAAGCAAATGAGGTCATGCAGCAAACGTTGGAATATCTTGTGAAAGATGGACCGGTAACGGATTTGTTACCGAATGGATTCCGTGCGGTCATTCCAGCAAATACAATGATGACTTTGAATTTGAAAAAAGATGGGACGGCAGTCATTGATTTCTCTAACGAGATGAAAAACTACGCCAAAGAAGAAGAGCGTCAAATTATTGAGTCTATAGCGTGGACGTTGACGCAATTTAAAGAGGTAAAACAAGTGCAATTCCAAATAAATGGTGAAAAATTAGCAAGGATGCCTGTTGGTGGTACGCCGCTTGGTGAAGGGGTAAGCCGCGCGAATGGTATTAACTTTGATGATGAACAAGTAGCTGATGTAACAAATACAAAACCAGTCACATTGTATTTTATGGCGCAAAATAATAAACAGCAATATTATGTACCAGTTACGCGCCGCGTTGCAGAGGGGAAAGAAAACGATATTACGACAGTTGTAAATGAACTAGTAAAAGGCCCGAATCAAAATTCACTGTTGAGTGATTTTAATCCAGGGGTCAAACTCATTACGAATCCAAAATTGCAAGACGGGAATATTACGCTAAACTTTAATGAAAATATATTTGCGAATAAAGATAAAAGTAAGATTTCAAATTACGTATTGAAATCATTAGTTTTATCTTTAACGGAAAAACAAGGCGTGAAAAATGTTTCTATTCAAGTGAATGGGAAAGCGAATCTTATGGATGAGAAGGGTGAAAAGTTAACAAAACCTGTAGATCGTCCAGAAAACGTAAATACAGGTGGTTTTTAATCACGAATAATTTGATATACTTATGTAAGAAAGGGGAATTGCTTTTTGGGTTCTCCTTCTTTTATTGTATACATATCATACATTTAAATTTGGCTATACTAACGAGTAGTAGTTATGAGGAGGTTATTTTTATGCGAGTAGATGGTAGAGAGAAAACAGAATTACGCCATATACATATTCATACGAATTATTTAAAACATCCAGAAGGGTCAGTATTAATTGAAGTTGGGGATACAAAGGTAATTTGTTCAGCGACAATTGAAGAGCGTGTCCCACCGTTTATGCGTGGAGAAGGAAAGGGCTGGGTAACAGCTGAATACGCGATGATTCCACGTGCGACAGAACAACGTACAATCAGGGAGTCAAGTAAAGGGAAAGTAACAGGGCGTACAATGGAAATCCAGCGTTTAATTGGACGAGCATTACGTGCGGTAGTTGATTTAGAAGCACTTGGCGAGAGAACAGTTTGGATTGACTGTGATGTTATTCAAGCGGATGGCGGAACGAGAACAGCTTCTATTACAGGTGCATATGTAGCGATGGTATTAGCGTTTGAGAAGTTATTACAAGCAGAAAAAGTATCTAAAATTCCAGTGAAAGATTATTTAGCAGCAACATCAGTAGGGATTGTAGAAGAGCAAGGTGTTGTTTTAGATTTAAACTATGCAGAAGATTCTAAAGCAGACGTTGATATGAATGTAATTATGACTGGAAAAGGTCAGTTTGTTGAAGTACAAGGAACTGGAGAAGAAGCGACGTTTAGCAGAGCGCAGTTAAATGAATTACTTGATGCTGCGGAACAAGGGATTTTCCAACTGATTGATATGCAAAAAGAAGCGTTAGGTGACATCGTATCTCATATAGAGTAGAGGTGGAAAATATGAAACAAGTTGTTGTAGCGACAAAAAATATGGGGAAAGTACGTGAGTTTGCTGAGTTATTTGGACGATTTGATTTAGAAGTGAAATCATTACACGATTTCCCTCATATTGAAGAAGTTGAAGAAACTGGCGAAACATTTGAAGAAAATGCAATCTTAAAAGCAGATAGTCTAAGTAGACAGCTGGATGCAATCGTAATTGCGGATGATTCAGGTCTTATTGTAGATGCTTTAAACGGAAAACCAGGCGTGTATTCAGCTCGTTTTGCTGGAGAGCCGAAAGACGATCAAGCGAACATCGATAAAGTGTTACAAGAATTAAATGATGTCGATTTTGAAAAACGTAAAGCTCGTTTCTACTGTGCACTAGCAGTTGCATTCCCAGAAGCGGATAAAGAGCCAGTAATTGTGAATGGCACGTGTGAAGGGTTCATTTTAGAACAGCGCCGCGGGGAGAACGGTTTTGGATATGATCCAATCTTCTATGTGGAAGAATATAAAAAAGCGATGGCGGAACTAAGCTCAGATGAGAAAAACGCCATTAGTCACCGCGGGCGTGCTCTTCGTAAGTTAGAAGAAAAAATCCCGGAATGGTTTTTAGGAGAATAAGGGAGAGAGATTGATGAAAGCTTTAATCGTAAGCGATAGTCATAGCTCTGTGAAGGAATTACAGCAGTTAAAAGCGAAATATGAAGGGAAAGTAGATATCATGATTCATTGCGGTGATTCAGAGCTAACACCTGCTCATGAAGAACTGCAAGGTTTCCACGTTGTAAAAGGGAACTGTGATTATGCTAACTTTCAAGATGAAATTGTAACGGATGTAGATGGCATTCGTTTCGTAGTGGTGCATGGGCATCGTCATAACGTGAAAGTGACATTACAAACGTTAGCGTACCGTGCAGAAGAGGCAGGAGCGCAAGTTGCATGCTTCGGACACTCTCACGTATTAGGTGCGGAATTAATCGACGGCGTTTTATTTATTAATCCAGGCAGTATTTTATTGCCACGTCAGCGTGTAGAGAAGACATTTGCTTTATTAGAAATGAATGAAAATCAAATGGAAGTTCGTTTTGAAACATTAGACGGACAACTAGTTGAACAAGCAGTTTTTAAAAGAGGGTAAAAAAAATTATCCTCTTTTAAAAAAGGTGTTGACTTTATGAGTGGTTATACATATAATAAATATTGTCGATAGGGCAACGGCGCTAACGAAGAAGAAAAAATAATATATGCGGGTGTAGTTTAGTGGTAAAACAAGAGCCTTCCAAGCTCTGGTCGAGAGTTCGATTCTCTTCACCCGCTCCATGTCCCAGTAGCTCAGCCGGATAGAGCATACGCCTTCTAAGCGTACGGTCGGGAGTTCGAATCTCTCCTGGGACGCTAACAAAACCTTGTTATCTTTTGATAACAAGGTTTTTTGTTTATCTAAAAATTGATGTATGTGCAAGAGGTTCGAAATTTTTCCGCAGCTCTTTCTAGTTCGTTAGCTATTTTATCGAATTCTGTTAAAACAGTGAACATATCGACGCATATGTTATCAGCAACGAAGATTGGCACGATGTGGACGATCAAAAGAAAGTACGATTAATGGACTCGGCGGATCGAACGTTGCACAATCAATTCAAAGGATATGATATCGCCTATAATGCGATATTCGAATTCAGCGCATACTTAGTAATCGTTTATAATGATACAAACAAAATGCAGCGGCAAGGGATCGCATCGTTTAGCCTAACTGGCGTCAGCTCATTCGCATTCAAAGAAAATAATGTTCCTAGTGCGATAGGGCAGCCGTTATCAGAACTTATCCCTGGCAGTGTGTTACAATTAATTGAAGCGGAAAGCGAGGATCTCCAATTGACTGGACGTGTGATTGGACAGTTTAAGAAGGTTGTATAAAAAGGGAGATGGCGCAAAGATGGCGAGATCAAAAGAGAATGATTTAACGGAGAAATTGGCAGAAGGTCATCGGAAATATGGTGACGGCAACTTTACAGTACAGAACATCGGTGATGAAAATAACCCGAATTGGACTGTCGTGAAAAATGTCAGGAAGGGATCGGCAGGCATTCGCGAAGAGGAAGATAGATTAAGACTGCGATCAAAATATATAAAATAGTGCGGAAATGGGCGGGGATCACCTCGCCTTTCTTTTTTATATGAAATTATGTATTTATGTTTATTTCGCAATTTACGAAACATTATATATCGTAGGTAATTGATGTTCGGGAGTTCAAATCTTTCCTGGGATGCTAAGAAACCCTTGTTATCTTTTGATAACAAGGGTTTTGTTTAGTTATTAATAAACTTTTCAAAAACAAAACCATAATCTTTCACGTTATATTGCTTCTTCGTATCAACGAGCCAGTTAAAAGCGATCTCGTTTATCTCTTTAAATTGGTCTGCTAAATTTACTTGTGCGTTTGAAATACGGCTGAAAGCGTTAGATGCCATATCTAAACTTTTATGTGCATACTGCAATGTAATATCGTTATCGTATGAAATTTCTTCGATTTTAAGTAAAGCTTTATATAAATCTTTTAATTCTTCAATATGTTTTTTATGAACATCAATTGAGTAATGCTCATCTCCCATTTGAAACTTAATTTCTACATCCAAGTCAATCGTTCCGGCAGTTTCAAGTGCTACGTTTTTAATTGGATACTTACTATAGCTAAAGCGGCGTAGTGTACGTTTTTTACTTGTTGCGCTTGTACCGTCTAGGTGGATTAATCCTTTGTTTGTGAAGCAGTATTCATCTGATTTTGATTTAATTAGAAAATAAATTTTTTCGCCATCTTCATGCATTACATAATCATCAGCATCAACCTTATCGTAATCCTTCGGTGTAATGACAGAACCTACATCGCTTAACCCTAAAACATCTGCAGCCATTTTTTTAAACATGTATAATCCCCCTTGCAAATTAAATTCTTAATTGTACAAAAATATATTAACATGATTTTAAATCAATTTTTGAAATCTTACAATTCTGTAAGGTAACTGTAAGGTAGTTCGATGGTAACAAATTGCTAATCTTTTATAATAAAGGTAACAACGATAAAACGAGGAGGAAGAAATAATGAAAGGGTTAATCGTAACGGGCTTAACAGTAGCTTTTGGATTTGTAGCGTATGAGAAATTAACGTATGTAATTGATGTTGTAAAACATTTAGTAGCGTAGAAAAAACTGCCATGAGAGGGAAAGGGAATGAGTGAATGAATGGAATGGTTATTTGGAATTATAGGTACTTGTAGTGTAGTATTATTGTTCTTTGTCCCGAGTGGTATACTTAGTTCGACAACGAGTTTGTTCTTCTTAAGTTTGTTTGGTTGTACGATGCTTATTATTATGTTTTTAATGAAGCGAAGTAAACCAATCTTCTATTTTAGCATGATTGTTATGGCAATTATTGTTCTCCAAATTATTACCCTTGTTATATACCCCACTATTATAAAAGCTTTCCATTAATAATGGATCCTCTGCGCTTGTTGCTGAGGATTTTTATTTATATAATCTTGGTTTTTAATAAAGGTTTGTTCATGTTGAAATATAAAAATAGAATATTTTTATATTTCAAACAAATGTTTTCGGGATGTTGTGTTCTCATTACGCATTTGATATATTTACTTTGAACATAATTAAAACCAAGAAAAAGAGGCGGACGTATGGATAAAAAAGAAAATACGGTCGTATTGTTTCCTCAACTATCAAAGCGTTATATTGATGAAGGTTTTTTAGCGCTGAAAGAGCGGAAATTCGAAGATGCATTGCGCTGCTTTGAAATATTACGTCAGTATAATGCAGAAACGGAACAAACGGAATTAGCTTCGGTTATTTGTTTATTAGAATTAAAACGTATGGAAGAAGCGAAAGAAAAATGTGAACAGTTACTTGAAACAGGAGCTGTACTATTTGGTGATATTCTTGAAACATATGTGACTATTTTAGTTCAAACAAATGATTATGAAGGTGTTATTGAAACTGTTGAAAAAGTTTTGCAAACGAAAGATATAATGCCGGAGCAAAAAGAAAAATTAGCGCAGCTCGCTTTATTTGCAGAAGGAATGCTAAATGAGGAAGATGCGTCATTAGTGGATTCTAATTTTGATTTGGATGAGTTTACTAATGAGATTTTTGGTGAAAACTTCGGGCAAAAGCTAAGGGCGATTCAGCAACTTTCGTTAAAAGACTTGGATCTTGCATTACCTGTCTTAAAGAAATTTTTAATAGACGGACAACAGCACCCTTATTTGAAAACTTCTATTTTATATAAAATGATAGAAAATCAAATAGAAGAAGAGATAGAAGTAGAAAAGTTTGGAAATACGATTAAGGTGATTCCAGCATTTACAGGTCATAATGAGGAGCAATCCGATAACATTATACATATATTATCAGGCCGATTAGAGCAAAATTATCCGGATATATTTGATGCGATGGTTACATATTGGAAAGAACTACAAATTGGAGTTTTCCCATTCGCTCTATTAATGGATAAAGTAGAAATCTGGGCTGCTGTTTTAGAGAGAATTGGAAGAAAGCGTTTCGGATTGGCTATTGATGAAGAAGAGCTTATGACAGCGTACAATATTGAATTAGAAGAGTTTCATATTGCCTATCAATGGTTATTACGTGTTGAAAGAGAAGGATATTTGCCCGTATAATTATGAAAAAGAATTGTTCAGTTCTTGAAACGAGCATATTCTATGTTATAATGTAAGGGTTGCAAAAGGCAGAAATCTGCCTGTTTGTAAGAGAAGAGAAGTGTAATTCTCTTACTTAATATGTTTCATATTATTCTCGAACAAAATATACCGTAATTGTCTTTTAGACAATTAATAGATTGGAACATTATATCTGAAAGCTTTTGCTAGAGGATTATTTGTGCATTTGTTATTTCAAAAAAGAGATAATGAAGGTCTTAATCTATAGAGGTATGTGCATACATTATTATAGTTGGAGGGAAAGAATAAATGTCTACAAAATGGGAAAAATTAGAAGGTAACGTTGGCGTTTTAACAATCGAAGTTGATGCTAAAGAAGTAAACAACTCTATCGACGCTGCATTCAAAAAAGTAGTAAAAACAATTAATGTACCAGGTTTCCGTAAAGGAAAAATGCCTCGTCCATTATTCGAACAACGCTTTGGTATCGAATCTTTATACCAAGATGCTTTAGATATCATCTTACCAAAAGCATACGGTGAAGCAATCGATGAAGCTGGTATTTTCCCAGTTGCTCATCCTGAAATCGACATCGAGAAGTTCGAAAAAAATGCTAACCTTATCTTCACTGCAAAAGTTACAGTGAAACCTGAAGTTAAATTAGGTGAGTACAAAGGTTTAGCAGTAGAAAAAGTTGAAACAACTGTAACTGACGAAGATGTAGAGAACGAATTAAAAGCTTTACAAGAGCGTCAAGCTGAACTAGTTGTTAAAGAAGAAGGAACTGTTGAAAACGGTGATACAGCTGTAATCGACTTCGAAGGTTTCGTTGATGGCGAAGCATTTGAAGGCGGAAAAGGCGAAAACTACTCTCTTGCAATCGGTTCTGGTACATTCATCCCAGGTTTCGAAGAGCAAGTAATTGGTCTTAAATCTGGTGAGTCTAAAGACGTTGAAGTATCATTCCCAGAAGAGTACCATGCTGCTGAATTAGCTGGCAAACCAGCAACATTCAAAGTAACAATTCACGAAATCAAAACAAAAGAACTTCCTGAGTTAAACGACGAGTTCGCTAAAGAAGCAGACGAAGCGGTTGCAACTCTTGATGAATTAAAAGCGAAACTTCGCACAAACTTAGAAGAAGGCAAAAAGCACGAAGCTGAGCACAAAGTACGTGACGAAGTAGTAGAATTAGCTGCTGCTAACGCTGAAATCGACATTCCAGAAGCTATGATCGACACTGAGTTAGATCGTATGGTTCGTGAATTCGAGCAACGTTTAAGCCAACAAGGTATGAACCTTGAGCTTTACTACCAATTCACAGGTACTGACGCTGACAAGTTAAAAGAGCAAATGAAAGAAGACGCTCAAAAACGCGTAAGAATCAACCTTGTTCTTGAAGCTATCATTGAAGCTGAAAACATCGAAGTTACTGAAGAAGAAGTAACTGCAGAAGTTGAAAAAATGGCTGAAATGTACGGTATGCCAGTAGACGCTATCAAGCAAGCTCTTGGAAGCGTAGACGCTTTAGCTGAAGATCTTAAAGTGCGCAAAGCTGTAGACTTCTTAGTAGACAACGCTGCATAATAAAATAACAAGGCGCGATTTTAATCGTGCCTTGTTTTATAAATATAGAAATATATTTATAAAACTTTTCGATGAAGAAGGAAAAGTTCCTTTGTAAGTCGAATATACATATTTCAAAAGTTTTAAAAACTTTTTATTTGTACATAACTAGTCATATTATTTGTATTTCTCGCCACGTAGTGACATAATATGTATTTACATACGATACATTTATCGTGTACATACGAAGGCAAGAGGTTAGCACTTTGTAAGGGGTGTGAAAATATGTTTAAATTTAATGATGAAAAAGGGCAATTAAAATGTTCTTTCTGTGGTAAAACACAAACGCAAGTTCGAAAGTTAGTTGCAGGTCCAGGTGTTTACATTTGTGACGAGTGTATCGAACTTTGTACTGAAATTGTACAAGAGGAGCTTGCGAAGGACGAAGAAGTAGAATTCAAAGATGTACCGAAACCGGTAGAAATTCGTGAAATCTTAGATGAGTATGTCATCGGACAAGATAACGCGAAAAAAGCACTAGCGGTAGCGGTATATAACCATTACAAACGCATTAATTCTAACAGCAAAATTGATGATGTAGAATTAGCGAAGAGTAATATCGCACTTATCGGGCCAACAGGTAGTGGTAAAACATTATTGGCACAAACGTTAGCGCGTATTTTAAATGTTCCATTTGCAATCGCGGACGCAACATCTTTAACAGAAGCTGGATACGTTGGAGAAGATGTAGAAAACATCTTACTAAAACTAATCCAAGCAGCTGATTATGATGTAGAGAAAGCGGAAAAAGGAATCATTTATATTGATGAGATTGATAAAGTGGCACGTAAGTCCGAAAATCCATCAATTACACGTGATGTATCTGGTGAAGGTGTGCAGCAGGCACTTCTGAAAATTTTAGAAGGTACTGTAGCAAGCGTTCCACCTCAAGGTGGTCGTAAGCATCCGCATCAAGAGTTTATTCAAATTGATACAACGAACATCTTATTCATTTGTGGTGGAGCGTTTGATGGCATCGAGCCAATTATTAAACGTCGCCTTGGTGAAAAAGTAATTGGATTCGGTTCTGAGAAGAAAAATGCTGATGTAAATGAAAAGCATGTTTTATCTCACGTATTACCAGAGGACCTTTTAAGATTTGGTTTAATTCCAGAGTTTATTGGTCGTCTTCCAGTTATTGCGAACCTAGAGCCACTTGATGAAGATGCTCTTGTTGATATTTTAACGAAACCGAAAAATGCACTTGTTAAGCAATTCCAAAAATTATTGGAGCTTGACGATGTTGAGTTAGAGTTTGAAGAAGGTGCACTAATCGAAATTGCGAAGAAAGCAATTGAACGTAAAACAGGTGCTCGTGGACTTCGTTCTATTATTGAAGGCTTAATGCTTGATGTAATGTTCGAACTTCCATCTCGCAAAGATATCGAGAAGTGTGTTCTTACAAAAGAAACAGTAGCTGATAATGCAGCACCAAAATTGGTGTTACAAGACGGTACTGTACTTGACACAAAAACATCTGCATAATACAAAGGAGAAACAGCAATTTTTATAATTGCTGTTTTTCTTTATGTTTAGCTACGTTCCTCCGCGGAAATACTAAGAGATAAAACATTGCGGGAGGAAATAAATGATGAGCTGGACAAATATATTTTTAGTTGTTCAACTTGTTTTTGGGGTAATTGTCGGATTGTATTTTTGGCATTTACTTCGAAATCAGCGAACACAAAAAGTTTCAATTGATCGAGAATCGAAAAAAGAATTGGAGCAGCTTCGTAAAATGCGTGAGATTTCTTTAACAGAGCCGCTTGCAGAAAAGGTACGTCCTACATCCTTTTTAGATATTGTAGGGCAAGAGGACGGGATTAAGTCGTTAAAAGCGGCTCTATGTGGTCCGAACCCGCAACATGTAATTATATATGGCCCGCCAGGTGTCGGAAAGACAGCGGCAGCACGCCTTGTATTAGAAGAGGCGAAAAGAAATCCGAAATCTCCATTTCGTACGAATGCAACGTTTATTGAACTCGATGCGACGACAGCGAGGTTTGATGAACGTGGTATTGCAGATCCTTTAATTGGCTCGGTGCATGATCCGATTTATCAAGGTGCGGGTGCGATGGGGCAAGCTGGTATTCCGCAACCGAAAAAAGGCGCTGTAACAGATGCACACGGTGGTATTTTGTTCATTGATGAGATTGGTGAACTGCATCCAATTCAAATGAACAAAATGTTAAAGGTGTTAGAAGATCGGAAAGTATTTTTAGAAAGTGCGTATTATAGTGAAGAGAATACGATGATTCCAACATATATACATGATATTTTTCAAAAGGGTTTACCGGCAGATTTTCGCTTAGTCGGTGCGACGACACGTTCACCAGAGGAAATTCCACCTGCCATTCGTTCGCGTTGTTTAGAAGTGTTTTTCCGTGAGTTAGATACAGAGGAAATTCAGAAAGTAGCGAAGAATGCAGCTGAAAAAGTGGAAATGCAAATAGGTGAAAATGGTATTGAAATGATTGGAATGTATGCAAGAAATGGACGAGAAGCGATTAATCTTGTGCAAATTTCTGCTGGAATGGCGATAAATGAAGAACGTTCTTTCATTAAAGATGAAGATATAGAATGGGTTGTTCATTCTAGTCAACTTACACCGAAATATGAAAAACATATTTATCCGATTCCAAGGATTGGTCTTGTAAATGGACTTGCTGTATATGGTCCGAATACGGGCGCATTATTAGAAATTGAAGTAACAGCAATCAAGGCGAAAGATAAAGGATCGGTAAATGTTACCGGAATTGTAGAAGAGGAAAGTATTGGTAGTCAAACAAAATCGATTCGCCGTAAAAGTATGGCGAAAGGTTCTGTAGACAATGTATTAACAGTACTTCGTTCTCTAGATGTGTTGCCAGAAGGGTACGATATACATATTAATTTTCCAGGCGGTATCCCAATTGATGGCCCTTCGGCAGGGATCGCTATGGCAACTGGTGTATATTCAGCGGTGCATCGTACGTATGTGAATAATGAAGTAGCGATGACAGGTGAGATAAGTATACACGGAGAAGTGAAGCCGATTGGTGGTGTGTACGCAAAAATAAAAGCTGCGAAAAAAGCCGGGGCTAAGAAAGTCATCATCCCTGCTGAAAACATGCAACCACTTTTGTATACAATAAAAGGAATTGAAATCATTCCTGTTCGTAAGTTAAAAGAAGTATTTGAGCTAACGTTTATGCAGGAAAATATGCATCGTGAGCTGGATGTACATACTGCTGTAGACGAAACAGATGCACAATCAATGTGAGGGTGGACGATAATAAAATTTGCAAGACTTCGTTTAAGTTTGTATGCTTAAGCGGAGTCTTTTTTCGTTGCATAAGGGAGAAAAAAACAAGGGATTTACAATTGCGGAGAATCTCTGCAATTGCATCTAGTTGTATTGTAATATAAAATAGTTGAACAGGAGTTTAATTTATTATGGAGGTGCTATGTCTAGTATGAATACGAATGAAAAAATCGTACCCCTCCTACCATTAAGAGGCGTTCTCGTATATCCAACGATGGTTCTGCATCTTGATGTAGGACGTGATAAATCGATACAAGCACTAGAGCAGGCGGCAATGGATGAAAATATCATCTTTTTAGCGATGCAAAAAGAAATGAATATCGATGATCCGAAAGAAGATGACATATATAGTGTAGGTACAGTTGCGAAAGTGAAGCAAATGTTAAAATTGCCGAACGGTACGCTTCGTGTCCTTGTAGAAGGTTTACATAGAGCAGAAGTAGTAGAGTTTATTGAAGAAGAGAATTTTGTACAAGTTTCCATTCAAACGGTAACTGAAGAAGTGGAAGATGATCTAGAAGAGAAAGCTCTTATGCGTACGTTACTGGAGCATTTTGAACAATATATTAAAGTTTCGAAAAAAGTTTCAAATGAAACATTTGCAACGGTAGCTGATGTAGAAGAACCAGGAAGACTAGCTGATTTAATTGCTTCTCACTTGCCGATTAAAACGAAGCAGAAACAAGAGATTTTAGAGATTGTATCTGTGAAAGAACGATTACATACACTGATTTCAATTATTCAAGATGAACAAGAGTTACTTAGTTTAGAAAAGAAAATTGGACAAAAAGTGAAACGTTCAATGGAGCGCACGCAAAAAGAATACTTCTTACGTGAGCAAATGAAGGCAATTCAAACTGAACTTGGCGATAAAGAAGGTAAGGGCGGAGAAGTTGAAGAGCTTCGTGAGAAAATTGAACAGTCAGGAATGCCTGAAGAAACAACGAAGGCTGCACTGAAAGAATTAGATCGTTATGAAAAGTTACCAGCGAGTTCAGCGGAGAGCGGCGTTATTCGCAATTACATTGATTGGTTATTAGCACTTCCGTGGACAGAAGCAACAGAAGATATGATTGATCTTACTCATTCTGAAGAGATTTTAAACAAAGATCATTACGGTCTTGAAAAAGTGAAAGAGCGTGTACTTGAATATTTAGCTGTACAGAAGTTAACGAATTCATTAAAAGGACCTATCCTTTGCTTAGTTGGACCTCCTGGGGTCGGAAAAACTTCGTTAGCGCGTTCGATCGCAACGTCATTGAATCGTAACTTTGTCCGTGTATCTCTTGGTGGTATACGTGATGAATCTGAAATTCGTGGTCATCGCCGTACGTATGTTGGAGCGATGCCAGGGCGTATTATTCAAGGTATGAAAAAGGCGAAAACAGTTAATCCAGTCTTCTTATTAGATGAGATTGATAAAATGTCTAACGATTTCAGAGGAGATCCATCAGCTGCATTACTTGAAGTATTAGATCCAGAACAAAACCATAACTTCAGTGATCATTACATTGAAGAACCATATGATTTATCGAAAGTTATGTTTGTAGCAACTGCGAATACACTTTCAAGTATTCCTGGTCCATTACTTGACCGCATGGAAATTATTTCGATTGCTGGCTATACAGAACTTGAAAAAGTTCATATTGCTCGTGAGCACTTATTGCCGAAACAATTAAAAGAGCATGGCTTACGAAAAGGTAATTTACAAGTACGTGATGAAGCACTTCTTGAAATTATTCGTTATTATACACGTGAGGCTGGTGTTCGTACGCTAGAGCGCCAAATCGCAAAAGTTTGCCGTAAAGCAGCGAAAATCATCGTTACAGCAGAACGTAAACGTATCGTTGTAACAGAGAAAAATATTGTAGATTTACTTGGTAAACATATATTCCGTTATGGGCAAGCAGAGAAAACAGACCAAGTCGGAATGGCAACTGGGTTAGCATATACAGCAGCTGGTGGCGATACACTTGCAATTGAAGTATCTGTAGCACCAGGTAAAGGGAAATTAATTTTAACAGGGAAACTGGGGGATGTTATGAAAGAATCCGCACAAGCAGCGTTTAGCTATATTCGCTCTCGTGCAGAAGAGCTTCAGATTGATCCGAATTTCCATGAGAAAAATGATATTCATATTCATGTTCCAGAAGGAGCAGTTCCAAAAGATGGACCGTCAGCAGGTATTACGATGGCGACAGCACTTATTTCTGCACTAACAGGTATTCCTGTAAGTAAAGAAGTGGGTATGACAGGTGAAATTACACTTCGTGGTCGTGTATTACCAATTGGTGGTTTAAAAGAAAAAACATTAAGTGCTCACCGCGCAGGCTTAACAAAAATTATTTTGCCAGCAGAAAACGAGAAAGATTTAGATGATATTCCAGAGAGCGTAAAAGAAAACCTTACGTTTGTGCTTGCATCTCATTTAGATGAAGTATTGGAGCACGCATTAGTAGGAGTGAAACAATGAAAGTAACAAAAGCAGATATTGTAATTAGTGCGGTTAGACCAGAACAATATCCAGACAGTGATTTACCAGAAATTGCATTAGCAGGTCGTTCAAATGTCGGGAAGTCTTCCTTTATTAATAAAATTTTAAATCGTAAAAAGTTAGTGCGTATTTCTTCTAAACCAGGGAAAACGCAAACGCTGAACTTTTTCTTAATCAATGAAATGATGCATTTTGTTGACGTTCCAGGTTATGGATATGCGAAAGTATCTAAATCAGAGCGCGCAGCATGGGGCAAAATGATTGAAACGTACTTTACAACACGTGAGCAATTAGACGCAGCTGTATTAGTAGTTGATCTACGTCACAAACCAACAAGCGATGACGTGATGATGTATGATTTCTTAAAGCATTATGAAATCCCAACAATTATTATTGCGACGAAAGCCGATAAAATCCCGAAAGGGAAATGGCAAAAGCATTTAAAAGTTGTAAAAGAAACGCTTGCTGTTGAAATTGGCGATGAAATCGTTCTATTCTCTTCTGAAACAGGACTTGGAAAAGAAGAAGCGTGGAAGGCAATTCATAAAATGACAAAAACAAAAAACGCGTGACGAATGTCGCGCGTTTTTTTCTTTATATATACTAGCGTACGTTTAATGTAACTTCAATATTTCCTCTCGTTGCTTTAGAGTAAGGACATACACCATGAGCAGCTTCTACAAGTTCTTGTGCTTCGCTATGTGAAACGCCAGCGACATGTACATCAAGTACAGCGGATAGTCCGAAACCACCATCTGTATCCTTTCCAATTGAAACATGAGCAGTTACTTCTGTACTTTCTACTTTCACACGTTTTGTACGAATGACAAGTTGTAATGCACTATCAAAACAAGCTGCATAGCCAGCGGCAAATAGTTGTTCTGGGTTTGTTGCCTCTCCGCCTGCACCACCTAGTGCTTTCGGCATTTTTACATCAAGATTTAATATGCCATCATCTGAGACTACTTTTCCGTTTCTTCCACCTGTAGCAGTTACTGAAGCAGTATATAATTTATCCATGTTTATTCCCCTTTTCTATCATTAATTGTTTTCATTGTTTCAATTAGTTTATTTAATTGAATTAATAAAGAACGATATTCTTGTTCTGTAATTCCTAAATTTGTTGCCATCGTTGTTGGCAATGAACAAGCCTTTTCTTTTAAATCTTTACCTTGTTCTGTTAATTCAATACAAACTTTTCGCTCGTCTTCTTTGGAACGAACGCGTTTGACAAGTTGTAATGATTCCATTCGTTTTAACATAGGCGTTAACGTACCGGAATCTAAAAATAAACGTTCTCCAATTTCTTTTACTGTGAGTCCGTCTTGTTCCCATAGTACGAGTAAAGTAATGTACTGGGGATACGTAATGCCCATTTCTTCTAAATACGGTCGGTAAAAGCGGGTAACTTCTCTAGAACAGGCATAAATAGAAAAACAAAGTTGGTTATCTAGATGCAAAGAATCTTCTGTCATGAATGACTCCCCCCTTATTAAGTTGTGCACAATTTAATTTTGTAAAATCAATATACCGAAAAAGAAATACAATGTCAAATACATTGTATTGAGAAACTACATTTTGGAACAATCATACATATTTTCCTTCATGATGAAAGAAGATAGGAAAGATGATGTTATAATTTATATGGAATAGTTTCCATCACTTGATTATGAGGACTTTTTTTGGTAACGTACAAATAGAGTTATTAATTTATAATCATTATAAATTAGGGAATTTTTATTAGTTTTACTGAATCTCCTTCATTACATACGGAGAATAAATAAAAAATAATCGGTTGTTCACACGATTGTCAGATTCATAAGAGGAAAGTTGTATTATGATAGTAGATAAAGTGATAAAACGGGTGAAGGGGGACATGCTGCGTGCATATTCTTGTTGTTAGTGTAAATTATCGAACAGCCCCTGTAGAATTTCGTGAGAAACTCACATTTCAGGCAGCAGAGCTAGAGCAAGCAATGACTACATTACAAAATCAAAAGAGCGTGTTAGAGAATGTCATTGTATCAACTTGTAATCGCACTGAGATTTATGCTGTTGTCGATCAATTACACACGGGACGGTATTATATTAAGAAGTTTTTAGCTGATTGGTTTCAGCTTGAAATAGAAGAGGTTGCACCATATTTAACGATTTTTGAACAAGATGGTGCAGTAGATCATTTATTCCGCGTAACGTGCGGCTTAGATTCTATGGTAGTTGGAGAAACGCAGATTTTAGGGCAAATAAAAGATAGCTTTTTAGAAGCACAGCAAGTGAAAGCAACAGGCACAATTTTTAATGAATTGTTTAAGCAAGTCATTACATTGGCAAAACGTGCTCATTCAGAAACGACAATTGGTGAAAGTGCGATGTCTGTTAGTTATGCTGCTGTTGAGCTCGGAAAGAAAATATTTGGTGAGTTAACAGATTGTCATGTGCTTATTCTTGGTGCGGGTAAAATGGGTGAACTGGCATTGCAAAACTTATACGGAAGTGGTGCTCGTAAAGTAACGGTCATGAACAGAACGCTATCGAAAGCAGAAGTAATGGCTGAGAAGTATATGGGACATGCAAAATCTTTAAGTGAATTGCAATGTGCATTATTAGAAGCGGATATTTTAATTAGTTCAACTGGTGCATCGGAGTATGTCATTACGAAAGAGATGATGACGAAAGTAGAGAAAATGCGCTCTGGTCGTCCTTTATTTATGGTGGATATTGCAGTACCACGTGATATTGATCCTGCAATCGATGAGCTAGAAGGTTCTTTCTTATATGATATCGATGATTTGCAAGGAGTAGTGGAAGCAAACCGTGTTGAGCGTTTGAAAGAAGCAGAGAAAATTCAATTTATGATTGAAGAGGAAATGGTTCTATTTAAAACGTGGTTAAGTACACTTGGTGTTGTCCCGTTAATATCGGCTCTTCGTGATAAAGCGTTAGCGATTCAAAGTGATACGATGGAAAGTCTTGAGCGAAAAATACCAAATCTTAGTGATCGTGAGAAAAAAGTAATTAGTAAACATACGAAAAGTATAATTAATCAATTATTAAAAGACCCAATTCTAGTAGCAAAAGAAATAGCTGCTGAGGATGGAGCGACAGAAAAACTCGCTTTATTTGCGAAGATTTTTGATTTAGAAATGGAAGAAGTAGAGAGAAATGCGGAAGAAGTAAAACATAAAAGAGCGTGGACACCATCCGTTCCATCTTTATAATTTGGAAGGATGATCGGATGAGCTTTTTAAATAACAGTATTATTTATCATATTGCAATTGTTTTATATGCTTGTAGCATTAGTTTATATTTTATAGATTATTTCCAAAGTAACCGAAAGGCGAACCGATTTGCTTTTTGGTTACTTTCGATTGTATGGATTCTGCAGTCTATTTTTATGCTACTTCGGGCTACAGATTCGGAAACAAATCCTATCTTAACTTTATTATCAGGGATTTATTTTTATGTATGGTTATTGATTACGATGTCGTTAGTCATTAACCGATTTATGCGCGTGGATTTTTTAGTCTTTTTTACAAATGTTGTAGCATTTGGCGTAAGCGCTTTTTCTATTTTTACACCGCTCGGAAAGATGTCGCCAGTACTTGCAGAGCAATTAGTTTCAGAACTTGTATACGTGCATGTCGGTATGGCGATTATTTCTTATGCAACGTTTACTGTATCGTTTATTTTTTCTATTATGTATTTATTGCAGTATCGCCTATTAAAAAAGAAAAAATGGAATGCGAGATTAAGAAGGTTAGGGAATTTACCGAAGCTCGAATCTACGTCTTACGGATTAAATTTATTTTCTGTTCCGTTTTTCTTATTAGCGATTTTATTAGGATGCATATGGGGATATACAAAATTGGACAATTTCCATTGGTATGATACGAAAGTAATCGGATCTTTCGTTGTTTTATTTGTATATTGCACAGGTTTATATTTACGAGCGGCAGATGTGTTGCAAGGGAAAAAAATTGTACTGTGGAATATCGGGGCATTTCTCGTAATGCTAGTTAACATTTTTCTATTAAGTAGTTTATCTAATTTCCACTTTTGGTATTTATAATGAGGAGAGAGAATTATGCGCAAAATTATTGTAGGTTCACGAAAGAGTAAACTAGCATTAACACAAACAAATTGGTTTATCGATCAGTTAAAAGCGTTAGGCTTACCGTATGAATTTGAAGTGAAGGAAATCGTCACAAAAGGTGATGTTATTTTAGATGTTACTCTTTCAAAAGTAGGCGGAAAAGGTTTATTTGTAAAGGAAATTGAACACGCGTTACTTACGAAAGAAATCGATATGGCTGTACATAGTATGAAAGATATGCCAGCTGTACTTCCAGAAGGATTAACGATTGGCTGTACACCAAAGCGCGTTGACCCTCGTGATGCTTTTATTTCTAAAAACGGAGAATCATTTAAAGACTTAGCAGAAGGCGCGATTTTAGGAACGAGTAGTTTGAGACGTAGTGCACAACTACTAGCTACGAGACCTGATTTACAAGTGAAGTGGATTCGAGGGAATATCGATACACGTTTACGTAAGTTAAAAGATGAAGATTATGATGCAATTATTTTAGCGACAGCGGGATTACAGAGAATGGGCTGGGACGGGGAAGTTATTACAGAACATTTAGATGAAACGCTATGTGTACCAGCTGTAGGACAAGGGGCATTAGCGATTGAATGTCGTGAGGACGATAAGGATTTACTACAGTTGTTAGCGCATATGAATGATGCCGTAACAGAAAAAACAGTGGCAGCAGAACGCGTATTTCTTCATAAACTTGAAGGTGGATGCCAAGTTCCGATCGCTGGATATGCAACTCTTACAGAAAACGATGCAATCGAATTGACAGCTCTTGTCGGTTCTATGGACGGTTCTGTTTTATTGAAAGAGACAGTAGCAGGCGCTGATCCTGAGGCAGTAGGATTAGAGGCAGCGGACCGTTTAATTAAACAAGGTGCAAAAGAACTTATTCTTGCTGCAAATAAGGGGCAACAATAAATATGAACGCTCTCGCTGGCAAAACGGTATTGATTACACGTGCCCAGCATCAAGCGAAACAAATGAGTGTGGCGGTAAAAGAAAAGAGCGGAATTCCATTGGAAATTCCGCTTTTGCGTATGGAAGGTATGTCTTCTAGGCAAATTCAACATATAGCAGAACAGCTGCATTCGTATGACTGGGTTATTTTTACGAGTAAAAATGGTGTAGCTTTTTTTCTAGATAGTTTGAAAAAGAAGCTTCCAGCAACAATTAAAATTGCTGCTGTCGGTGTGAAAACAAAGTTAGAGTTAGAAAAGCGGGGCTATCAAGTAGCCTTTGTTCCAACTTCATTTGTGGCAGAGGTATTTGCAGAAGAATTTATAAAAAAACTAAGTGGAAACGAGCGTATTCTATTTCCGAAAGGGAATTTAGCAAGAGATGTAATTCCAGTTGCACTTCGAGGACTTGGTGTTTCTCTAGATGAATTAATCGTATATGGTACGAAAGAAAATGTAGAGAAAAGGCAGGAGCTTATAGCATCGTTAGAAGTAGAGAAAATAGATATTATTACATTTACGAGCCCTTCAACTGTTACTAGTTTTGTTCATTTACTTGAGGGCACAAACTGGAGAGAATGGACAAAAAAATGTACAATTGCTTGTATAGGGCCTATTACGGAAAAAGAGGCGATCCTTTATTTTCCGCATGTTATTGTGCCGAAAGAGTACACTGTAGAAGCATTACTACAATGCATTTGTGAATCTATAAAATAAAAGAATGGGGATAGAAATCTATGAACTCTTTACAATTTAATCGTCATCGTCGCTTAAGACAAAGCGGTAATATGCGTGCGCTTGTGCGTGAAACGTTTTTACATACGGAAGATTTTATTTACCCTATTTTTGTATTAGAAGGTGAAAATGTTCGTAACGAAGTTCCTTCTATGCCAGGCGTATATCAAATGTCTTTAGATTTATTGCAAGCTGAAATGCAAGAAGTTGTTGATTTGGGTATTCGCTCTGTTATTGTATTTGGTTTACCTGCTGAAAAGGATGAAGTTGGATCATCAGCATATTGTGATCATGGAATTGTACAGCGTGCAATTAAGCAAATTAAAGATGAGTTCCCTGAGTTAGTAGTAGTTGCGGATACATGTTTATGTCAATTCACAAGTCACGGTCATTGCGGTGTAATTGAAGATGGTATTATTTTAAATGATGAGTCTCTTGCGGTTCTTGCGAAAACAGCTGTAAGCCAAGCGAAAGCAGGAGCAGACATTATTGCGCCATCAAACATGATGGACGGATTCGTAACAGCAATTCGTCATGCGTTAGATGAAAATGGTTTTGGACATGTACCAGTTATGTCGTACGCTGTGAAATATTCATCAGCATTTTACGGACCATTCCGTGATGCTGCGCACGGTGCACCGCAATTTGGTGACCGTAAAACATATCAAATGGACCCAGCGAACCGCATGGAAGCATTCCGTGAAGCTGAATCAGATGTAATGGAAGGGGCAGATTTCTTAATTGTAAAGCCAGCTCTTTCTTACTTAGATATCGTTCGTGATGTGAAAAATAACTTTAACTTACCAGTTGTTGCTTATAATGTGAGTGGTGAATATTCGATGATCAAAGCGGCAGCGCAAAATGGTTGGATTAACGAAAAAGAAGTTGTACTTGAAAAGTTAATTAGCATGAAACGTGCAGGAGCAGATTTAATTATTACGTATCATGCAAAAGATGCAGCAAGATGGTTACAAGAAGGAGGCGCTAAATAATGAAAAAGTTTGATAAGTCGATTGCGGCGTTTGAAGAGGCTCAAGACTTAATGCCGGGCGGCGTAAACAGCCCTGTTCGTGCTTTTAAATCTGTTGGTATGAATCCGTTATTTATGGAGCGCGGAAAAGGCTCTAAAGTATATGATATCGATGGAAATGAGTACATTGATTACGTATTATCATGGGGGCCTTTAATTCATGGTCATGCAAATGATCAAGTTGTTGAAGCGTTAAAATCTGTTGCTGAAAGAGGTACAAGCTTCGGTGCACCAACAGAAATTGAAAATAAATTAGCGAAACTTGTTATTGAGCGCGTACCATCAATTGAGATTGTACGTATGGTTAACTCTGGAACAGAGGCGACAATGAGTGCGCTACGTTTAGCTCGTGGTTATACAGGTCGTAATAAGATTTTGAAATTCATCGGTTGTTACCACGGTCATGGTGATTCGTTATTAATTAAAGCGGGTTCTGGTGTGGCGACACTAGGTTTACCAGATAGCCCTGGTGTACCAGAAGGTGTAGCGAAAAATACGATTACAGTAGCGTACAACGATTTGGAAAGTGTAAAATATGCTTTCGAACAATTCGGTGATGACATTGCTTGTGTAATTGTAGAACCAGTAGCAGGAAATATGGGGGTTGTTCCCCCGCAGCCTGGATTTTTAGAAGGTCTTCGTGAAGTAACAGAGCAAAACGGTTCATTACTTATTTTTGATGAAGTAATGACAGGATTCCGAGTTGCTTACAATTGTGGACAAGGTTACTACGGTGTAACACCTGATTTAACTTGTTTAGGTAAAGTAATCGGTGGTGGCTTACCAGTAGGAGCATACGGTGGTAAAGCAGAAATTATGCGCCAAGTTGCGCCAAGCGGACCAATTTACCAAGCTGGTACTTTATCAGGGAATCCACTTGCAATGGCAGCAGGTTATGAAACGTTAGTACAGTTAACGCCAGAATCGTATGTAGAATTTGAGCGTAAAGCTGAAATGTTAGAAGCTGGATTACGTAAAGCAGCGGAAAAACATGGAATTCCTCATCATATTAATCGTGCAGGTTCTATGATTGGTATTTTCTTTACAGATGAGCCAGTTATTAATTATGAGGCAGCAAAATCTTCAAACTTACAATTCTTTGCGGCTTACTATCGTGAAATGGTAGAACAAGGTGTATTCTTACCGCCATCTCAATTCGAAGGATTATTCTTATCGACAGCGCATAGTGATGCTGATATTGAAGCGACGATTGAAGCGGCTGAAATTGCAATGTCAAAATTAAAAGCATAATGCATGAAAGAAAATCGCTCTCCATAAGGGGAGCGATTTTTTTATTCATAAAGTAGGCTTTCGAAACATAAATCTGTAATGACATATAGTTTGGGAGGGGGAAAAGAAGTGACAACAGATCATTCATTACGATTCTCATTAAAAGAATCTGTTTGGTTCCAAAAAGGACAGGAAGTCGAAGAACTTTTGTCAATTTCGTTAGATCCAGACGTTGAAATAGAAGAGCTTGATCATGAAGTTATCGTGAGAGGGCAATTAGATTTAACGGGAGAGTATGTCGCACGGCAAGATGATTCAGCTTATTCATTAAGAGAACTATCGCCAGCAAAATCAATTGATTATGTAGAAACAAGGGAAGATGGGGTTAATGAACTTGTTCATTCCTTCCCGCTTGAAATATCAATACCAAGAAACCGGGTGAAAGTAATTGAAGAACTATATGTATCAATCGAGGAATTTGATTATGAATTAAAGGAAAATGGTTGCTTACAATTACTAGCGGATATATCTATTACAGGTTTATGTGATGAGGAAAGGATCGAGGATGAAGAAGAAGAAGAAGAAACGGTGTATGAGGAGTTAGAAGAAGATGATGCAGCACAAGAGGATGAAAATAGGCCTACACCGCATGTAGAAGAACCAGCTTATAAGGAATCGGATGAGTGGGAAGATTATGCATTTGAACCGTTCCAACTAGAAGAAAGAAAAGAGCAAGAAGTAGAGGAAGAGGAAATAGAAGAACATGAATTTGTAGGGCGTGAAGAGGAGAAAGAAATCACGCCGCAATTTGAATTGTTCGGACGAAAAGATTTCAAGAAAGAAAAAGCGAAAAAGCAGGAAGAACAAGAAGAAGTGTACTCACAGAGAGATGAAAATGCGCTTTATTTAACGAAATTATTTACGAAAGAACCGGAAGAGGAATTTACAAAGTTAAGAATGTATTTTGTGCAAGAAGGAGATACGATCGAATCTGTTGCAGAACGTTATGAAACGTCAGTACAGAACTTGTACCGTGTCAATCAAACAGAAGATATCTATTTAACTGAAGGACAAATAATTTATATTCCCGTTTCAAGAGCGAAGGCAAAATAAGGGGGAAGAGTTTCCCCTTATTTTCTTAGAGGTTATGCTTTGAATAGAAAGGGTCATTCGTATGGATATTGAATTACGAAATCGTTATGAACCCATTGTAAGGCAGTATCGATTGGATACGCAGCACATGGAAGAGCACGGAAGTGTAACGAAAATTTACACAAATCAAGGTCCATATGCATTGAAAAAAATAGAAGATAGAAAATTAGCGCGAAATAATTTTCTACATCATATTCAATATTTGAAAGAGAAAGGTTTTTCAAATTATGTACCTATATATCATGCGACGGATGGAAATTATATTTTAAGTGACGGGACGTATAATTATTATTTAATGCCTTGGTTAGAGCGTGCGGAAGGAAACGGCGAGGATAATGATCAATACCATAAAATGTTTCAGACACTTGGAACGTTGCATCAAAAAACGGTAAAAGAAGAAACGTATACAGAAGAGGATTTAGAAAAGCATTATACGAATATATCCGATCGTTGGGAAAATGATGGTGAGATGTTAGAAGAGTTTCTTGTAGAGTCTGAAGCGAAGTGGTATATGTCTCCGTTTGAATTACAATATTGTACGTACTATCATCATGTAATGAGGGCGCGGGAATTTGCAACGAAGCAATTAAATGAGTGGAACGATGCGATGAAAGAAAAAGAAAAAACACGCATTACGTTTGTACATGGTAACGTGTCACTGAATCATTTTTTATTTGACTATGAGCGGAATGGCTATTTTATTAGTTTAGAAAAATCAAAGTTTGCCACGCCTGTGCAAGATATTGTAGGCTTTTATTCTCGGTCTTTAAACACATATCCAATTGCGCGAAGTGATCGTTTTGAATGGTATCAAGTGTACCAAAAAAATTTCCCGTTTACGAAAGAAGAGCAACTTCTTATGTTTGCTTATATGACGTATCCATCGCAATTTATTCGGCAAATCCAGTCTTATAAGAAAAGAAGAGAGAATCGCAATGAGGAAAATGAAATTCGCGGAGTAAAGAGTTTGCAACAATCGCATTGGCTCGTTAGTAACATAGAATATTTCCTGTCACAATTACAAGCTGCCCAGCAAGGGAACGGATAAGAAGATAAGTAGAGGATGCTACTTATCTTTTTTTGTATTCGCCCAGAAAGATGTAGTATTAAATTTATCTTGACGAATAAGGTTTCGTTTTTTACACTATTGTATATAATAATTAACAATCATATAAATGCCTTGAAGGGGAAGAGTATAACATGAAACGTCTTCAGAGAGGAGAATCATTAGCTGGGAGATTCTCTAGATAGTTATGTTAGAAGGTAGCCCTGGAGCATCTTTTCTGAACGGAATAGTTCTCATTAGGAAAAGACGGATTTGTCCGTTATCAAATTAAGAGTATAAGCAAATTCTGAATTTGTTTGTAAATAAAGGTGGTACCGCGATGTCCCTCGTCCTTTTTTGGATGAGGGGCGTTTTTTATTTTAAGGAGGGAAAATAATGTCAAACACGGAAAAGAATTTACCAACTAAATATGATCATATGTCCGTTGAAGAAGGCCTGTACCAATGGTGGCTAGAAGGCAAATATTTTGAAGCAACAGGAGATGAGAAGAAACAACCATACACAATTGTAATTCCACCTCCGAACGTAACTGGTAAGTTACACTTAGGTCATGCTTGGGATACGACTCTTCAAGATATTTTAACTCGTACGAAGCGTATGCAAGGTTACGATGTATTATGGCTTCCAGGAATGGACCATGCGGGTATCGCAACACAAGCGAAAGTAGAAGGGAAACTTCGTGAAGAAGGTATTTCACGTTACGATCTTGGCCGTGAGAAATTCCTTGAAAAAGCTTGGGAATGGAAAGAAGAATACGCTTCTCACATTCGTCAACAATGGGGAAAAGTTGGTTTAGGACTAGACTATTCTCGTGAACGTTTCACATTAGACGAAGGTTTATCTGATGCGGTTAATAAAGTATTCGTTCAATTATACGAAAAAGGCTTAATTTACCGTGGTGAATATATTATCAACTGGGATCCAGCAACACGTACAGCTCTTTCTGATATTGAAGTAATTCATAAAGAAGTTCAAGGTGCATTCTACCATATGAACTATCCGTTAACAGATGGTTCTGGTCACATTCGTCTTGCAACTACTCGTCCAGAAACGATGCTTGGTGATACAGCAGTAGCAGTTCATCCAGAAGATGATCGTTACAAACACTTAATCGGAAAAACAGTTACACTTCCAATCGTAGGCCGTGAGATTCCGATTATCGCTGATGAGTACGTAGAAAAAGACTTCGGAACAGGTGTTGTAAAAATTACACCAGCTCATGATCCGAATGACTTTGAAGTAGGTAACCGTCATGACTTACCACGCATCTTAGTAATGAACGAAGATGGAACGATGAATGAAAAAGCTGGTAAGTATAACGGTATGGATCGTTTCGAATGTCGTAAAGAATTAGTGAAAGACTTACAAGAGGCTGGCGTATTAGTAGAAATCGAGCCTCATATGCATTCAGTAGGTCATAGTGAGCGTAGCGGTGCAGTTGTTGAGCCTTACTTATCAACACAATGGTTCGTAAAAATGGCTCCACTTGCTGAAAAGGCAGTAGAGTTACAACAAAAAGAAGAAGAAAAAGTAACGTTCGTACCAGAGCGTTTTGAAAACACATACTTACGCTGGATGGAAAACATTCATGACTGGTGTATTTCTCGTCAGTTATGGTGGGGACACCGTATTCCAGCTTGGTATCATAAAGAAACTGGTGAAGTATACGTAGGTACAGAAGCGCCAGCAGATATTGAAAACTGGAATCAAGATAATGATGTACTTGATACATGGTTCAGCTCAGCGCTATGGCCGTTCTCAACACTTGGTTGGCCAAATGAAGATGCAGCAGACTTTAAACGTTACTATTCAACAGATGCATTAGTAACTGGTTATGACATCATCTTCTTCTGGGTATCTCGTATGATTTTCCAAGGTTTAGAGTTTACAGGCGAGCGTCCATTTAAAGATGTATTAATTCACGGTTTAGTTCGTGATGAGCAAGGGCGTAAAATGAGTAAATCTCTTGGTAACGGTATCGACCCGATGGATGTTATCGAGAAGTACGGTGCAGATGCAATGCGTTACTTCTTATCAACAGGAAGTGCACCAGGACAAGATTTACGTTTCAGCATGGAAAAAGTAGAATCCACTTGGAACTTCATTAATAAAATTTGGAACGCATCACGTTTCGTATTAATGAACATGGATGATATGAAGTATGAAGAAATCGATTTAACTGGTGAAAAATCAGTTGCAGATAAGTGGATTTTAACTCGCTTAAACGAAACAATCGAAAGTGTAACACGTAACATGGATAAATATGAGTTCGGTGAAGCTGGTCGTTCACTATACAACTTCATTTGGGATGATTTCTGTGACTGGTACATTGAAATGGCGAAACTTCCATTATACGGTGAAGATGAAGCGGCTAAGAAAACAACTCGTTCTATTTTAGCTTACGTATTAGACCAAACAATGCGTCTATTACACCCATTCATGCCATTCGTAACAGAGAAGATTTGGCAACATTTACCGCACGAAGGCGAATCTATTACAGTAGCAGCGTGGCCAACAGTTCGCGAAGATTTACAAGATACAGAAGCGGCAGCAGAAATGCACCTTCTAGTTGATATTATTCGCTCTGTTCGTAATATCCGTGCAGAAGTAAATACGCCAATGAGCAAAAAAGTTCAAATGCAAATTAAAGCAAAAGATGAGGCTGTACTTGCTCAACTTACGAAAAACAGCTCTTACATTGAGCGTTTCTGTAACCCAAGTGAATTAACAATTCAAACGGATTTACAAGCACCAGAAAAAGCAATGACTGCAATCGTATCAGGTGCGGAGTTATTCTTACCGTTAGCTGACCTTATCAATCTTGATGAAGAGAGAGCTCGTCTTGAGAAAGAACTTGAGAAGTTTGATAAAGAAGTAGAACGTGTACAGAAGAAACTTTCAAATCAAGGTTTCGTAGCGAAAGCTCCTGCAGCAGTTATTGAAGGAGAGCGTGCGAAAGAGCAAGATTACCTAGAAAAACGCGAAGCAGTTCGCCAACGTCTAGCAGATCTTGAGAAATAAAAATGTTTTTTAGAGACTCACTATATTGGTGAGTCTCTTTTCTTTGCGTATAATAGAATGATGAAGGTTTTTTGAAAGGGGAAAAGTATACGTGATACATACATACGAAGAAGCGATAGGATGGATTCATAGTCGATTGAAGTTTGGAATTAAACCAGGATTAGAAAGAATGAGGTGGATGCTAGAAGAACTCGGAAATCCAGAGCGTCACATAAAATGTGTTCATCTTGCTGGTACAAATGGAAAAGGTTCAACTTTAACATATATGCGCTACATGCTAGAAGGCGCGAAATATAAGGTGGGGACGTTCACTTCTCCTTATATCGAAACATTTAATGAACGTATTAGTGTGAACGGAACAGCAATTGCAGATGAAGAGATTACTGAACTTGTAAAGATGGTAAAACCAGTCGTTGAAAAACTAGATGAGACGGATTTAGGAGAAGCGACTGAGTTTGAGATTATTACTGTTATGGCAATTTGTTATTTTGGTAAAGTCAATTTCTGTGATGTTGTTTTATTTGAAACGGGGCTTGGAGGACGTTTTGACTCCACTAATGTCATTCACCCTGTTCTAACAATTATTACGAATATCGGCCACGATCACATGCATATTTTAGGGAATACACTAGGAGAAATTGCATATGAAAAGGCAGGAATTATTAAGTCAGGTGTTCCGGTAATTACAGGTGTGCAAAATGAGGAAGCATTGCAAGTCATTCGAAAAGTTGCGACGGAAAATCATGCAAACTTATATGAGATTGGCAAGCATTTTACAGCGTTACATAAACAGTCTAGTGAAGATGGAGAAAAGTTTGATTTTACTTGTCCTTTCGCAACATTTGATGATGTGCAAATTTCAATGAAAGGTATTCACCAAGTAGGAAATGCAGCACTAGCACTTATGGCAGTAATGTATGTAAAAACATATGTATCGTTTTTAATTGAGGAAGAAGAAATAAGAACTGGATTACAGGAAGCGTATTGGGTTGGGCGCTTTGAAAAACTGCAAAGTAATCCAGATGTTATTATAGATGGTGCTCATAACCCAGAAGGTATTGAAAGTCTTGTGAAAACAGTAGAAGCACATTATAAAGATAAAAACGTAATCGTTTTATTTACAGCTCTTGGGGATAAACAATTGCATAACATGGTAGGTCAATTAGAAACTATTTCTGATGAAATTATTTTTACAACATTCGCCTTTGATCGTGCTATTTCTGCTGATAAGCTTGCATCATATTCGCAAAAAGAGTCAAAATTAGTTTTCGAGAATTGGAAAGAGGCAATTGATACGAAGCTTGAAATGATGGGAGGAAATGATGTTTTCATCATAACAGGTTCTCTTTACTTCATTTCTGAAGTTCGAAAGTATATCGGCGAAAAAACTAGATAGTATTTACTATCTAGTTTTTTTGTTCTACAAATGAAGTCAAATGCATACATATAAGATAATAATATAGGGTAATTTGGCGAATTTCTCTGACAAATATCCCGTTTTTTTGTGAAATGAATATGATATGATGCGGACAATGATAAGAGGTGAGGTGTGAGTGTATGGACAAGCAATCACGAACGATCTCAGTGAAAGTGAATGGAACAGAAGCAAAGTATGAGGAAAAAAAGAAAGATGAATTTGACTGGATGGTAGTAGAAAGTGAGAGACCGAAGAACGTCGTTCCTTTTCAAAAAGCGAAATCGATATCTATGGAAAAGTATCGAAAGAAATGGAGTAATAGATTAATTATAATTGTTGCTACTGCTATTGTTATTGGTACGGCGCTTGGAATGGGAATGCTTCATGTCACCAGGCAAGGGACGACAGGGGGAAGTGAAGTAACAGCTTCAAAGCAGACCGGGAATGAAGAATCAAAGGTGGGTGGAACGGGGGAACAAACACCAGCACCAAAAGAGGAAAAACAAAAAGCGCAGGTAGGGACGTCATTAGATCCAATGAAATTATTTTTTGTTCAAGGAGGGCTCTATTCTTCTGAAGAAAAGGGACAAGCAGCTCTTGAAGAATGGAAAGCTAATGGGGGGATTGCAGCTTTGAAGCCGAGCGGCGATAAGTATGCATTAGTTGTTGGTATTGCTAGCGATGAACAGGGCATAAATCAATTAATGACTCAGTATAAAAATGATGGTGTCTCCGTTTTGAAAAAGAACTGGGATATAACAGATAAGGTGTTACTTAAAGATGATAAAGAAGTAGGAGCTTTTTTAACAAAAGTGCAGCCATTATATACTCATTTAACAAAATATATTTCTAGTGTGCAGGCTGGTGGAAAAAGTAATGAAAAAGATATAGGAGCGATTGAAAAAGAATGGAAAGCAATTGAAAAAGACGGGAAAAGTATGAAGCAGGAAGAGGCGAAGAAACTGTATATGTATACGTCAGTGGCTGTACAAACAGTGAAAGAAGGGAAAGGTGATAAGGAATCTTTGGCGAAATTAAATCAAGTTATTATTGACGGTATGCTTTCGTATGAAAAAATTGTTTCGCAAAAAGTGAAATGATAGGATAATAAAATGGCGAAGGAAGAAGTATAAGTGCTTCTTTCTTTTCTTTTGAATTTAGAGCAAAGTGCTTTCTCTATGGTCGGAATATAATCGTATTCAATAAAGAAATATTACTTTGTCTAGGGAAAATAATATTTCTTTCATTTGTGGACAAACTATTCCTTTGATACGATTGATGTAAATGATTTTGCTTCATGTGAGAAAGGAAGGAGAAAATATGAGAAAAATCATTTTAGCTTCGGGATCACCTCGGAGGAAGGAATTGCTTGAATTAGCTGGTGTGCCATTTGAAATTGTTGTAAGTGAAGTAGAAGAAACGATTGGTGCGTATTCATCGCCTTCTGATATTGTTATGTCTCTTGCCCTACAAAAAGCATCTGCGGTAGCAGAAAATAATAGTGATCACATTGTGTTAGGTGCAGATACAATTGTTACATATGAGTCACGTATTCTTGGAAAGCCCTCTAGTGAGGCTGAGGCGAAAGAAATGTTACAGTTATTATCAGGGAAAGCACATGAAGTGTATACTGGTGTTGCAATTATAGCAAAAGAAAAAACAGTTACTTTTTATGAGCGTACAGAAGTTACATTTTGGGAATTAACAGAAGAGGAAATTGATACATACGTTGCATCGAAGGAGCCTCTTGATAAAGCAGGAAGTTATGGTATTCAAGGTAAGGGGTCTATTTTTGTTCAACATATCCAAGGGGACTACTACAGTGTAGTTGGTTTACCAATTGCACGTCTCGTTCGGGAATTGAAAAAATTTAATATTGATGTGACCCATGCGTAAAATTGCATGGGGTTTTCTTTGAGAGAACAAATAAAGGGGTGGAGAGATGAACGGTATTCGTGATGTTGTCAGAGAAGAACAGCCACGGGAGCGTTTATTGTTAGAAGGAGCTGGAAGTTTATCGAATCGGGAGCTTCTTGCAGTATTACTTAGAACAGGTTCTAAAGAAGAGACGGTTTTAAAGTTGTCAGATAAAATTTTGCATCACTTTGATGGCTTACGTATGTTGAAAGATGCAACGTTAGAAGAGCTAGTTAGTATACATGGTGTGGGGATTGCAAAGGCATCTCAGCTTATGGCAGCCTTTGAGCTAAGTAGAAGAATGGTGCGTTTAGAATATCAAAATAGATATAGCATTCGAAGCCCGGAAGATTGTGCGAGATACATGATGGAAGAAATGCGCTTTTTACAACAGGAGCATTTTGTGTGCTTATATCTGAACACAAAAAATCAAGTTATACATAGGCAAACGATTTTTATTGGAAGTTTAAACACATCAATTGTACACCCAAGGGAAGTTTTTAAAGAAGCATTCCGCCGAGCAGCAGCCTCTATCATCTGTCTTCATAACCATCCCTCAGGAGATCCTACGCCGAGCCGAGAAGATATTGAAGTAACAAAACGTTTAGTAGAATGCGGTCAGATTATCGGAATTGAAGTGCTTGATCATATTATAATAGGTGACCATAAATTCGTGAGTTTAAAGGAAAAAGGTCATATTTAAGACTATGCTTTTTACTTATTTTGTTTTATAATGTGATTTATGAGTTTTTTGTAGAAAATTATCTGCAAAAAGGATACAGATATAAAAAACGTACTGTTTTTATCATATAAAGTAAGAAAAAATGAGTCCGTGAAAACAAGAAAGGAAGATAAATAATATGTTTGGATTTGGTGGCTTTACTCGCGATCTTGGAATAGATTTAGGAACTGCGAACACGCTTGTATATGTAAAAGGAAAAGGTGTAGTTTTACGTGAACCTTCAGTAGTAGCGTTACAAACTGATACGAAACAAATCGTTGCTGTAGGTAGCGACGCAAAACAAATGATTGGTCGTACACCAGGAAATGTTGTGGCACTTCGCCCAATGAAAGACGGTGTAATTGCTGATTATGAAACAACAGCAACAATGATGAAATATTACATTCAACAAGCTCAAAAATCAAATGGATTCTTCTCACGTAAACCATACGTAATGGTATGTGTACCATCTGGTATTACAGCTGTAGAAAGACGTGCAGTAATCGATGCGACTCGTCAAGCTGGTGCTCGTGATGCTTATCCTATCGAAGAACCATTTGCAGCAGCAATTGGTGCGAACTTACCTGTTTGGGAACCAACTGGTAGTATGGTTGTTGATATCGGTGGCGGTACAACAGAAGTTGCAATCATTTCTTTAGGTGGTATTGTAACAAGTCAATCAGTTCGTGTTGCCGGTGATGATATGGATGATTCAATCATTCAGTACATTAAGAAAAGCTATAACTTAATGATCGGTGAAAGAACAGCTGAAGCATTAAAATTAGAAATCGGTTCTGCAGGCGAGCCAGAAGGTATCGAGCCTATGGAAATTCGCGGTCGTGATTTAGTAAGTGGTTTACCAAAAACAGTACTAATTCAGCCTGAAGAAATCGCAGATGCATTAAAAGATACAGTGGATGCGATTGTAGAATCAGTTAAAAATACGTTAGAGAAAACTCCACCTGAATTAGCGGCAGATATTATGGACCGTGGTATCGTATTAACTGGTGGCGGGGCATTACTACGTAACTTAGATAAAGTTATTAGTGAAGAAACAAATATGCCAGTTCTTGTTGCGGAAGACCCATTAGATTGTGTAGCAATTGGAACGGGTAAAGCATTAGACAATATCGACCTTTTCAAAACTGCTGCTCGATAATATTGCAAAATAAAAATCAGTAAAATTAAGAGGGTGTGAACGTGCCACAGTTTTTCTTAAACAAAAGATTAATTGTTTTGTTAGTTAGTATTATTCTTCTCGTGGCATTGATTGGAATTTCATTGAAAGAACGGAACAGTTTAACATGGCCAGAGCAGTTTATAAAAGATACTGTCGGTGTTGTAGAACGTGTATTCCAAAAGCCAGCGAATTATGTTGCCGGATTCTTCGAAAACGTAGAAGATGTAAAGCGCACGTATGAAGAGAATAAAGAATTAAAAGCAAAATTAGATAACTATGCAAAGTTATCAGGTGACGTAAAGCAATTAGAAGATGATAAAAAGAAATTACAAGAGTTAACTGGTAAAACACAGTTGAATAGTGATTATACTGAAATTCCAGCTACTGTCGTCTCTCGTAATCCAGATAAATGGTACGATTTAATTGGGATTGATAAAGGGGCACAGCAAGGGATTAAAAAAGATATGGCTGTAATCACTTCACAAGGTTTAGTTGGAAGAGTGAAAAGTGTATCTCAATTTACATCATCAGTAGAGCTGTTAAGCTCTATGAGTCGAACAAATCGTGTTTCTGCTATTGTACAAGGGCAAGAGAAAATCTTTGGATTGATTGAAGGTTATGATAAAGAAAAACAATTACTTCTTTTCACAAAGATTGGCTCTGATGCACCGGTAGAAAAAGATCAACTAGTTGTAACATCAGGACTTGGTGATATATTCCCGAAAGGTCTTGTCATCGGAAAAATCGTTGATGTTCAGCCAGATCCATACGGCTTAACAAAAACTGCTTATGTAAAACCTGCCGCTGATTTAAATGACGTAGAGCATATTATAGTTGCTAAACGTGCAACGCCTTCAGCGCCATTAGAATAGGGGGAGAAGAAGAGATGATGAAGATTTTAAAAAGAGCAGCTCTTCCTCTTTTGCTCCTTTTTGTTTTTCTATTTGAAAATATGTTTGCTACTGTTGTTCCAACGGATGTGTTTTGGAAAGAAAGTATAGCAGCACCGCACTTCTTTATAATTGTGTTATGTTTTATTACAGTGTATTATAGTCCGGTCCAAGGGATTTATTACGGACTATTATTTGGTTTCTTATTTGATACCGTATACACAGAACTTGTCGGCGTATATATATTTGCTTATCCGATTTTAGCTTATTTAGTCTATAGTATAATGAAGATATTGCAATTGAATTTATTTATTGTTGTTTCTATCGTATTAGCTAGCATTGCAGCACTAGAGTATTATGTGTATGGATTTTTAACTTTGTTAGGACGTACTCATATGTCAGCCTATGTCTTTTTCACAGATCGTCTCCTAGCTACTTTATTGCTAAATGGAATTTTCCTATTAATAGTTTGTTTCCCACTGAGACGATATTTAACGCGTCTTTCAAAAGCGATGGAAGAAAAAGAAAAAAGGATTTTCTAATTTTATGTCGAATTGAATCGGTGGGGTGAACTTTAGTGGAAGAAAAAAAGCAACAAAATGTAACGATAAAAGGGACAAAAGACGGGATAACGCTTCATTTAGATGATTGCTGTTCATTCTCTGAATTGTTGAGTGAATTGGACGAAAAGCTTTCTACACATTACTATGGTGGCGACGGGCACTCTTTAATTGAAGTGCACGTGAAAGTAGGCAATCGTTATTTAACAGAAGTCCAACAAGAAGAGATTCGTACGTTAATTCGTAATAAGAAGAATCTCGTTGTGGATTCAATTGAAAGTGATGTTATGACTAAAGCGGAAGCAATAGCTTGGAAAGAAGAAACAGAAATTGTCCCTATTTCCAAAATCGTTCGCTCTGGACAAGTATTGCGTGTAAAAGGAAATTTATTGTTAATTGGAGATGTTAATCCAGGCGGAACGGTTATCGCTGGGGGGAATATTTTTGTTGTGGGATCATTAAGAGGAATTGCACACGCCGGTTGTGATGGAGATGCGGAAGCTGTTATTGCGGCATCTGTTATGAACCCGATGCAACTTCGAATTAATGATGTGACAATGCGGGCTCCGGAAGAGAAAGAAGACGGAGCAGAGATGGCAGAATGTGCGTATATTAATGAGGATAATCACATTGTTGTCGATCGCCTGCAACTTCTCACTCATCTTAGACCTAATTTAACAAAGTTAGAAAGGGGAATTGTATAGCTGTGGGAGAGGCAATAGTAATTACATCTGGAAAGGGCGGAGTAGGTAAAACTACAACGTCTGCGAACATTGGTACAGCCCTAGCCTTATCTGGAAAGAAAGTGTGTTTAATTGACACAGATATCGGTCTTCGAAACTTAGACGTAGTAATGGGGCTGGAAAATCGTATTGTATTTGATCTTGTTGATGTCGTTGAAGGGCGTTGCCGTTTACCTCAGGCTCTTATTAAAGATAAACGTTTTGATGATCTTTATTTATTACCTGCAGCACAAACGAGTGATAAATCAGCGGTAACACCTGAACAAATGGATGAATTAATACAAGTATTACGTCAAGATTATGATTACATATTAATTGATTGTCCTGCGGGGATTGAGCAGGGATTTAAAAATGCGGTAGCTGGTGCGGATAAAGCAATCGTCGTTACGACGCCAGAAGTATCCTCAATGCGCGATGCAGATCGTATTATCGGGCTTTTAGAAAAAGAGGATATTGAACCACCGAAACTTGTTATTAACCGTGTACGTAGTCATATGCTTCATGAACAGGATATGTTAGATGTTGATGAAATCGTACGTACATTGTCAATTGAGCTTCTTGGTGTTGTTGAAGATGATGATGAAGTTATTCGAGCTACAAATACAGGTGAACCTGTAGCGTTGCAACCGAGCGGAAAAGCAGCGTTAGCTTATCGTAATATTGCAAGACGTTTGTTAGGTGAGAATGTACCATTACAAGCATTTGAACAAGAAAAAGTATCGGTATTTACAAAGATGAAAAACTTCTTTGGAATCCGTTAAAAGCACTTCGCACATACGCGAGGTGCTTTCTTTTTTCTTCACATGAATATCTTTCTTTCCTAGCTCATACATATGTACAAACTGTATACAACTGTTTCTACTTAAATTAGCTTAACGAAAGAAAGGAGACAGTATGAAGAATAGACGTGTAGAAGAAATTAAAAAGCGGATTGCGAAGAGGAAGGCAGAGCAAGAAAGGATGGAGGAAGAGCAATATTTTTCTGGAGGGAATTTTGATAGCGAAACGGTATTTGTTGAAGAGGGAGAGAAGGAAATTCATCCGTTGTTCCGAAAAGAAATATTTTTCTTCAAAGTGTTATTATCAGCAATATTAGTGCTTTCTGTTGCTATTTTATATAAGAATGCTCCTTCAACTTTCGATGGAGCTAAAGCTGTTACAGAGAGAGTGATGAAAGAGGAATTTCAGTTTGCTACTGTAGCGAAATGGTATGAAAAACAGTTTGGAAAACCTCTCGTCTTTTATTCGCCTAGCGAGAAAAAGGAAGGGACGATTCAACAAAAAGATTATGCAATTCCTGCTTCAGGAAAGGTAATGCAAGGATTTCAAAAAAATGGCCAAGGTGTATTTGTCCAAACGGCTACAAATGCAACAGTTGAGTCGGTAAATGAAGGATTAGTTGTTTTTGCAGGTAAGAAAGAGGAACTTGGAAATACAATTCAAATCCAGCATGCAGATGGTACTGAGTCATGGTATGCAAATTTAAATGACATGTCGGTAAAATTATATGATTACGTTGCAAAGAAACAAAAAATTGGTACGGTGAATAATGATGAAAATAATAAAAATGGCAAGTTTTATTTCGCAATAAAAAAGAATGAAAAATTTATTGACCCGATTCAGGTGATCTCATTTGATTAAATATAGGGATGTTTTAACAAAAATTTCAGTGCATCCGTTGTTTTGGGTTATTATTGTCATTGGTATTTTTACGGCGCGTTTTAAAGAATTACTATTGTTATTTTGTATTGTTCTTATTCATGAACTTGGGCACGCTTTTGCAGCGGCACACTATAATTGGCGTATTAAAAGAATTCAGTTGTTACCATTTGGTGGTGTGGCTGAGCTTGAGGAACATGGAAATAAGTCGTTGAAAGAGGAGCTTGTTGTCGTAATTGCAGGACCTGTTCAACACGTTTGGATGATGATGGTTGGTTATGCACTGTTTAAAGCTGGTTGGCTTGGTGCGGAGTTATATTCTTTCTTTATGTGGAACAATATAGTGATTTTAGCATTTAATTTATTACCTATTTGGCCACTTGATGGCGGAAAAGTACTGTTTAATGTACTCTCATATCGTTTTCCTTATTTGCAAGCACATGAAAAGATGATGAAATTGTCATGTGTTTTTTTTGGTGTAATATTAGGGTGGCAGTTACTTTGGAATAGCAACAATATTATGATGTGGGTATTACTCATATTTTTGGCAGTGTCGTTATATCAAGAGTGGAAACAAAGACGCTATGCGTTTATGCGCTTCTTATTAGAACGCTATTATGGGAATAAAAGGGGAATTGAAAAGATTGCACCTATTGAGGTGCAAACAGACGATCGTCTATATACAATCTTTACAAAATTTCGCAGAGGGTATAAGCACTCTATTATCGTCCGTGGAAAATATAAAGAGCATTATACATTGGATGAGAATGAATTGCTCTATGCGTATTTTACTGAAAAACGAACAACTTCATCTGTTGAAGAATTAATCGGTTAGTGTTGACGATAGCACTAACCTTTTATTATTGTAAAAGCAAAGAAGATTATAAAGTGAGGAAATAATTTTGAAGACGTTATATATGAATTACGCTGGATCGGAAAAGAGAGTAGCAATTGAAGAAAAGAAAAAAATTGTTGAATTTCTATGGAAACGTAATGAAGAGCAAGAAATTGTCGGACATATTTATGTTGGACGTATCGTAAGGACAATTGCTGGAATGAACGCGGCATTTGTAAATATAGGTTTAGAAAAACATGCGTACCTTTCTTATGATGATGTACCACCTTCCTACCGTATACATGAAGGACAAGCAGTGCTCGTACAAGTCGTGAAAGAGGCAATTGATACGAAAGGTCCTAAATTGACAGCGAATATAGAATTTACAGGGAAATATGTTGTTTATATGCCGTTTGATGAAATGCGCGCTGTTTCTCGGAAAATAAAAAATAATAAAAGAAGACAAGAATTGCTTCAAATTGAGGTAGAAGGAACAGGAGGATATATTTTCCGCTCTGCTTCTGAAAAAGGAACAATTGAAGAAATACAAGCTGAAATGCAAAGGTTGCAGCAGTTATATGAAGAGTTAAAAAGAAAAGAGAGCCAGGGGAAAGCGCCATTATTACTTCATCGACCAGCGACTTTTTTAGATCGTGTATTTCAAGAGAACCCAATTGAAACAATTGAAAAAATAGTTGTAGATACAAGAAGTATAGTAAAAGAATTAGAAGAAAAAGTCGGTAAAGAAAAAGTATCTTTTTATAATGAAAAGTCTTCAATGTTTAACCATTTTGGAATAGAGCGTGAAATTGAAAAAGCACTTCAAAAAATTGTATGGCTTCAAAATGGTGCGTATTTAATTGTAGAACAAATGGAGACGATGACTGTAATTGATGTGAATACAGGCAAGTTTACTGGAAAACAAAATTTACAAGATACAGTTCTTCGCACAAATGAAATAGCTGCTGAAGAGATTGCGCGTCAATTAAGACTTCGTGATATTGGTGGTATGATATTAATTGATTTCATTAATATGAAAAGAAAAGAAGATAAAGAAAAGGTAAGAGAATGCCTCATAGCTGCTATGCAAGGTGATCGTACGTATACAAGAGTGCTTGGATTTACTGAGTTAGGGATTTTGGAGATGACTCGTAAACGCAAAAAACATTCTTTACGTGACGTATTACTAGAGGAGTGTGTGCCTTGCAAAGCGACGGGATATGTTATGTCGTATGAAACAATTGCGTATGAGTTAGAGAGAGAACTAATCACATATGGCAATATAGAAGATGAGGCGGTGTTAATCGCTGCGCCTAAAAATCTGCAAAAACAATTTTTACAAAAAGAATTACAAAAAAATATTCCATTTGAAATTTATTTCAAAGATGATATTATCGAAAAGTATGCTATTATCCGTTTTGGAAGTAAGAAAGAAATTGTAGAACGGAAAAAATAGTTAGCAGAACATTTATTGACAATAGTCTATGATTCATGATAACATCTTTATGTTATAGTTTATAGCACCTAAACGGCTATATGCTACAACCGCACAAGACAGGTTCCCTAAAGGCATTTATGTCTACCTCGTTTTTGGCGAGTCTTAGTAATTAAGAGGAGGTGCAAGTATGTACGCAATTATCGAAACAGGTGGAAAACAAATTAAAGTTGAAGCTGGTCAAGCAATCTACATTGAAAAATTAGATGTTGAAGCTGGTGAAACTGTTACTTTTGACAAAGTTCTTTTCGTTGGTGGCGAAAACGTTAAAGTTGGTAGCCCAGTTGTAGAAGGTGCAACAGTTACTGCGAAAGTTGAAAAACAAGGTCGCGCTAAGAAAATCATCGTTTTCAAATACAAAGCGAAAAAGAACAATCGTAAGAAACAAGGTCATCGTCAACCTTACACTAAGCTAGTTGTTGAAGCTATCAACGCTTAATTCTGGTTAACATGATTAAAATTACGATAAGTCGCACGAAATTAGGAAGTATCCAATCATTTAAAATGACTGGACATGCCGATTATGCGCCACATGGACAAGACCTTGTCTGTGCTGGAACTACAGCGGTTGTGTTTGGTTCTATAAATGCAGTGGAAGAACTTTGTAATGTGCAGGCAACTATTGAACTCGGAAGTGATGGCGGATTCTTAACGTATGAATTGCCTAATGATTTAGACGTTCATGCAGCAGAAAAAGCACAAACGCTTTTAGAAGGATTAGTTGTTTCGCTTAAGACGATCGAACTTGATTACGGAAAGTATATCCGTTTAATAGAAAAAGTGCAGGAGGTGTAACGTATGTTAAGATTAGATCTTCAGTTTTTCGCATCTAAGAAAGGTGTAGGTAGTACAAAGAACGGTCGTGACTCTCAGTCAAAACGTCTTGGTGCTAAACGCGCAGATGGTCAAACGGTTTCAGGTGGTTCAATTCTTTACCGTCAACGCGGTACAAAAATTTATCCAGGTGTTAACGTTGGTCGTGGTGGCGATGACACTTTATACGCGAAAGTTGACGGCGTAGTACGCTTCGAGCGTCTTGGCCGTGACCGCAAACAAGTGAGCGTATATCCTGTTGCTCAAGAAGCATAAGAACTCACGGAAAACTCTAACCTGAGTGCAGGTTAGAGTTTTTCTATATTAAGGGGTATCTAAATGAATGAAAAATGGACAATTATAGATGCATTGCGTCATTCAAGACATGATTGGCTCAATCGTATGCAGATGGTTAAAGGAAACCTTTCCCTTGGAAAAGTGGAAGAGATTCATAAGCTCATCGATCGTTTTGTCCAAGAAGCGAGACAAGAATCCAATCTGATGGGGCTATCAATGCCTTTATTTTCAGAGTGGATTTTAACATATAATTGGAAACAGCAGCCGTGCTTATTGGAGTACGAAGTATTAGGGAAATTACATAACTTATCTCACTTAGATGAGACTGTATGTACATGGACGAATCAGTTTTTCTCAATGCTTCAGCATAGTTTAGACGTATATGTTGAAAATTATGTTTGTATCACAATTGAATGTGACGCGGAGAATGCTCGTTTCTTTTTTGATTTTCGTGGTAAGCTAACGAGTGTAGAAGAACTACAGAATTGGCTTGCGAACCAAAACAATAAATGGTATTCCATTTCTTATACAGTAAGAGACGAAGAAGTCTCAGTTATATTACAACCAATTGAAAAAAGTGTGGTGAAATAATGTTTGTAGATCAGGTCAAGATATATGTAAAAGGCGGCGACGGTGGTAACGGTATGGTTGCGTATCGTCGTGAGAAGTATGTTCCTAAAGGTGGCCCAGCAGGTGGCGACGGCGGTAAAGGTGCAGATGTTGTTTTCGTAGTTGAGGAAGGCTTACGTACATTAATGGACTTCCGCTACCAACGTCATTTCAAAGCTGATCGCGGTCAGCACGGAATGAGTAAAGGTCAGCACGGACGTAAATCTGAAGATTTAATCGTAAAGGTTCCACCAGGAACAGTAGTAAAAGATGAAAAAACAGGTCAAATTCTTGCTGATTTAGTAACGCATGAACAAACAGCTGTAATCGCAAGAGGTGGCCGTGGTGGCCGTGGTAATTCACGTTTCGCAACAGCTACGAACCCAGCGCCAGAAATCGCTGAGAACGGGGAACCAGGTCAAGAACGTGATGTCATCCTAGAACTTAAAGTGCTAGCAGACGTTGGACTTGTCGGATTCCCAAGTGTAGGTAAATCTACATTATTATCTGTTGTATCATCAGCACGTCCGAAAATTGCAGAGTATCACTTTACAACAATCGTTCCGAATCTTGGTGTTGTTGAAACTGGTGATAACCGCAGCTTCGTAATGGCTGACCTTCCTGGACTAATTGAAGGCGCACATGCAGGCGTTGGACTTGGACACCAATTCTTACGTCATATCGAGCGTACACGTGTAATCGTGCATGTTATTGATATGTCTGGTTTAGAAGGCCGTGATCCATATGAAGATTACGTAACGATTAATAATGAATTAAAAGAATACAATCTTCGTTTAACTGAGCGTCCACAAGTTGTTGTTGCAAACAAAATGGATATGCCAGATGCAGAAGAAAACTTACAAGCATTTAAAGAAAAAGTGGGAGACGAAGTAAAAATCTTCCCAATCTCAGCTGTAACGAAACAAGGTGTTCGTGACTTACTATTTGAAGTAGCGAACTTATTAGAAACAACACCAGAATTCCCAATGCATGATGTTGTCGATGAGTCTGAAGCAAGTGTAATGTACAAATTTGATACTGAAGGTGTTAAATTTGAAATTACACGTGAAAGTGACGGCACGTTTGTTATTTCTGGTTACGATATTGAGAAGACATTCAAAATGACAGACTTCTCACGTGATGAATCTATACGTCGTTTCGCTCGCCAAATGCGCGGAATGGGTATCGATGAAGCGCTTCGTGCACGTGGTGCAAAAGACGGAGATATTGTAAAAATTCTTGAATATGAATTTGAATTTATCGATTAAGACTGCCGAAATAGGGCAGTCTTTTTTTTTATATCGCAAAAGTCCAATTGTTATAGGAAAATATCCCCACTAATTAAATTTTCAATTTATAATGGAAAAAGGAGTAATTTTAGAAGAATTCTTTTATGGGGAGAAAAAATATGTATAAAATATTAATTGTAGAAGACGATGAAAAAATCGCGGGAATATTAGAGGAGCATTTAGAAAGATATGGGTATCAGTCATTTAGAGCAAGTGATTTACGCCATATTAAAGATGAGTTCGTAAAAGTGAATCCACATCTCGTATTACTAGATATTAATTTACCGTATTTTGATGGTTTCTATTGGTGCCGTCAAATTCGAAGTGTATCGAATGCGCCGATTATTTTTGTTTCTGCAAGAACAGGGGAAATGGATCAAGTAATGGCAATTGAAAATGGTGGAGATGATTACATTACGAAGCCATTCCATTTAGATATCGTAATGGCAAAGGTGAAAAGTGCACTTCGACGTGGATATGGTGAGTATGCTTCTGCGGCAGAAAGTGATTGTTTAGGTGTTAATGGATTGTTGTTATTCCCGTCCCAACATGTGGTTGAGTGGCAAGGGCAACAAACAGAACTAACAAAAAATGAATTTTACTTGTTAGAGTGTTTAATGAAACAGGCGAATCAATATGTAACGCGCGAAGAACTGTTAGAAGCTTTATGGGACGAAGTAGCATTTGTTGATGATAATACATTAACCGTAAATGTAAAACGGGTAAGGAAGAAGCTAGAGGAGCTAGGCATTAAAAATGCAATTGTTACAAAAAGAGGATACGGTTATGCGCTTCTTACAGAGTGGGGCGAAGGGCATGAAGGTTAAAAATTACCTCATAGACCGATTTTCTTTACTTCTTTCTTATATTGTTAGTCTTTGTTTATTCGGGCTCGTATTGCAGTTGCAAAATATTTTAGAAAAAAGATCAATTGATTGGAGTACGTGGTTATATGGACTTTTATTAGGGACGGTTGTGTTTACTGTATACCTCATTTACGATTACCGAAAACGGAGTGTGTTTTTAAAGAGAATCGAAAAATATGTTGCTAGTGGGAATACATTACATGACTCGTTACTTATTGATACTTCTTATACGTCAGAACAAGAGATGGTCGTTGAATCATTTACGCTATTAAGACAGCAATATATGAATGAAGTTCATAAACAACATGCGAAAGAGCAACAGCAAATGATATTTATGAACCAATGGATTCATCAAATGAAAACACCAGTATCTGTTATTGAATTACTATTACAGAAGTTTGGTAAAGAGCATCGTGAAGCAAGAGCAACCGTTGAAAGTATCCGCGAAGAAAATAACCGCATACTTAATGGTTTAGATTTAGCGTTACATATGGCAAGATTAGAGCAATTTGCGAAAGATTATAAAGTAGAAGTAGTAAATGTGATAGATATCATTCGAGGTATTATTAATGAAAATAGAAAGTCTTTCATTCAATCGTCTGTATTTCCGAAAGTGATGTTTGAGGAAGATATTTGTATGGTTGCATCTGATAGAAAATGGCTCAGTATTGCTATCGGTCAAATTGTTGTAAATGCAATTAAGTATACAAAAATCGCAGAAGCAGAGAAAAAGGAAATTCAATTTCAAATTGAAGAGAAAGAACAAAAGGTGTTATTACATATTAAGGACAATGGAATCGGTATCCCAGAGCAAGATGTAAAGCGTATATTTGATCCATTCTTTACGGGAATAAATGGTCGTAAAACGAGAGAAGCGACTGGAATGGGTTTATATATTACGAAGGAAATTTGTGATAATTTACATCACGGTATTTATGTGCAATCGGCTGAAGGCGAAGGGACAACATTCACGTTCCAATTTGCAAAAGATGAAGAATATCATACATTAATGAGAAAAATGACAAAACTGTAAGATAACAAAACGTTTTGTAAGGGAAATCACTCGTTTCTTTTTCTTATTTTTCTTATAGTAAATGTAAGAAGAAAACACATAGGGGGATTAGAAATGAGTGTTCTTGAAGTAAAAGGATTAACGAAGGTGTACCAATCAAAAGGTTCAGTAGCGACGACTGCTTTAAACGATATAAATTTTAAAATAGAAGAAGGCGAATTTGTAGGGATTATGGGTCCTTCAGGGAGCGGGAAAACAACGCTTTTAAATTTATTAGCAACAATTGATAAACAAACTTCAGGTCATGTGCTTGTAAATGGCGAAGAAATTAATCAAATGCGTGCTGCAAAATTAGCAGAGTTTCGCCGTACACATTTAGGATTCATTTTCCAAGATTTTAACTTACTTGATACGTTATCGATTAAAGAAAATATTATTTTACCGCTTGTAATGGCGAAGAAATCTGTAAATGAAATCGATGCGAAAGTACTGGAAATTGCAAAGTTTTTAAACATCGAAGAAATTTTAAATAAAAAAGTATATGAAGTATCAGGCGGACAACAACAACGTGCAGCAGCTGCGAGAGCGATCATTCATGAACCGACATTAATTTTAGCAGATGAACCAACTGGAAATTTAGATTCTAAGTCGGCGAAATCATTAATGAGCGCGTTGCAAGACTTGCATGAACAAAAGAAAGTGACAATTGCAATGGTAACGCATGATCCAGTAGCGGCGAGTTATTGCGAACGTATTCTTTTCATTCGCGACGGAGAAATTTTCTCAGAAATTCATAAAGGAAGAACGAAACAAGCCTTTTTCCAAGAAATTTTAGACGTACTTGCGATGTTAGGAGGAGAATATCATGAACTTTCGCCAGCTCGCGCTTAATAACGTAAAAGGGAATTGGCGTAATTATAAAGCGTTTCTCATTAGTAGTTGTTTATCTATTGTTGTGTTTTTCATGTATGCTTCTTTCATTTATCATCCAGATGTCGTAAGCGGTAATATTAGTATGAGGGAGATGATTTCAAAAGGGTTAGAATCAATGAATTATATTGTAGTCATCTTCTCAGCACTCTTTATTTTATATGCAAATTCAACATTTTTACGAGCAAGGAAAAAAGAGTTTGGTTTATTAACATTAATAGGCGGAACAAAATCTCAACTTGGCCGAATGATTATATTAGAACAGCTTATGTTAGGGAGCATTGCAATTGTAGTAGGTATTGGGCTTGGCATGCTTTGTTCAAAATTATTCTTCCAAGCATTAAGCGTAATATTGAAAATAGATAAAACACTTCCGCTCGTATGGAATAGTAAGGCAGTTCTTATTACAGCGGGTGTATACTTTATTCTATTTTTAATCCTATCATTGTTTAGCGTGTGGACAGTAGGACGCTTGCAAATTATTGATTTATTAAGAGAAGCAAGAAAACAAAAAGTAGAACCTTTTGCATTTACATGGTTATGTGTAGCGGGTATAGGATGTATTATTGTTGCATATGTACTTAGCTTCCAAGTGACATTTATGAATTTTATCATGCTGTTTTTACCGATTGTAGGGCTGACGATAGGCGGAACTTATTTGCTGTTTACACAAGGTAGTACAGTCGTATTAAAGGCGTTGCAAAAACGAAAAAAATCTTTTTATACATATCCAAATATGTTCGTACTTAGCAATCTTATTTATAAAATGAAAGATAATGCTCGTTTTTTATTTGTAATTTCTATCATTACGGCGGTTGTATCTTCAGCAGTTGGTACACTGTACGTATTCTTTGAGGATATGAGTTATAAGACAGTAACTAGTACCCCGCATGCTATTTCGTATGAGGAAAAGGGGATTAATACGCATAATGTTATAAAAGAAGGAAAAACAAAAGAATTAATAAAAAAACATGGATTTGAAGAAGCACGAGAAGTAACGTACGTCAAACTTCCTGGAACTCAAAAAATCACGATGTTTAATAGTGAACATGAAGTACCAATGGCGATTATTTCAGAAAAAGAATATAACGCTGAAGTGCGTGAACAAAAGAGAGAGCAAGTTAGAGAAGTTCATAATGCACCAGGTAGTGCAACGATGGTCATAATGGATATGGCGAAAGATATGATGAAGGTAGATCTTTCGAAACCGTATGAATTTAAAATTAACGGACAAACGCACTCTGTTCAATTAAATGAGCCAACTTCATTTTCTGTTTTTAATGATAGTGAATATCTCATTGTGAATGATCAAGATTTTGAGAAATACGCAAAGCTCGTACCAGATGAAGAAAAGACGAAATATTATGGTTATTATATAGAAGACTGGAAAAGTACGGAAGACCTTGTGTTAGATTTGAAAAAGGAAATTGCACCAGATAAGCAAGAGGAGTTAAATAACTCGGTGCTCGCTTATAAAAATATAAGGGAATCAGGAGCAATTACAATGTTCATCGGTTTCTTCGTAGCAGTACTGTTCTTCTTCTTCGCTTGTAGTATGACATACTTTAAATGGTTTAACGATAAAGAACAAGATCGTATTCAATTTAAATCGTTAAAGAGAATCGGTATGACAGATAAAGAGATTCGTAAAATTGCAATCCGTCAAATGGGCGTTATCTTCTTTATCCCAATTTTAATCGGTGCCATTCATAGTGGATTTGCTCTTCATACGTTAGGGAAAATGCTTTATCTCGATTTATGGAAATCAGGTGCGATTGTAATTGGAGCATACATTTTAGCTTCTGCGATTTACTTTATGATCGCGCAAAGAGGATATTTGAAACACGTAAAAAGCTAGGGAAACCTCTAGCTTTTTACGCATGTAGTAAGTTATAGGAGGAAGATAGATGAACATTTGGCAACTAGCGCTGCAAAATATAAAGGGAAATTGGCGTAATTATAAAGTATTTTTCTTAAGTAGTTGTTTTGCGATATTTGCTTCTTATGCATATATGTCTGTTATTGTGCATCCGTATATGCAGGAGACGCTGTGGTATCAAAACGTACGCTGGGGACTTATCATATGTAATGTTATAATCATTTCTTTTTTCATCATATTTATTTTGTACTCTACTTCTATTTTCATAGAGGCACGTAAGAAAGAGTTAGGATTATATATGTTAATGGGAGCGACGAAATCTAACGTAATAGGAGTGATTATGACCGAGCAAATATTGATGGGGGTATTTGCTAATATTTTCGGTATAGGGATTGGCATGATCTTTTTGAAACTCTTTTTTATGGTGTTTAGCATGCTAATGCGTCTTCCGCAAGAACTCCCTGTCATATTTGACGTGAAAGCGATTGGGGTAACGTTTATTACATATATGGTTGTTTTTATTCTGTTATCTTTTATAAGTGCTTTACGTATATGGAACATAAAAATCATTCGGTTATTGAAAGAATTTCGAACGGATAAAAAAGAGAAGAAAACATCAATGTGGCTTTGTATATTCGGCTTTATTTGTTTAGGGACAGGATATGCGTTAGCGCTACAAGTGACAATGGAAACGATAGGATTATATTTTTTCCCTGTGTCTATACTTGTCTTTTTCGGAACGTACTTTTCTTTTACACACGGTACAATCCAATTGTTAGAAATGATTAAACGAAATAAAAAGATTATGTATACATATCCGTATTTATTTATAGTGAATCAATTGTCACATCGAATGAAGGAAAATGGTCGCTTTTTCTTTATGCTTTCTATGGCAACGACATTTGTAGTTACGGCAACAGGTACGGTGTTCTTATATTTTTCTAGCATGCAAGATATGTGGCGGGATGGGGGCGCACACTCATTTTCATACATAGAAAAAGGTGCTTCTACCCATGAAGTCTTTGAGGAAGGTAAGGTTGAACAATTACTGCATCAATATGGATATGATGATTTTCAATTTATGAGTTTTGTTGGATTGTATGCATCTTTCCAGTCTAATAAGGGAGAAATCGAAGTTGTACCGCTTATAAAGGAAAGTGAATACAATCAAGAAGCGAGAAAACAAAAAAAGAAAATATATCACCCGAAAAAAGGAACAGTTACACTTGTTTATTATAATAAAAGTAATTATCCGAATGTATATAATCAAAAAGAGATTCAATTACAAGTAATGAATCAAACGTATTCATTCGTATTTAATGGTCAGAAAGAAGGGGCGCGATTTAATTATCACCTCGCGCACATTAACGGTTTGTTTTTCGTTATGAATGATGAAGATTTTGACAGTATAGCAAATAAGGTTCCGGATTCTGAAAAAATGATATATCGAGGATACACATTACCCAATATCGAAAATACGAAAAAATTAAATGGAGATTTACGGAACCATATGAAACAAGATGATAATAATGCATTTCGAAGTAATATGGAGTTATATGTGAATATGAAAGAGTTTGGCGATATTACTTTATTTGTAGGTTCATTCATTAGTATATTATTTTTTCTTACTTCATGTAGTATCGTATATTTTAAATGGTTTCATAATATTGCATCGGATCGAAAGCAGTACGGGGCACTTTCTAAACTTGGAATGACGAAGGAAGAAGTGTGGAAGGTTTCTCGTTGGCAATTGTGTATGCTATTTTTTGCACCAATTATAGTAGGGAGTATGCATAGTGCAGTTGCGTTATATACGTTTCATAATACGATTTTTATGGATGGTTCATTCAGAAAAGTAGCCTTGTTTATTCTGTTTTATATCGCCGCATGCATCATGTATTTCTTTTTCGCTCAAAGAGAATATAAGAAACATTTAGACTAGCAAATGCTAGTCTTTTTTAAATATTCGAAATTTACATAGAAGAATATAAAAAAGTATGGTATAACAGTAAGAAAACGAAAAAGAGGGGAAAAGACGATGATTCGAGTAGGATATTTAGGACCAGAAGCAACATTTACAAATATGGCGGTGAGTCGTTTTTTTCCGGAAGCAGAGCATGTACCGTATCGAACGATTCCAGATTGTATAGATGCAGCCGCAAATGAAAATGTAGATTTCGCAGTTGTACCGCTAGAAAATGCGATTGAAGGTTCAGTAAACATAACAGTCGATTATCTCGTACATGAACAACCGCTTTCCATTGTAGGAGAAATTACAGTACCGATTCAGCAGCATTTACTTGTGCATCCCCAATATGCAGAAGTGTGGGAAGAAGTATATGCAGTGCATTCTCATCCACATGCTATTGCACAATGTCATAAGTTTTTAAATGAACAATTAAAAGGGGTAACCGTTCGAGATATGACATCAACAAGTGCTGCAGCACAATATGTGAAAGAACATCCTGAAGAAAAAATCGCCGCTATTGCAAACGAAGCGGCAGCAGAAAAATACGGATTAGCAATTGTAAGAAGTGGTATTCATACGCATAAAAACAATCATACACGTTTCCTCGTTCTGCATAAGAAAAAGAAAGCGGTACTCCCAAATAACGGAGAAAATCGCGGGGAGAAAACGACGCTTATGATAACGTTACCTGCGGATTATGCAGGAGCACTATATCAAGTGTTATCAGCTTTCGCATGGAGAAAATTAAACTTATCCAAAATCGAATCTCGTCCGATGAAAACAGGACTTGGAAATTACTTTTTCTTAATCGATGTCGATAAAGCATACGATGACGTATTATTGCCAGGCGTAACGATGGAACTTGAAGCACTTGGTTTTTCTGTTACGGTGCTGGGGAGTTATTCTTCTTATTGGTTGTAAGAGGTGAGGAGCTGTCTATTCTATTGAAGCAACAGAAACAATTTTGCTAGATTAATAAAATCCCACCTGCAGAAGGTGGGATTCTTTATTTTAACTTCGCAAGACGATCCTCTAACTGACCACGCCAAATATCAGCTAGTTCTGGGACAGCAAGAATCTTCTCGATGCCATCTTTATCTTTTCTATTATGGAAATAGATTTCATTAGAGAAAAGAACAGATACATTGTTTGGATGGCGTTCTAGTAATGTAATTTTAGAATCTTTACGTACAGTACCTTCTTGAAGAACGCGGCATAAGTAGCCAGTAAATCCAGTTGCTACAATGCGAGGCAGTATGCCAGGAATACCGAGGCGTTTTGAAATCGTGCTACAAGGTACCCTTGCTTGTGTTACTTGAATGATTGCTTCGCCTAGTTGATATGTATCTCCGATGCAAACATCATGCTCTAACATATTTGTTACGGTAATGTTTTCGCCAAATGTGGAAGCTGGAAGCGTTGTTTGGAATTCCTCTTCCCATAGTGCGTAATGCTCGTGTGGGTACACACAAACTGCACGATCAGGTCCCCCGTGGTGTTTTAAATCCGCTACATCATCGCCAAGGAAGCCGTCTTTTGAGAGAAAAGCTTCTTCCGTAGAATCTTTACATATACCTGTTATCATTTCTTTATCTTCGCCATATTTCATTTGTTTCGGTTTGCCAATGCTAAAGTGAACGAGTTCAATTCCCATATGCAATCTCCTTTACAATTGATTACAATATTATATCACTTACAAAATAAAAGCACAGAGAATTATAAAAACTCTGTGCTTTACATTAATAAACGAGAAATCCTGCTTTATCTAAAGCCTCGCAAGCAGCGTCTAACTTTTCTTTGGAATCTGCTTCAATTGTATGTAAGTGAATACCATCTGTAAGTTGCGATAGATAGGAAGCATTTGTGTTTTCGATTTTTTGTAAATATTGCTCTACATCAAAGCGATTACTTACCATAATAGATGCTGTTAAGTCACCGTATACAGGATGCTCAACTTTTACGTCTTTAATCGTAACGCCGTGGTCAACAAGCATTGTAAGTTCTTGACGTACTTCTGCTGGTTTATGTTGGCATACAATTACGCGTTCAAAAGTCTGTTGTTTCTCTTGTGGTTTTAAATATAAATAGCCTTGAGCAGTTGCAATAATTGGTTCGTTTCTTGCTTTCAGCAAGGAAATGTCTTGCACGATAACTTGTCTACTTACGTTTGTCTTTTTTGATAGTTCATTCCCTGATAACGGTTCATTTGCAGCAAGAAGCCACTGCAGGATAAGTTGTCGTCTTTCTTCACCTAAAATCTTTTTTTGTTCATTTTGTTTCATTATGATTTAACACCTCTATAAAATTGATTTCCAATTGTGTGTAGTGCATGAATAGTAGTATCAATTTGATCTTTCGTTGTTTGCTGTCCGAAAGAGAAGCGGACATATTGTTTTGCCTCTTCATACGTTTTTCCAATTGCAAGCATTGTTTTCGAAGGTTCTTGTTTACCGACTTGGCAAGCACTTCCCGTGGAAATGGCAATACCGCGGCGGTTGCATTCTAGCATAGTATATTGACCTTCTATTCCTTTTATTGTAACCCCAATAATATGTGGTAAACAAGAAGTAGAATGACCTTCTACTTCAATTTCTAGCGGAAGTGTTCGTAATTGTTCTAAAAAGTAGGTCCGTAACGCTTTAAAACGTAAATTCTCTTCCATATGATTTTTTAATATATTCTCAGCTGCTGTTAAAAAAGCGGCGATTCCAGGAACGTTCACTGTACCAGGGCGAAATCCTTTTTCGTGAGAAGTACCTGGAAATATTTGTTCCCAGCGAACTTGTGGATTTATATAGCAAGCGCCGACACCTTTTGGTCCGTATATTTTATGTGCTGAAACAGAAAGACTATCAATCCCCATCTCAAAAACATGGATAGGAAGTTTGCCAAACGTTTGCACACAATCCGTATGAAATAAAACATTATATTTTTTTAAAAGTAGCCCAATCTCTGCTATGTTTTGAACGGTTCCGATTTCAGAATTTCCGTGCTGTATACTTGCTAGAACAGTATCTTCTGTAATAGCTGCTTCTATATCTACTAAACGAATAAGTCCACCTTTATCAACAGGAATTTTCGTAATCGTATAACCTTGTGATGCTAAAGATTGAAAATAACTTCGAATGGATGCATGCTCCATAGGTGTCGTAATAATGTGTTTTCCATTTCTAGCATTTAGAAGTGATTGAATCGCAAGATAGTTAGATTCTGAACCGCCGCTTGTAAAAAATACTCCTTGTTCTTTTCCTCCAATCATTTCTGCAAATGTTTTTCTGCACACTTGTAATAAAGAAGAGGCTGTCCCTCCAATATCATGTAAACTTTGTTCATTTCCAAAGTATTGTGTTGCTGCTTTCGTATATGTTTGTAACGCTTCCGCGCTCATAGGTGTAGTTGCTGCATAGTCGAGATATATCATCATGTAAGGTCCTCTCTCTAGTAAGAGTTACATTTCTTGTATTTTTTAAATGGTAGTGAAAATAAGAATTATAAAAAAACTCTTGTCATTATTTTAAAACTATGTAAATATAGGTGTCAAGACAGTTGAAAAGTGTAAAGTAGGAGGCAACGAATATGCCAAGTGCAGATGTCTTAATTATTGGAAGTGGCGTTGCGGCACTTCGTGTTGCAAAAGAGATTTGTCACGAAAAGAATGTGATTATTATCACAAAGGGTACAGAACGTAATAATAATACACATTTAGCCCAAGGTGGAATTGCGGCAGCTGTTGCTACATATGATGATCCTCATGATCATTTTGAAGATACGCTAGTAGCAGGGTGTCATTATAACAAGGAAGAAGTCGTCCGTTATTTAGTCGAGGAAGGACCGAAAGAAATAAATAATCTCATTGAAAACGGAATGGAATTTGATGGAGATGAAACGGGTCCTCACCTTGGAAAAGAAGGCGCACATCGAAATCGTCGTATTTTACATGCAGGTGGCGATGCAACAGGAAAGAATTTATTAGAGCATTTCATACAAGAAGTAGCCCCGTACGTTACAGTAGTGGAACAGGAAATGGTGCTCGATTTTATTATAGAAAACGATAAATGTGTTGGAGTTTTAACGAGAAATAGTGAAGGGGAACTGAAGCGTTACGATGCAGGTTATACGGTGTTAGCAACAGGAGGAATTGGTGGTTTATATGCCTTTACTTCTAATGACGGGACAATTACAGGCGATGGACTTGCGATGGTGTACCGCGCGGGCGGGGAGCTCGTAGATTTAGAGTTTATACAATTTCATCCGACGATGTTATACGCGGGCGGAGGGTGCCCCGGCCTCATTTCTGAAGCTGTTCGCGGAGAGGGAGCTGTCCTTATAAATGGAAAAGGACAGCGTTTTATGATGGATGTACATCCTGAACAGGATCTAGCCCCGCGTGATGTAGTGGCAAGGGCTATTCATGAACAGTTACTTGCGGGTGAAAAAGTGTACTTAAACATCGAAATGATTCAAAACTTTGAACAACGTTTTCCGACCGTGTCATCAATATGTAAAACGAATGGTGTCGATATAAATAAAAAACGTATTCCAGTCGTACCAGGTGCTCATTTTCATATGGGCGGCGTGAAAACGAACTGTGATGGAGAAACATCCATTCCTAACTTATACGCAGTTGGTGAAGTAGCTTGTAATGGTGTTCACGGCGCAAATAGGTTAGCGAGTAACTCATTATTAGAAGGCCTTGTGTTTGGGAAAAGAATCGGACAACATATTTTATCTAGAACTGCAAAAGAAAGAATGAAGGGTCTAACAGAGAAGGAAGACAAATTTATCGTTCTGAAGCATTTGCCGGCGAAAGAAGAAATACAAGAATGCATGATGAAATATGTTGGGATTGTACGAACAGAGCAAAGTTTATCTTATGCAAAGAGATGGCTTAGTAAGTATGGTGTTCGAAATATGATATTACAATATGATGCTCTTACAAATGAAGAGATAACGCTTATTAATATGTTAACAGTTTGTGAGCTTATAGTCGTATCAGCTTTGCAAAGAGAAGAAAGCATCGGCGGCCATTATCGAAGTGATTATCCAGATAGAAATAGCGTAAAAAAAGAGATTGTTCGAGTGAAAAGAAAACTACAACTTGTGTAATGAGGGGAAGAGGGGCTTTATGAATACAATAAAGGTTAAAGAAGCACTAAATCGATTTTTTCTAGAAGATATAGGAGAAAGAGATGTAACATCTCAGCTTATTTTTCCAGACAATTTACTTTCAAAAGGAACGTTTCTTGCAAAAGATACAGGGGTCTTTGCGGGACGTTTAGTAATTGAAGAAGGGTTTAAATTAATTGATGAGAGAATTGAAGTGGAGCTTCATAAACGAGATGGAGATCTTGTAGAAAAAGGCGAAATCATTGCAACTGTCCAAGGCCCAATCGCATCGTTATTAACGGCAGAGCGCGTTATATTAAACGTTATCCAGCGTATGAGCGGGATAGCGACAATGACACATAAAGCTGTTCTTGCGTTAGATAGCAGCCATACACGCATTTGTGATACGCGAAAAACGATGCCAGGGCTACGTATGTTTGATAAGTATGCAGTTGTATGTGGAGGCGGATTTAATCACCGTTTCGGTTTATATGACGGTGTCATGATTAAAGACAATCATATTGCTTTTGCCGGTTCTATTACGAAAGCCGTTACATCGGTGAAAGAAAAATTAGGGCATATGGTGAAAGTGGAAGTGGAGACAGAAACAGAGGAGCAAGTGAGAGAAGCTGTAGCTGCTGGTGCGGATATTATTATGTTTGATAACCGTACGCCAGATGAGATTCGAGAGTTTTCAAAGATTGTACCAAGTGCCATCGTTACAGAAGCTTCAGGAGGCATTACAATTGAAGATTTATCGGAATACGGAAAAACAGGGGTAGATTATATTTCACTTGGAGCGTTAACACATTCAGTGAAAGCACTTGATATTAGTTTCAATATTGAGGCGTAAGGAAAGTGGCTTAGAGGGGGAGAAAGAAATATGGGTATTTTAGAAAAAGTGCAACCGATTGAAACGATGTTACCGGAGCGTTATCACACGATGTCAACAGAAGATATGGAAAAGCGTGTTCGTGAAATTAAAGAAAAAATGGGGAGAACATTATTTATTCCAGGCCACCATTACCAAAAGGATGAAGTGGTACAATTTTCAGATGCAGCAGGAGATTCGCTGCAGCTTGCACAAGTTGCAGCAAGTAATAAAGAGGCGAAATATATTGTGTTTTGCGGTGTACACTTTATGGCAGAAACAGCAGATATGTTAACGACAGATGAACAAGTTGTCATCTTACCAGATATGCGTGCAGGTTGTTCGATGGCAGATATGGCAGATATTGAACAAACAGAAAGAGCGTGGAAAGAGCTCACGAAATTATTTGGAGATACGATGATTCCGTTAACGTATGTAAATTCTACGGCTGCAATTAAAGCATTTTGTGGTCGTAATGGCGGAGCGACAGTAACTTCTTCTAATGCTAAACAAATGGTATCTTGGGCGTTTACACAAAAAGAGCGTCTTGTCTTTTTACCGGATCAACATTTAGGAAGAAATACAGCGTACGACTTAGGTATCCCATTAGATAAAATGGCAGTATGGGACCCGCATACAGATTCATTAGAGTACGATGGAGATATAGAAGAAATTCAAGTAATTTTATGGAAAGGTCATTGTTCTGTTCATCAAAACTTTACAGTGAAAAACATTGAGAATGTACGAAAAAATCATCCGGATATGAATATTATTGTACATCCGGAATGTTGTTACGAAGTTGTAGCAGCTTCAGATTATGCGGGCTCGACGAAATATATTATTGATATGATTGAATCGGCTCCATCTGGAAGTAAATGGGCAATTGGTACGGAAATGAATTTGGTGAATCGAATTATTCAACAACATCCAGATAAAGAAATCGTTTCACTTAATCCCTTTATGTGTCCGTGTTTAACGATGAACCGAATTGATTTACCGCATTTATTATGGGCACTTGAAACGATAGAAAGAGGAGAAGAAATTAACGTTATTAGCGTAGATAAACAAGTGACCGAAGAAGCGGTTCTTGCATTAAATCGTATGTTAGAGCGTGTATGAAGCAGCGGGATTCCCGTTGCTTTTTTTCGTACATATAATCATAACGAGAACGAAATAGGCATACATTGTTTTGAAGAAATCATTGCGATTTTTTTATGCTTATTCCACTTCGAACTATATTGAAAATAGAAGAAGTGTTAAAAGTGAAAAGAAGTTCATGTTATTTAGAAGGTGTTACTTCATGAGATTTGTTACTTATAGATAAGTTATACAGGAGGGGGAAAATTTGAAAATTCATATCGTGCAAAAAGGGGATACCCTTTGGAAAATTGCGAAAAAGTACGGAGTGGATTTTGACACGTTGAAAAAAACAAATACACAACTTAGTAATCCAGATTTAATCATGCCGGGTATGAAAATTAAAGTACCATCAAACAGCGTTCACGTGAAACAACATGCTGGAGCAGGTTCAGCACCTCCAAAACAATACGTAAAAGAAGTGCAACAAAAAGAATTTGCAGCAACACCAACTCCGCTTGGAATAGAAGATGAGGAAGAAGTTACGTATCAATCAGCGCCAATTACACAAGCGCCTGCTATGCAACAAACACAAAAAGAAGTGCAAGTAAAACCCCAGAAGGAAATGCAAGTGAAGCCGCAAAAAGAAGTACAGGTAAAACCGCAAAAAGAACAGCCAATTCAAAAAGAACAACCAATTCAAAAAGAACAGCCGATTCAAAAAGAACAGCCAATTCAAAAAGAACAGCCGATTCAAAAAGAAAAACCAGTTGAAAAACCGTCTGTCATTCAAAAACCACCTGTTATAGAAAAACAAAAACCAGCGGAAAAAGAAAACACGAAGTTTTCGGTAAATGTATTACCGCAGCCGCCGCAGCCACCAATAAAACAGAAAAAAGAATATAAAATTTCAGACGTCATTAAAAAAGGAAGCGAGTTAATTGCTCCGCAAATTACGAAAATGAAACCTAATAACATCATTTCTCCGCAAACGAAAAAAGATAACATCGTATCACCGCAAGTGAAGAAAGAAAATATAGGAAATATCGTGTCACCGCAAGTGAAGAAAGAAAATATAGGAAATATCGTATCACCGCAAGTGAAGAAAGAGAATGTAGGAAATCACCGCAAGTAAAGAAAGAGAATGTAGGAAATATCGTGTCACCGCAAGTAAAGAAAGAGAATGTAGGAAATATCGTGTCACCGCAAGTAAAGAAAGAGAATGAAAAAGAAAGAGAATGTAGGAAATATCGTGTCACCGCAAGTAAAGAAAGAGAATGTAGGAAATATCGTGTCACCGCAAGTAAAGAAAGAGAATGTAGGAAATATCGTGTCACCGCAAGTAAAGAAAGAAAATATAGGGAGTATAGTATCACCGCAAGTGAAGAAAGAGAATGTAGGGAATATAGTATCACCAAACGTATCGAAAGAAAATGTAGTTATCCCGCAAGTCATACCGCCAAATATTCAAGTGCCAAACATCATGCCAATTATGGATAACAACCAACCACCAAACATCATGCCAATCATGGATAACAACCAACCACCAAACATCATGCCAATTATAACCAACCACCAAACATCATGCCAATCATGGATAACAACCAACCACCAAACATCATGCCAATTATGGATAACAACCAACCACCAAACCGATTATGGATAATAATCAAATGCCAAATATGATGCCAATTATGGATAATAATCAAATGCCAAATATGATGCCAATTATGGATAATAATCAAATGCCAAATATGATGCCAATCATGGATAATAATCAACCACCAAACATCATGCCAATTATGGATAATAATCAAATGCCAAATATGATGCCAATTATGGATAACAATCAACCACCGAACATGATGCCATATCAAATGCCATATCAACAGCCTATGATGCCACCGAATCCGTATTATCAACAACCAAATCCATATCAAATGCCATATCAGCAAGGAGCGCCGTTTGGACCGCAATATACATCTATGCCAAATCCAAATATGATGCCAATGGATAATAATATGCCGCCGCTCGTGCAAGGTGAGGAAGATTGTGGGTGTGGTGGAGACAATAGACTGTATAGTCCGCAGCCAGGTGGGCCACAATATGCGAATCCTTTATATTATCAACCAACTCAGTCAGCATATGCACCACAGCCAGGAACGATGTATTACCAACCAGATCCACCAAATGTATTTGGAGAACCCGATTCAGAAGAAGAGGACGAAGAGGAAGTTTAAAAAAGGCGGGGTTATTCCCGCCCTTTTTTTGTATGTAGATTTATTTAGAAAGCGAAAGATGTACATCAAGTGTTAGAAAATTCCTAGTGAAATATTAACAGTGTAAAAATCCGCTCTGTTACTCATTATAAGAGGGAGCTTTTCAGAAGAGAAGTTCATCCTAACAGAGGGGGTTTTTGTATTGAATACGAAAGTAAAAGTGATTGCTGCTTCTTTGTTAGTTACCAGTGCATTAGCTGCATGTGGTACACCAAAAGATAATAATGCAATGGATGGACGTAATTACAATTATGAGCGTACATCTTATAATGATACACACCAGTATCGTGACAATGTAGCGCGTAACGATCGTTATACAGATTATGTAACATATAGAAACGGTCGTAACGATACAGGATATAATTATTACCGTGATGTAAATTACAACGGACAAATTGCAAATCCACATCCAACACGTAATATTACAATGAACAATTCATACATTAACAACGATGGTAAAACTGCAGAAAAAATTACGAATCGTGTAAAACGTATGAATAATGTAGACAGAGTATCTACAGTTGTATATGGAAATGATGTAGCGATTGCGGTAAAACCACGTAATCCAGTATCGAATGAAACAGCGCTTGCAAACGAAATTCGTCAAGCTGTTGCAAATGAAGTTGGAAACAGAAATGTTTACGTTTCTGTAAGAAATGATATGTTTACTCGTGTCGATGCAATAAACACACGTTTACGTAATGGCACCGTTACAAACGATTTTAATCGCGACATAGTGAATATGTTCCGAGACATTCGTTACGGTTTAACTGGTACTGCGCGATAGCAAAACAAAAGAGGAAGGGCTAGCCCTTCCTCTTTATTCATCGCCTTCTTGTAACCGACGTTTTTTTATAAAATAGCTAACAGAGTAAGACGCTAAAAAGCATAGGAAGAGAATACTACCTGTTAAAATAGCTTCAAAGAGAGGTCTTTCTGGACTGAAAATGATATAGATAATAGCCATAACGATTCCAACAATAAGAGAGCGTAAAACAATTTTGTAATAAGGGGTTAATTGTATTTCTTTTTCACTTTCTTCTACATCGATAGAAACACTTAACTGTAAATAACTAAGTACCATACTCGTAAGAATAAATAATAACCATAATGGAGATTTCGTAATTTAATCCGCTCCTTCAGTGAATCCGATATAGCCTAAAATGGCAATTATACCAAGTGATTGAAAAAGAAAAGCAATACGTATGTTCTTTAATGTTTGAAGAATGAGTCGTTCATCCTTTATTTTTTTCACAATATCCATCTCCTGTTTATTATGATTTCGATGTTACATTTATTGTAACATATATATTACATTTATCAATTTATAATTTACATAAAGTAATTTGGAATAAAGAGGAGATAAAATATTTTTTGTAAATATGTTGCACTTATACGTTATTAATGTTATATTAGCAAAGCGATGAGCTAATTTACGTAAGACGAGAGATATGCTTAAGTGCTAAACACGCGAATGTGGTCGCCTGGTCTCTCGCCGTAAACGCATCAAGACGCCTGCTTTGCAGGCGTCTTTCATTTTATATAAAAACAAATGCTAACGCAGATAAGGATGAAGTTTTATCCTTATCTGCGTTTTTTATTTTTTTGAGAAACGTAATACAGTCATTTATATGGATAAAACCCCCATTTCCGGAAAAGCTACAAATGAAAGTTTGATCTTGCCTAAAAGAGGTGAACGGAAATGAAATGGATACTGATTACAATGCAAGCGTTCGTTATGATGTTTTGCTTAGTTTATGAAACGAGTGCGAGGGCGGAAGGGCCAGTACCAGAAGTAACAGAGAAAGACCCTCAAGTTACAATTTTATTAGAGCGCATGTATGTTGATGGAGAAGTAAGTGAAGAAATATTTACAGAAAAAGTAGCGGATTTAGAAAAGTTTTTACAGCAATATAAAGAATGGCAGCTCGTTGATCGTGATGATGTACAAATTGTATTACAAAAGAAAGTTGATGATATTTCTCCCTTATTGAAAACGAGTGGTTATTTCGGTGTTTCAGAGGAAGGGATATTACAAATCTTTAAAGGTGTGCCGAAAAGTGATAATGCGATTCATTCCTTTTTTCAAATTGATATGAAAAAGCTAGAGAGTTATGAACGGGCGAAGTTGAAGCGTGGTATTCGTATTAAGTCAAAAGAAGGATTCGTGAAGACAATCGAAAAAATGAAGCAATATGCAGTACAAAGTAAGAAAAAAAGCAGCTCATGGTGAGCTGCTTTTTCTTATTTATTTTTATCTAAAATTTGTTTTGCGATTTCATCAATTAGCATATCTTTTCCGATTGGATTGAATGCTTTCGTATTGAATACTTCGTTTGATACTTCATATACGTGATTGCTTTTTACTGCTTTATTATCTTTCCAAACGGCACTGTTTTTATAGTCTTCGTACACTTTATCAGCTTCTCCGCCGAAGTTTACAACGAACATTTGGTCAGGCTGGAATGCAACAAGACCTTCTAGTGATACTTGCGCCATCGTTTGTTTTAAATCTGTACCTTTTGTTGCTGGAAGTTTTAAGTCGTTAAAGATGATGTCACCGTATCCGAAGCTACCGTATACACGGAAGTTTTGTGGTGTAACTGCAACGAACATAAAGTTTTCATCTTTTGTTTTTTCTTTAATTTTTTTAGATAAAGAGTCTGCTTTTTTATCGTAGTCTGCAATCCATTTGTCAGCTTTCTTCTCTTCATCAAATAGCTTGCTTACTTCTTTAAACTTACCGCGCCAATCTTCTAAGTTTGTTTCTAGAACAACTGTCGGTGCAACCTTTTCTAATTGATCATAAATTTTCAATTGACGATTATTTAAAATAATTAAGTCTGGTTTTAAAGCAGTAACAGCTTCTAAATCGACTTTAGGTGCCCAGTACCAACCTACTGCTTTTACGCCATCTAATTTTTCTGTTAAGTGATTTTGGATTTTATCTTTATATGTGTTTGCTGTACCAACAGGTTTGTGTCCAAGAAGTAATAATTCTTCTGTTGATCCAGATAAATCAACAATTCTCTTTGGATTTACTGGAATTGTAGCTTCCCCTTTAGCGTGTTTTACAACTTTTGTTTTCGGTTGTTCTTTTGCTTTTGATTCTTCCTTTTGAGAAGAACAGCCAACGATAGAAAGAACAACTAGCATGATAGTAAATAAAATAAATAACTTCTGTTTCATCCTGATGTAACCCCTTTAATTAGTATTGATAATCATTATCGACTACTGTATATTAATGTGCTTCATACTATCTGTCAATGGAAAATAACAGAAGTTTCAAATAGAGAACATTTGTTGGGGCAGTCTCGCTTTTCTATCGTTAAATATGTTAAAATGGAATACATGATTTAAGAGGGAGAGATCGTATTTTGTTTGAATATGTTACAGGTTACGTGGAGTATGTAGGACCGGAATATGTCGTAATTGACCATAATGGAATTGGTTATCAAATTTTCACACCGAATCCGTATGTATTTCAAAGAAGTAAGCAAGAAATCCGTGTCTATACATATCATTATGTGAGAGAAGATATTATGGCACTTTACGGGTTTAAAACACGTGAAGAGCGTTTATTATTTACAAAGTTGTTAGGTGTGTCTGGCATTGGACCAAAAGGTGCTCTTGCCATTTTAGCTTCTGGTCAAACAGGACAGGTTGTTCAAGCAATTGAACATGAAGATGAGAAGTTTTTAGTAAAGTTCCCGGGTGTCGGAAAGAAAACAGCGCGCCAAATGATTTTAGATTTAAAAGGAAAACTAGCAGATGTCGTACCAGATGCATTTGTTGATTTATTCTCAGACGAAGAACGTTTTGATGAGAAGAAAGGTTCATCAGCTGAGCTGGATGAGGCGTTAGAAGCTCTGCGCGCACTTGGATACGCGGAACGAGAAGTTTCTCGCGTTGTACCAGAGTTATTAAAAGAATCATTGACGACGGATCAGTATATTAAAAAGGCACTTAGTCTTTTACTAAATGGTAAGAGGTGAGTATAATGGACGAACGTCTCCTTTCAGGGGAATCTGCATATGAAGATGTGGATTTAGAATATTCATTACGGCCACAGACGCTCCGTCAGTATATTGGCCAAGATAAGGCGAAACATAATTTAGAGGTGTTTATTGAAGCGGCGAAAATGCGTGAAGAGACGCTAGATCACGTGCTTTTATATGGACCGCCAGGGCTTGGTAAAACGACGCTTGCGAATATTATTGCCAATGAAATGGGCGTAAATGTTAGAACAACTTCAGGACCCGCAATTGAAAGACCAGGTGATTTAGCGGCTGTTTTAACAGCACTTCAACCAGGGGATGTATTATTTATTGATGAAATTCATCGTTTGCATAGATCAATTGAAGAAGTACTATATCCTGCGATGGAAGACTTCTGTCTTGATATTGTAATTGGGAAAGGACCGTCAGCACGGTCTGTACGATTAGACTTACCTCCATTTACATTAGTTGGGGCAACGACGCGTGCAGGTGCATTATCAGCACCGCTTCGTGACCGTTTCGGTGTGCTTTCAAGATTAGAGTATTACACGGTAGATCAGCTTTCTGAGATTGTTGAACGTACAGCAGAAGTATTCGAAGTTGAAATTGACTCGTTAGCCGCACTAGAAATTGCAAGACGTGCTCGTGGTACACCTCGTATTGCAAATCGTTTATTACGACGTGTACGAGATTTCGCACAAGTTCGTGGTAACGGAACGGTTACAATGGAAATCACACAAATGGCGTTAGAACTACTGCAAGTAGATAAATTAGGACTCGATCATATCGATCATAAATTATTGCTTGGTATTATTGAGAAGTTCCGTGGTGGTCCAGTTGGATTAGAAACCGTTTCGGCAACGATTGGAGAAGAATCTCATACGATTGAAGATGTGTATGAGCCATATTTACTACAAATTGGCTTTTTACAACGAACGCCAAGGGGCCGAATTGTAACGCCACTTGCATATGAGCATTTCGGAATGGAGATGCCAAAAATATGACGGAGATGCCAAAATTGCTTATTACAGCAGGTATCTTACTCATCGTTGTTGGATTAGCTTGGAAGTTCATTGGAAGGCTTCCAGGCGATATTTTTGTGAAAAAAGGAAACGTTACCTTTTATTTTCCTATCATTACATGTATTGTGTTAAGTATTGTATTATCTTTTATTATGTATATAATAAATCGATTTAAATAAGAAATAGGTGGATATAGTTATGGATATTAATCTGTTTGATTTTCATTTACCAGAAGAACTTATTGCACAAGTCCCGTTAGAAGAGCGTGAAACATCAAGATTAATGGTGTTAGACCGTGAAACAGGCGATATTGAGCATAAACATTTTACGGACATTCTTTCTTACTTACATGAGGGGGATTGCTTAGTTTTAAATGAAACGAAAGTAATGCCAGCTCGTTTGCACGGTGTGAAAGAAGATACAGGCGCACACATTGAAGTACTTCTTTTAAAACAAGAAGAAGGCGATAAGTGGGAAACGCTTGTTAAGCCAGCGAAACGTGTAAAAGAAGGAACGGTTATCTCTTTTGGCGAAGGGAAATTAAAAGCAACTTGCACAGGAACTGCAGATCAAGGTGGACGTCAGCTTGAATTTTCATATGACGGCATCTTCTATGAAATTTTAGATGAGCTTGGAGAAATGCCACTTCCTCCATATATTAAAGAGACGCTAGAAGATCGCGATCGCTATCAAACAGTATATGCGAAAGAAATCGGTTCAGCAGCAGCGCCAACTGCAGGACTTCACTTTACAGAAGAGTTACTGGAGAAGTTAAAACAAAAAGGCGTTGAGTTAGCATTTATTACACTTCACGTAGGGCTTGGGACATTTAGACCAGTTTCTGCAGATACGATTGAAGAACACCATATGCACGCAGAATATTACCATATGTCTGAAGAGACAGCGGCATTATTAAACCGTGTGAAAGAGAGTGGTGGACGTATTATTACTGTAGGTACGACATCAACTCGTACGCTAGAAACAATTGCGACAGATCATGATGGAAAGCTTTGTGCTGCTTCTGGCTGGACAGACATTTTTATGTATCCAGGTTATGAATTTAAAGCAATTGATGGTTTAATTACAAACTTCCATTTACCGAAATCAACATTAATTATGCTTGTAAGTGCATTTGCAAACAGAGATAATGTACTTCATGCTTATAATGAAGCAGTAAAAGAAAAATATCGTTTCTTTAGCTTTGGTGATGCAATGTTCGTTGCCTCTCACGCTAAAATGGGAAACAAATAAAAGGAGTAAATTATGACAGCAATTCGTTATGAATTTATTAAAACTTGTAAACAAACGGGTGCGCGTTTAGGACGTGTCCATACGCCACACGGTTCATTTGATACACCAACATTTATGCCAGTTGGTACACTTGCAACAGTTAAGACGATGTCACCAGAAGAATTAAAAGCAATGGATTCTGGCATTATTTTAAGTAATACGTATCATTTATGGCTACGTCCAGGTCATGAAATTATTCGTGAAGCAGGCGGTTTGCATAAATTTATGAACTGGGATCGCGCGATTTTAACAGACTCTGGTGGTTTCCAAGTATTCAGTTTAAGTGACTTCCGCCGTATTGAAGAAGAAGGCGTTCACTTCCGTAACCACTTAAATGGAGATAAATTATTCTTATCACCAGAAAAAGCGATGGAAATTCAAAATGCATTAGGTTCAGATATTATGATGGCATTTGATGAGTGTCCACCATTCCCAGCTACTTTTGAATATATGAAGAAATCTGTAGAGCGTACAAGCCGCTGGGCAGAGCGTTGTTTAAAAGCGCATGAACGTCCACAAGATCAAGGTTTATTCGGTATTGTACAGGGCGGGGAGTTTGAAGAACTTCGTCGTCAAAGTGCAAAAGATCTTGTTTCAATGGACTTCCCTGGTTACGCTGTAGGTGGTTTATCTGTTGGGGAGCCAAAAGATATTATGAACCGTGTACTTGAGTTCACAACACCACTTCTTCCAGATAATAAACCACGTTACTTAATGGGAGTAGGTTCTCCTGACTCGTTAATTGATGGTGCAATTCGTGGTATTGATATGTTTGACTGTGTACTTCCAACTCGTATTGCGCGAAATGGTACATGTATGACAAGTGAAGGTCGTCTTGTTGTGAAAAATGCGAAATTCGCTAGAGACTTCGGTCCACTTGATCCAAATTGTGATTGCTACACATGTAAAAATTACTCTCGTGCGTACATTCGTCACTTAATGAAATGTGATGAAACGTTCGGAATTCGTTTAACGTCTTATCACAACCTTCATTTTCTGTTAAACTTAATGGAGCAGGTGAGACAAGCTATTCGTGAAGACCGTCTTGGCGATTTCCGCGAAGAATTCTTTGAACAGTATGGCTTTAATAAACCGAATGCTAAAAACTTCTAATACATAATTTAAAAGGAGGAACAAAAGATGAATGCAGGTATGATGAATATCGTTATGATCGTTGCGATGTTTGCGATTTTCTATTTCTTATTAATTCGCCCGCAACAAAAGCGTCAAAAAGCAGTTGCTCAAATGCAAAATGAGTTAAAAAAAGGTGATGCTATCGTAACAATCGGTGGTTTACACGGTACAATCGAATCAGTAGATGAAACGAAAATCGTTGTTAAATCTGGTGGTTCACACTTAACTTTCGATCGCAATGCGATTCGTGAAGTTGTGAAAAACTAATGAGGAAGGCCCTGCATGAAATGTGCAGGGCCTTTTTTTAGTTAGTTTGCTTTGACATATTTACACCGAAAATACCACCGAGTGTGCTCGCACCCATTAATGCTAACTGATAAAGTAACTGTGGGTTCGATAAGGTTTGAGAAAAGCCTAAATAGTTAACTAGAAAAACAAGTACAGTGAATGTAAGTCCTGTCGTGAAACCTACTAGCCAACCTTTCCCTTGTGCTTTTTTTCCAGCGATAAATCCAGACATAAGCATGGAGAGGAGGGCTAGTATAAAAATCGTAATTACTAATGTTCCTTCACTAATATTCGTAAACCTTAATAAAAGAGCCATGACCATACTTGTGATAGAGGCAAGAATTAATAAGGTAATAATACCGAAGCCAATTGCCGTTGATAATTTTTTCGTTCCATCCATTTATGCATTCCCCCTTTTTAATACAAGCATATTTTCATTTTGCCTAAGTTAGACTAGTTTCTTTTTTAAAGGGGAGTCTATATGTAAAAAGGAGATGTAGAAATGGAATGGGTATCAATTATTGGCCGGACGATGCTTTTGTATATCATCATCTTAATTATTTTTCGTCTTATGGGTAAACGTGAAATTGGAGAGCTAAGTGTATTAGATTTAGTTGTATTCATTATGCTTGGTGAAATGGCAGTAGTCGCAATTGAAAATACCGATAAATCACTTTGGCACCAATTAGTTCCAATGACTTTTCTTATGTGTATACAGATCATTTTGTCAGTTATTTCGTTAAAGTATCAACGCTTTCGGCATTTAATAGAAGGGGAGCCGGCTATTCTTGTAAATGCGGGAAAGATTGATGAAAAGAAGATGAGAAAGCAACGTTATAATATGGATGATTTAATGATGCAATTAAGGGAGCAGGGAGTCGGAGATATCCGAGATGTAGAATACGCTATTTTAGAACCATCTGGGAAGTTATCTGTCTTTCAAAAACAAAAAGGTGAGCAGGATGTATTGCAGTTTACTCTTCCTCTTATTATTGATGGGGAAATTCAATCTAGTCATTTGCAAATGATTGAACATACAGACGAATGGCTCATTGGGAAATTAAAAAACTTAGGTTATAACGATATAACACAAGTTTTGTACTGCAGCTTTCAAAATGGACAATTTTTTGTTGATTTAAAAGAAAACTAGAGGCTTACCATATGAAATAGTAAGCCTGTTTATTTCAAAAATGAAAGTTTACGAATGATAGGGAGACGGCTTAACTCTTCTTTTCGAATCAGCTTGAAAGTGAAAAGTAGGATGGTATAAACGATTGTTGTTAAGATGATTTCCCATAACGTTTGTACACCGAGCGAATGAGAAAAAACAATATACTTATGAAGGTAAAAACCGAAGCTACCTGCAATACCGATGGCAAGCCCGCCAAAAATATAGTCTTTTGCGTAAATGGTAAATGTAATCTTTTTTAAAACGGTAGCGTAGTGAAGGAAGGTTACCGTTACTATATTTGCCGCAATGGCTAGTGCAACCCCCATCATTTGAAAATCTGGTCTTGAAGCTAGTACAAAAATAACGATTAACTTCACGATGGCGCCAATAAATGTATTCATCATTGCAGCTCGTGCTAGGTTTAAAGCTTGCAAAACAGAGGTAAGTGGACTTTGGAAATAATGAAATAAAAAGCAAGGTGCAAGGAGTTGGATGAATGCTGTGGCACTGTCTGATCCGTACATAAGAGTTAAAACGGGAGAAGCGAATACATATAGTATAACGACTGACCATCCTCCAGTAATTAATGAGATTCGAAGAGCTTGTTGTAATCGGTGTTCCACTAATTTGTGCTGCCTTTTTGCCATCGCTTCGCTAATGGATGGAACGAGTGCTGTTGAAAGAGCGTATGTAATAAAGGCTGGTAATGATAGAAGTGGAAATGCATAGCCGTTTAATATACCATATTGCTGAGTTGCGACAGAGGCAGCAACGCCAGCAATCGCTAAGCTTTGCATAACAACGATAGGCTCAAAAAAATATGAAACGGAACCGATTAAACGGCTCCCTGTAGTGGGAAGGGCAATGTCCATAAGAGAATAAAATGTCCCTTTGCTATTTTTTACAGTAGTGAAAAATCCAGAGCGTATTGATAAATGTTTTTCGCGCTGGAATAAAGTGAGTAAAAATAATAAGGATGCAACTTCGCCGAGAACGGCTGATAACATAGCGCCGGCTGCAGCATATTCTACGCCGTAAGGTAAAAATAACCGAATGCATATAGCGATAATTGTAATACGGACAACTTGTTCTATAACTTGAGCATAAGCGCTAGGCTTCATATTTTGTTTCCCCTGGAAATAACCACGTAAAACAGAAGAAACTGCAATAACAGGAACGACAGGCAAAATAGCCATTAACGGGTAGTACGTTCTTTCATCGGTCAATAATGTTTTGGCTAAAATGGGTGTGAGGAGCATAATCCCAATTGTTAAAATGATACTAATAACGGATGTAACAGCTAGGGAGACAGTTAATATTTTTTTGACTTTTTGTTTATCATTCACTGCTTCCGCTTCTGCTACAAATTTTGCAATTGCAACAGGAAGGCCGATTTGTGTTAATGTAATTGCTAAAATGAAGGTGGGAACAGCCATCATATAAAGGCCAACGCCTTCTTCTCCTAGTATACGTGCCATTACAATGCGGTTAATAAATCCAAGGATTTTTGTAATAAAGCCAGCTATCATTAAAATAAATGCACCTTTTAAAAAGCTTTGTCTCGTCATACTCTTCTCCTACCTTCTCAAAATCAGTGGAATGATTTACAATAATTTATATGCACGTATGAGACAAGAATGACAAGCATTTAAGAGAGTGAAGTATGAATGCTCTTGAAAGTAGTAGTTATTGCTGTCCATTAGAGCGGGAGTAAAAGCGACTTTTCGTGCTGAAATAAGAAGGAGATGTTATATATGTTGGATAAAGAGGCTTTGGTAGAATCATACCGCGGACAGTTACAAGTCGTTTTGGAAAGTAAAGTAGAAGAGTTTCGAATGTTCGGTTATGACCGAGTGACAGATAATGATATTTGGAAGTTTCTCAAGGTGAAAAAGTGGAAAAAGATAGACAGTGATGTTAGGTTATATGAATTAGTAAATGATGTCTTAAGAGTAAGTGCTAATGAATATATGACATATTTAACTGTTGAAGCATATCAAGCGCCCCTTTGGTCATTTGATGAATATGAAAATAAATAACTGACTGCAATTGGTTTGTTCTTCCTTTTGCAGTATAATGATAGGTATTGATAAAGAGGAATTAATGATGTCTAAGATTATATATAAAGGAGGTAGTGAAGCGAAAAATAAATAATAAAAGTGTAGGTATTCCGTAAGGCTTACCGACATAGCTAGTGATGGGCTAGCAAAACTATAGAAAGGAAGTCTACTAACTAGGCGTATGCACACGTATAGCAGTGAATCGTAAGAGATTTATTGAAAGTGTTAGTAGCAGAAAGAGGGTACATATGGCAAAGCGTGGTACGAGAATTGCTGCCTTTTTCCTCATCGTTTTATTAATCGGTGGAGTAATTGGTGCGGCAGGAAAAGACATAGCAAAAGGAATTAGTCTAGGACTAGACCTTCGCGGTGGTTTTGAAATTCTGTATGAAGTAAAACCAGCCAAAAAAGGTGATAAAATTGACCGAGAGGCGCTTGTAAGTACAGTAGGTGCGCTTGAAAATCGTGTCAATGTTCTCGGTGTAAGTGAGCCGAACATTCAAATTGAAGGGGAAAATCGAATTCGTGTACAGCTTGCTGGTGTACAAGATCAGCAAAAAGCACGTGAGATGTTATCAACACAAGCGAAATTAACATTCCGTGATGTAGATGACAACCTTCTTATGGATGGAACGGATTTAAAAGGCGGCGGAGCGAAGCAAACATTTGATGAGCAAGGTCGTGCGAGCGTAGGTCTTACACTAAAAAGCGCTGACAAATTCCGTGAAGTAACTGAAAAAATTTCAAAAATGCCACCACCAACGAATTTAATGGTGATTTGGCTTGATTTTGAAGAAGGAAAAGATTCGTATAAAGCAGAAGCTGCAAAACCGAATCCGAAGTTTTTATCAGCAGCAACAGTAAGTCAAGTGTTTAACCAAGCTGAAGTATCTATCGTAGGTGGAAATTTCACAGTTGAAAGTGCGAAACAACTTTCATCTTTATTAAATGCAGGTGCACTTCCTGTTGATTTAAAAGAAATGTATTCAACATCTGTTGGAGCGAAATTTGGTCAACAAGCGTTAGAGCAAACGATTTTCGCTAGTGCGATTGGTATCGCTCTTATTTTCTTATTTATGCTTGTATTTTACCGTTTACCAGGACTTGTAGCGGTTATTATGTTAGGTCTATACATTTTCGTTACATTACTTGTCTTTAACTGGATGCATGCAGTTCTTACGTTGCCGGGTATTGCGGCGTTAGTGCTCGGGGTAGGTATCGCAGTTGATGCGAATATTATTACGTACGAGAGACTGAAAGAAGAACTGAAAATTGGTAAGTCAATGATGTCAGCATTCCGTGCTGGTAACCATCGTTCATTAGCAACAATTTTAGATGCAAACGTTACGACTCTTGCAGCAGCTGGTGTGTTATTCGTTTATGGTAATAGCTCTGTAAAAGGATTCGCAACAAGTTTAATCGTAAGTATTTTAGTTGGTTTCATTACGAACGTATTCGGTACTCGTTTCTTACTAGGATTACTTGTAAAGAGCCGTTACTTCGATAAAAAATCAGGATACTTTGGTGTGAAACAAAAGGATATTATTCCATTAACAAAAGGTGTAGTACATCCACCGACAAAATTTGACCGTATTAACTTCGTAAATATCGGTCATAAATTCCTTGTTTTCTCGATTGTAGTTGTAATTGCAGGTGCAATTATCTTACCGATTTTCAAATTGAACCTTGGTATTGACTTTGCGAGTGGTACACGAATCGACTTGCAATCAAAACAAGCAGTTACTGTGTCTGATGTTCATAAAGATTTTAAAGAATTGAACATTGATGTGAAGGAAGAAAATATTGTACCGACTGGAGATGACAATAAAGGATTCGCAGTTCGTACATTAGGTGTTCTATCAAAAGATGAAATTGCGAAAACAAAAACATTCTTCCACGATAAATATGGTACAGATCCAAACGTAAGTACAGTTTCGCCGACAATCGGTAAAGAAATTGCACGAAATGCATTTATCGCAGTATTAATTGCTTCTGCGGTTATCATTTTATACGTAAGTATTCGATTCCGATTTACGTACGCATTATCTGCAGTACTTGCATTATTACATGATGCATTTGTTATGATTGTTATATTTAGTATTTTCCAGTTAGAGGTAGACTTAACGTTTATCGCTGCGGTATTAACAATTATTGGTTATTCTATTAATGACTCGATTGTTACATTCGATAGAAACCGTGAATTATACAAACAGAAAAAACGAGTTCGCGATATAAAAGACTTAGAAGAAATTGTAAATGCAAGTATTCGCCAAACGCTTGGTCGTTCGATTAACACCGTATTAACAGTGTTATTCCCAGTAATTGCACTGCTTATCTTCGGTAGTGAGTCACTACGTAACTTCTCGTTTGCGTTACTTGTTGGATTAGTTGTAGGTACGTACTCTTCTGTTTTCGTTGCTTCTCAAATTTGGTTAATGCTTGAAAACCGTCGTTTGAAAAAGGGGAAAAACAAGAAGAAGGTTGAGAAAGTAGAATCTGAACCGCAAGTATAAAAAAGATGATGCCTCATAATAAAATGTACCCTATAG
>NZ_QOSD01000026.1:0-104458 GCF_008368905.1 Bacillus sp. SH5-2
AAGACAGATTTAGAACATAACGGTGTGTAATCTCGTAATCCACATGGAGGGCACCAATATCACGGCGAACATAATCATCAGGGGAGACACAATCTTTATTATCATCCATCATTATCACGGTGGTGGATGGGGCTGGGGAGGTGGCTCTTGGGGTGGCGGATTTTTCCCTGGAAGTTTTGCAGGAGGCGTGTTAGGCGGGCTTACAGCTGGTGCATTAACAGGTGCAACAAGTGGAGGCTATTATCCAGCACCGTACCCGGTAACATATCCAGCACCATATCCAGTTCCATACCCAAGTTATCAGCAAATACCATACCAGTATTAAACTAAAAAAGAGGTGATCCTCTTTTTTTAGTTTAATACTGTATTTATTTATAAAATACTTCCAAAATAAAGGTGAAAATATGTTAATATTTTGTTATTGTAATTCAAAAACATATATACCAATTTAGATTTTTATATTATTATTCGTGAATAGTTGTATAGTATGTTTTAACTTCTATTCGGATGTGTAAGGAATGGACGTTAAATATAAGCGAAATTAGTAAGAAACAGGTTTTGAATAGAGCGAGTTAAAGGAACGTAAGAGAATGAGTGCAGTATAATAAGGAAAGACAATTAGAGAGATGAAAAGCTACTACTTATAATTGAAACGGTATTATATTGCTTTTTATTACAAATAATATTATGTTATTTTAATCGGCCTATTTAAAACTATTGTTTATGTAAAGGTCTATTATGAGAAAATGAAATATCTCTATTTCTATGAAGAGAAACAAGTTGTGTTTTAGTCAGATAGGAAGCAAGGAGAGATGCGGATGCTAGAACAAAGAGGTCATGCATTGTATGACTCTTCATTGCGAGATTTAAAGATGGCATTAGATGAGTCTTCAATTGTTGCAATTACAGATCGAAAAGGTCTTATTACATATGTAAATGATAAGTTTTGTGAAATCTCTAAATATACAAGAGAAGAGCTAATAGGAAAAGATCATCGTATTTTAAATTCAGGATATCATCCGAAAGCATTTTTTCAAGTACTATGGAAGCGTATTTTGAATGGAAAAGTTTGGACAGGAGAAATTCGAAATCAAGCAAAAGATGGTACATATTATTGGGTTAAAACAACAATTGTTCCATTTTTAAACGAAAAAGGAGAGCCATATCAGTTTATTGCGATCCGAAATGATATTAGTAGTAGAAAAGAAGCAGAACAAAGATTGCGGTTAAGCGAAAGTCGTTATAGAGAACTTGCATACCATGATGCGTTAACAAGTTTACCAAATCGTTTACAGTTAATTACGACTGTAAATAAGATGATTGTAGAGAAAATAGAATTTGGTATGATTTACTTTGATTTAGATCGTTTTAAATTAGTGAATGATACGTTAGGTCATATGATAGGAGATTTACTTTTAAGTGAAGTCGCTTCACGATTGCATTATGTGTTAGGAGAGAAAGATGTTCTGGCTAGGCTTGGTGGAGATGAATTTGTACTGTTAACAAAAAAACATACACAAGATGAGATGAGGCAGCTAGCGACATCTGTATTGTCATGTTTTCAGGCACCATTTATGCTGGAAGGTCATGAAGTATACATTTCAGCTAGTCTAGGGCTTTGTTCATACCCACAAGATGGACAAGATGTGGAAACATTATTGAAAAATTCGGATTTAGCTATGTATAGTGCGAAAGAACAGGGGAGGAACGCGGCGTGTTTCTTTACAGATGAGTTACGTGCCAAAATAAATCGTAGAATGAAGATTGAGTTTGCCTTGCAAAAGGCAATTCGTGATGAAGAATTAGACGTGGCATTACAACCTATCATTGATTTGAAAACGAAGAAATATACTGGTGTTGAAGCCTTAGTACGCTGTACGACAGCAGAAGGTCCTATTTCACCAAGTGAATTTATCCCTGTAGCTGAAGAGTGTGGACTTATTATAAAACTAGGAGACTGGGTATTAGAAAAATCATGCCGATTGTTTAAAACATTACCAGAGTATGAAGAAGGATTAAAATTATCGGTTAATTTATCGATACAACAATTAATGCAGAAGCGTTTTATTTTGTCTGTACGTAGTATTTTAAGAAGAACAGGTTTTCCACCGAATCGTTTAATTTTAGAAATAACGGAAAGTATTGCTGTTCGCCATTTTGATTATATTATCGCTACATTACAAGAAATCAGAAGTATGGGCGTTTTAATTGCTTTAGATGATTTCGGAACTGGTTATTCTTCTTTATATTATTTAAAACAACTACCACTTGATATCGTAAAAATTGATCGTAATTTTATTCGTGAATTTCATTATGAACACGCGCAACCAGAGCGGACAATTGTAAAATCTGTTATTGAAATTGCTCATAGTTTAAATTTAGCAGTAGTTGCTGAAGGGGTAGAAACCGTAGAACAAGAAAGTTTACTACAATCCATGGGCTGTGATTACGTACAAGGATTTTATTATGCGAAACCTTTATCTGTAGGAGAGTTAAAAGAAAAGTTAATTACAGATTTTTAATAAAAAAGAGAAGCCAGAAGCTTCTCTTTTTTAATTTGTTTTTTGTGAGTTTCTCATTAGTACTGGGTAAAGAATCAGCCCTAATATAAACAATCCAATTCCTAAGAAGAACGTTTTTAAATCAGCAGTTCCCGTTTTGATAACCCAAATGGAGTATATCAATGCCAATATAGTAATGATGCCATCTTTTACTCGAGAGCCTGGCATTATATCATACGTTTCTCCTGTAATAACTAATTTTAATTGGTACAAGGTAGAAACAAGGTATGGAATTAAATATGCTAATGTTGCTACAACGATAGCGAAATTATAAGCTTCGGATACAGTACCAGAAATCGTTGAGAATAAGAAAATTTGCGTCATCACATTTGTAATAAATAATGATTTTGAAGGACTACCTTTTTTATTTGTTTTCGCGAACAACTTAGGGAAAAGTCCATTCTTTGCTGCCTGGTAAGGTACTTCTGAACTAACAACAATCCAGCCAACTGTAGATCCAAATAAAGATACAAGTGCAAGTAAAGCCATGATGTAGGCACCTTTATTGCCAATTGCTAAATTTAATGCGTCTACTAATGGTTTTTGAGATTCTTTTAAAGCATCTTGTGGAAGAGCTCCCATTGTAAGTAGAGTAATTGACATGTAAATAAGAAGGGCAATAATTAAGCCGAAAATCGTAGCCTTCTTTACATCGCGCTGAGATTTTGCACGGTTAGAAAGCATTACAGCAGACTCAATACCGATAAATGCCCAAAGTGTTGCGATAGCAGCTGAATTAATTTGCCCACCTAACGAAATAGATTGTCCAGCTTCATTCATAAATGTTTGCCCGTCTCCGAAATTAGAGGCGTTGAAAATGAATAATGTAATCACAATAAACATTGTAAATCCAATAATTTTTGCGATAGTAGCAAGAAGGTTCATATTACCAGCCTGGTCAATATTTTGAGAAAGAATATATTGAATTCCCCATAACATAAGGCTACATACGAGGAAAGTTAAAGCTTTTCCGAGTTCTAGTGAAAATCCGTTCGTTGAAAAAAGGATTTGCTTACTTTGTAAAACTGGAAAGAATGTTGATAAATATCCAGCAAAGGAAATAATAACAGATGCTGTTGCAGCCCAGTTGGCAGCCCAATATCCCCATGCCATACTATATCCTGCAACTTTACCCGCTTTTTTTGAAGGGAACATTGCTTGAGCGTAACTTTGTGGTCCTGCTTTTAATTCTGGTTTTCGGATTGCTAAATTTCCGAATACGAGTGCAATCATAAATACGCCAAGTCCTGTAATACTCCATGCAAGTGTAGAACCCATTGGACCTGATACTTGTGCTAAATTTGCTGGGAGCATAAATACGCCACCGCCAACCATATTCCCGATAACAAAAGCTGTTAAAACCCATAATCCCCATTTTTTCGTTTCCATTTTTGTTAACTCCTTTGTAGTAAGTTTTGCTTAAACATCATTTTTTACTAGCTTTTTGGCAATAAAAAAAGAGCCATGTAGATAAAAAATACCTACATGGCTCTTCGCCAAAGCGTAGGTACAACGGGAATAACCCTTGTACCTACGCGTAATTTTTCCGCTAGGTTTCAAGGGTTACGTATGATGATGATGTTTTTGTGCAAATGTAACTACAATTGTTGTATAAGTAAGCATAGTTCTTTGCTCCCTTTCTCCTCTGATTTTGAAGTTAGTATACTACATGTTTTTTTGAATGAAAAGAAAAATATAAAAATTTTTATAAAAATACGTTTTAGAGATTAAATATTTACCTGTATTTTTCCTATACTGGAAAATAAGTGAGAGATTGGCAGAAGAGTGTAGCATGGTATAATACATATAGAATTAGAAGGTGACAAGGGGCTATTGTAGATGATGAGTAAGTATGAACAAATTTATACAGAAATCAGTAATTCTATTGATAATAAACAATTAAAAGAGGGATGCAAAATCCCATCAGAAACTGAATTAATGAAGCAGTATGAGGCAAGCCGAGGTACTGTAAGAAAAGCAGTAGATTTATTGCAAGAGCGTGGATATGTGCAAAAAATTCATGGAAAAGGTGTTTTTGTTTTAAAGCGAAAAAACATTGAGTTCAACTTTGGTGGTATTGTAAGTTTCCAAGAAGAAAATGAACGTTTAGGACGCCATTGTATTACAGAAGTCGTGGAAATGGAGAAAGTAAAAGCGACAAAAGAGGTTGCAAAGTTATTAAATGTGAAAGAAAAAACAGAAATAGATCATATTAAACGCGTACGAAATATTGATGGAGAAAAAGTAATTTTGGATATCAATCATTTTGTATCGGAATATATTCCTGGATTAACGAGTGAGATTGCAACGGAATCCATTTATAAATACATTGAGAAAGAATTAGGTCTTCATATTAGTTACTCACAGAGGGTAATTGAAGTGCAACCATGTACAGAGGACGATAGAAAGTATTTAGATTTAAATGGAACAGACTATGTTGTCGTTGTGAAAAACTTTACACATTTTTATGATGGAAGTCAGTTCGAATATACAGAATCACGCCACCGCTTAGATATTTTTCATTTTTCGGATGTGGCGCGGAGAAAATAAGGAGATGGAACGAAATAACGTTTCATCTCTTTTTTTATAAAAAAATTATAAACTCGTATATACGAGTGTTGACTAACTTATATATACGAGTTAATATGTAATTGTAAACGGTATCAAAAAAAGAAAAGAGGGACCGGAATATGGGGAAAGACTATCGTAAAACAGCAGAGGAAGTATTGCAGTGTATTGGTGGGAGAGACAATATTGAACAAGCTGCGCACTGTGTAACGAGACTCCGTATCGCTTTAAAAGATGAAAGTAAAATAGATAACGATAAATTGCAGTCTGTTTCATTAGTGAAAGGAGCGTTTCATAACTCTGGGGTATTTCAAATTGTAATCGGTCCAGGAGATGTTGATCGAGTATATGCTGAATTGATAACGCTTGCAGGTATGAAGGAAGCGACAGTAGCTGACGTAAAAGATTCTGGAAACCAAAAGTTAAATCCAGCTCAAAAGTTTGTAAAAGTATTTTCAGATGTATTTATGCCGATATTACCAGCAATCGTAACAGCTGGTTTACTAATGGGAATTAACAATCTATTAGGGGCGAAGGACTTATTTTTTGAAGGTAAAAATTTATTAGATGTGTATCCAAACTTAAGTGGGCTTTGGGATTTAATTAATATGATGGCGAATACAGCATTCGTATTCTTACCAGCACTTGTCGGTTGGTCAGCAACGAAGCGTTTTGGTGGTAGTCCAATACTCGGGATTGTTATGGGATTAATGCTTGTGCATCCAGCCTTATTAAACGCATGGGACTATGGAAAAGCAGCTACTGGTTTAGATGGACAAAAGATTGAGTACTTCGATATTTTAGGATTATTTCAAATTGAAAAGGTAGGGTATCAAGGTCAAATCTTACCGGTCCTAGTAGCAGCATTTGTATTAAGTAAAGTAGAAATTTTCTTAAAGAAACATGTACCAAATGCAATTCAATTATTAGTTGTACCAATTACAACGATTGTCGTAACAGGTGTGTTAGCATTAGGGATTATTGGTCCAGTTACACGTCATATTGGAGATTTATTAACAGCTGGATTAGTAGGTGTATATGAAACAGTACCGGTAGTTGGAGCAGTATTGTTTGGAGCATTATATGCACCACTTGTAATTACAGGTATGCATCATATGTTTATTGCTATCGATTTACAATTAATTGCACAGCACGGTGGTACATTCATTTGGCCAATGATTGCCCTTTCTAACATTGCGCAAGGTAGTGCAGCACTTGCGATGTTCTGGATTTCTAAAAATCAAAATGATAAAAGTATGGCATCTACATCAGCCATTTCAGCATATTTCGGTATTACAGAGCCAGCTATGTTTGGTGTAAACTTACGAAATAAATTCCCGTTCTATGCAGCAATTATAGGATCGGCTGTGGCAGCAATATTTATTACGTTAAATGGTGTATTAGCACCTGCTATCGGAATTGGCGGATTACCCGCATTTATTTCTATCATTCCGAAATCGATTCCAATGTTTATTATCGGAATGATTATCGCAGTTGTAATCCCATTTACGTTAACGTGGTTATTTGCAAAAAGAGTCAAACAGAAGTAGGAGGAAGTTAAGTATGAAGGATTGGCATAAAAGTGTAGTCTATCAAATTTATCCGAAGAGCTTTAATAGTTATTACAATAAAGAAACCGGTGATATAAAAGGTGTTACAGAGAAACTAGATTATTTAAAAGAACTCGGAGTGGATTATATATGGTTAACACCGATATACCAATCACCACAAAATGATAATGGATATGATGTAAGTGATTACTACAGCATTGATCCATCTTACGGAACGATGGAAGAGTTTGAAGAACTTTTAGCAGAAGCGAAAGTACGCAACATTGAGATTATGCTTGATATTGTTGTAAATCATAGTTCGACTGAACATAAGTGGTTTAAAGAAGCGAAGGAAGATAAAAATAGTCCATATCGTAATTATTATATTTGGCGTGATGAAAAAAATAATTGGCAATCTAAGTTTGGTGGATCTGCTTGGAAATATGATGAGAAGACGGAGCAATATTATTTACATTTATTTGATGAAACACAAGCTGATTTAAATTGGGAAAATGAAAAACTTCGTGAAGAAATATATGATATGATGCGCTTTTGGCTTGATAAAGGGGTAACTGGATTCCGATTAGATGTTATTAATTTAATTTCAAAAGATCAACAGTTCTTAAATGATGACGGAAGTACGGTGACAAGCGATGGTCGTAAATATTATACAGATGGCCCGCGTGTTCATGAATATTTACAAGAGATGAACCAAAATGTGTTTGAAGGGAAAGAGGTAATTACAGTTGGAGAAATGTCATCTACGACAATTGATAATTGTATTAAATATTCAAACCCTGAGCGTAATGAATTGAGCATGACTTTTAGTTTCCATCATTTAAAAGTAGATTATCCGAATGGTGATAAGTGGACGAAGGCTGAGTTTGATTTTGTTAAATTAAAAGAGATTATGTCTAATTGGCAAATTGAAATGCAAAAGGGCGGGGGATGGAATGCGTTATTCTGGTGTAATCATGACCAGCCTCGTATTGTGTCACGCTTCGGTAATGATGGGAAGTACCGAAATGAATCTGCAAAAATGTTAGCGACGGCTATGCATATGCTGCAAGGAACACCTTATATTTATCAAGGTGAAGAAATCGGTATGACGAATCCTAATTTTAAGTCTATTGAACAATATCGTGATGTGGAATCGTTAAATATATATGATATAAAACAAGAAGAAGGCTTATCCAAAGAAGAGATTATAGAAATTTTAAAACAAAAATCTCGTGATAATTCCCGTACTCCGATGCAGTGGAATGAAGAGGCAAACAGCGGTTTTACAACAAGTACACCTTGGATTTCAGTTGCTGATAATTATAAAGAGATTAATGTAGAAAAAGCATTAGAAGATAATGAATCTGTATTTTATCATTACAAAAAACTAATTGAATTAAGGAAAACATATGATGTGATTACAGAAGGAGAATATGCTATTTTGGATAAAAATGATCCTAAAATTTGGGCATATACTCGTACTACAGAAAGTGAAGTACTATTTGTTATAAATAACTTCTATGGAGAAGAAATAACGTACTCTGTACCAGCGCACGTTCAATTAGATGGAATGAAACAAGAAATACTACTGTCGAATTATAAAGATGCTAGCAATGATATTACAAAACTTAACTTAAGACCATATGAATCAATTGTGTATCGATATACGAAATAAAAAGGTTGTATGCCCGCGTGGCATACAACCTTTTATTTTAAGACACCACTATACAAAATGTTTACCTCTACCTCAGGTTTAAACTTTACTTTTGCATAATCTTTATTCCAATTTTTTTTCTTCCATAAATCAGGGTGATACGCGATAAGGTGTCTACCAATTCCGAAAGCATCACAATTTGCCTTTTGTAGTTTATTTGTTATTTTTTTCGCTTCTTTTGTAAGTTGTTTCGATAATTCTTTATTTAGCTTTTTTCTTTCATCCATTTTATAAAGGTTATCTCTCGGAGCTTCAAGCGCTATAACTTTTAGTTGGAGCTTAATGTGAGCATAAACATTTCCTTTTTTATCTGTTGTTATTTTTAAGTCTCGTTTTAACTTTCGATTGCTAATTTCCATTGTTAAATAATCAGATGTTTTCTCTGATTCATCGCTAGTAAGCTTCTGGGTTATACGGGCACTTGTTCCCATTTTTCCGGTTAATAATACGAATAAAACAGATTGTTTCAAAGGTAAATGCCCAGTTAATTTATCATTGTTAAATAAAGCTAGACCGTTTGTAATTACTTCTTTTCCTTTTATTTTTATAGAAGGGAGGGTAAAGTCTTTACCGGGATCTAACATTTTTGTAGCAGCTGTTTCTAAAGTTTCTTTTGGAAATACACTCATATCTTCTAAGCTTTTCACTTTTTTCTTTAGAAAATCTCCAATTAGTAAATTTCCTACTTTCTTTTTTTCTAGTATCTCCGATGTTTCACCATCTACTGCAATAAGCTTTACTAAAGCAGTTGGATTTGTTGGGTCCCGAAAGCTGACATCTAAATAGGGTAGTATCCCTTTTTTTAGAATTTTGGTTCCTAGTAATTGAACACCATATTTAAAATAGCGAATATTCCCAGTAACATTTTTTTTTAGGGCATCGCTTGTATCCCTTATGTTATGCCCCGTTGCTGAATGTATTTCATTTTCGAATGAAGATTGCTCTCCGCTTGAACTTTTTACGAGCTCGATTGTTTGCTGGAGTTGATTCTCTTCCGTAATATCAGATCCAATACTATAAGCTAACCTTGCCTCCCTTAATGGTTCTTGATCCCAGCATCCAGAAAGGAGGGAACTAGTACATAATACAAAAAGTAATTTAACTCTTTTTTTGAACATACTGTTCTCCTTTCTTATTTCGTATCACAGAATAAAGTAGAAATAAAAGAGGGAGGACAACTATGAAAATATAGGTGAACTTATCAGTGAAAGTTGAGATTACTTTTAATTCTTCAGGTGTATCTATAAATAAGGCTACACTAAAAGCAATAATACCAATGATTGGAACAGCTTTTTTATGATTAGCAAGATTGAATATATGTCCCACTCCGATTGAAGCAGCGCAATAATAACTAGCGATAGAAGCTACAACAGTTATCATCCAAATTGGTATAAATAGTAAATCAGTTCGGTCTATAATTCCGATATGTAAGGAGCGTAATAAGTAAGCAACTGGTTCTGGAATAAGCTCAATTTGTTTTGGACTAAATACGATAAAACAAATCCAAACAGTAAAAGTATAAAAAAGTGTTACAAATCCATTAGCGATAGAAATGGCCTTCAGTTTTGCGACAGAACTGCCATTTACTTTTGGAAAAGCGATAAGAATGATTTCAAAACCATACATGGCTGTAATTGTTTCCTTGGATGCTTGAATTATATTCCACCAGCCGGCTTCTGTAATGGGAAAAATATAAGAGAAATCAGCTCGGGAAAGCCCTAGGGCAATTAAAAGGGCCATTGGAATAATGAGGATAGAGGCCATGACATAAAATCGTACGATGACTTTAAAAGTGTTATAAGCTACATAACAACAAGCTATTGTAAATAGCATGAGAATGGCAGACCAAGGAGTAGCTTGTAATATCCATACTTTAATGACATTACAAGCATTCAACATAACCGTCATACCAATAAGCGTAAAATAAAAAACATAAGCAAAACCTAATAGTTTTCCAAACTTATTACCAAATAGCATACAAACGCTTTCATACATATCTGCATCAGGAAATCGCTTTAAGAAAAGCCACATAAGTAAAATAATAAGTTGAATTGCAAGCCCAGCGACGAGAGCGGAAATCCATCCACCTCCTTTTGCTATTGGGTGAAGACGGTTAGGTAGGGAAAGTATACCAACCCCGATTTGGCATTGAATAACGAAAAAGGTAAATTGAACAAGCGAAATTTTACTTTGCGTGTTTGTCACCGTTCTCATCCTCTCTCGTTACATGTTGTCGTTGCATTTTTTTCGGTTTTGGATCATGTGGTCGTTCCCAAAATGACCAAATTGGTAGTCTTACAAAAGAATCTTTCATATCTTTTATCCGCATCGGGGCAACAGGAGAAAGATATGGTGTATGAAATGAATGTAATTGACATAAATGAACGAAAGTTATAATTAGACCGAATGAGATGCCTACATATCCAAATATGGCAGCAAGGAGCATTAATGGAAAACGAAGAATTCGAACTGCTGAACTCATGTCGTTTGATGGAACGAGAAAAGATGAGATTGCAGTTAAAGCTACAACGATGATCATCGTATAAGAAACAAGTCCAGCTTTTACAATTGCATCACCAATTACTAAACCGCCTACAATACCAATTGTTTGTCCAACTCGGCTCGGCAAGCGAATACCAGCTTCTCGTAATAACTCGAAAATTAGCTCCATTAAGAGAGCTTCAAAAATAGGAGGAAGTGGTACTTTCTCTAATGAAGCTTTAATTGTATACACAAGCTCGAGCGGCAATACATCAGGATGAAAGGCTACGGTTGCGATATATATAGCTGGTAAGAGAAAAGCAATCAAGAAACTCACTAAGCGAATCATTCGGACGAAAGAACCGACAATCCAGCGGTTATTATAATCATCTGGTGATTGATAGAAAGCAAATAACGTAACAGGAACGATAAGCGCTGTTGGATCTCCATCAGATAAAATAGCAACTCGTCCTTCCATTAAATTTGCTGCGACTCTATCTGGACGCTCTGTATTTAATTGCTGCGGAAATGGTGAGAAAGACGTATCCTCTATAAATTCTTGTATATATCCTGGAGGTATAAGTGCATCTGTCTTAATCGTTTCTAACCTTCTTTTTACTTCTGTAACTAAATCGTCATTCGCTATGTTTTGCATATAAGCAATTGCCACTTTCGTGTGCATTTCTTCACCAAGCGTGAAATATTTAACGACGACATGTGGACTTTTTATGAGTTTACGAATGGAAGCTAAATTGGTTGCTAAGTCTTCTACAAAACCAGTATGCGGTCCACGGACAATGCCTTCATTATCAGGTTCTGTTATATCTCTCTTTAAGGATAGAGCTGTTTCGAAAATACAAAAACTGTCGACGTGTTCATGAAAATATAAGGATTTACCTTGTAATAGAAGCTGCACACCATAATTTAAATTTGTTTCTTTTTTCATATTTAACGTAGAAAAGGCTTTATCTAAAGACAAATCAGACCGCGTTAATAATGGTTCAAGAGCTAATTGATGAATTAAATTTGGGTCTGCTAAAGATTCGATATATAAGATTGTTCCTTTTCCGTTTTGAAAAGGGATATCTAATTTTTTTATATCATCAGAATGGGAAAGCTTATTTTCAATGTAATTAGTATTTTCCGGAAGTGATGGAAACATATGCTTTTTGTTATTATCTTGTTGTGAGCTCTTCTGTTCGGCCATACATTCCATCTCCTTTACCTTGAAATTATTTCTGTTAATTTTTGCTTTTTATGAGAAAATTATGCTTGAATTTTTTAGAAAAGTAGGGGGATGGAAAGAACGTATATATTTGCGATATTAATATAGATCTTTTGTACTATAAGAGGGTAAACCTAGTGGTATGCATAATTACATCATTCGATGAATAGGAAATTTAAGAAAAGCGATTTATAATACTAGTATTGTGTCTTGCCTTTTTAGGTACAGTACACAGCCGGTGATTGGCTAGTGGAGGTTTTCCATTTTGCCAGTGCCGGTTTTTTATTGGATAATAGAGAAAATGAAGTTTTATAAAGAAAGAAGGGGTTGTTTTGAAGGAGGTAAATTCTATCTTTATGAGAGAAAAGATTGCTAGTTTTTATCTTTATTTTATTTCTTTTCTTGGTTTGGTTACTATAACTATATCTTTACTTGAAATTAAAATCCCTTCTCATTCAACAATACTAATATTGTTGTTAATATTTATGGGGATTGCAGAGTATTTTCCTGTAAGGTTTTGGAGAGGAACTAGTTCGCTTACCTTTCCAATCATTTACGCTATGGGTTGGCAGTTTGGAATCCATATAACTATTGTTGCTATTGTACTCGTTACGCTAATTATTCACCTGCATCGTCGTTCACCGATACAAAGAATGTTATTTAATAGTACTCAGCATGCACTTAGTTTAATCTTGGCCGAATGGTTTTCAAACAAATGTACGTCCTTATTAATTAATAAGATAGTTATGTCAGCTCTGTATGAAAATTTAATATCTTTGTTATTATTTTGCGTGTTTTTTTGTTTTTTCAACAACCGCTTTTACGATTTGTTAATGATACTCCTTCCGCAGCCATATTCAATCTATCAGTGGTATAAAAAAACTGTAACGGTATTTCTTTGCGAAACTTTTGGTTTCTCTTATGCGGCACTGATGCACGTATTAATTAGTACATATAGTGTGGGAGTAAACGAGATTACAGTACTGTTTTTCTTTTTTCCACTTGTAGCAACGTCAGTTATTAGTTCTTTTTCTGTACGGATAAGGATGGAAAAGGAACGATTATATGAGTTATTTCTTATTACGACCGAAATTAGTCGAGGATTAACCGGAGGAAACTTGAAACATATTAAACAAGCACTTAAAGGTTTTTTTGGCATACAAGCATATGTAATATGGACAAAAGATGATGGTAACTGGAATATTCTGTTAAAAGATGGGAAAGTCCGCTCTGATGTGTCTGATGATTCGGAAAAGTTCAGGGCATTTGAAGGACTTTCTAAAAATCTTGTATTTAATGATTGGAAAATTGGTACGGCTCCTGGAGATGAAATATTTGATAGTGTTATACGCTCACTTGTATATTTTCCTCTTATTGTAAATGATGAACTAGTCGGAATGTTTGTTGCAGGGAAAAGTAGAAATGCGGGTTTCTTTCCGGAAGATGTACAGTCGTTAGCTACATTTTCTAACCAATTAGCTAACGTAGTTAAAACAAGGATATTGATTTCTGAACAGGAAAAAAGAATGATCTTAGAAGAAAGAAATAGAATCGCCCGTGAAATTCACGATGGTATTGCACAAACATTAGCCGGGGTGATATACCAACTAGAATCCGCGCAGAAAAAGTACCGTGATAAACCAATAGATATGCAGCAAGTAGTAGAGAAAAGCATAAAAGATTTAAGAGGAAGCCTAGGAGAAGTTCGCTATTCTATTTATGCTTTAAAACCATATCCGACACAACAATTAGGACTTAAACAGGCGATAGCAAGTAAAATAAAATCTTTAAAACAAGAATATGAACTAGACATTACATATCATGAAAGAGGTCATGCACGTCCGCTTAGTTTTTTAAAAGAAAGAGTTATATTTGATACATTACAAGAGAGTTTGCAAAACATTGTAAAACATGCACAAGCAAAAAAGGCAGATGTTTTACTCAGTTATCAAAGTGAGCACGTGCTTTTAAGGGTTAAGGATAATGGAGTTGGCTTTTCACTATTTGAGTCTATGGTTAAAACAAAGAATGAGCCACATTATGGTATATTACATATGAATGAACAAGCTGACCAATTAGGGGCTACTTTACAGATTGATAGTTCTGTAGGGAGAGGGACAGAAATTACACTGTTAATTCCAGATTCACAAACAAGGGGTGCGTAAAATGATTAAAATATTAGTAGTAGATGATCATGCTTTTTTACGGGATGCAATTCGGAGCATACTAGAGGATGAATCTGATATGAAAGTGGTTGGAGAAGCCAGCTCTGGGGATGAAGTATTGGGAAAAGTAGAAGAATGCGGACCAGATTGTATTTTGATGGATATTAACCTTCCAGGGAAAAATGGAATTGAAGCAACAGAGTTAGTGAAAAAAAAATATCCGAATTGCCGAGTACTTGTGTTTACAATGTATGAGCACGATGAGTATTTAATGGACGCACTTCAGGCTGGGGCTGATGGTTATTTATTGAAGGATTCATCATCAGAGCAGGTAGTAGCAGCAATTCGAATGTTATATCGAGGCGATTCAGTTATTCATCCGCGTATGACTAAAAAATTAATTACATATCATCAGCAAAAAATGAAAGTAGAATCAAATGAAAATGAACTGACGGAACGTGAAAAGGAAATTCTCTTTGAATTAGTAAAAGGATTTAGTAATAAAGAAATTGCTGAGGTTTTATATATTAGTGATAAAACAGTTAAAATTCACATCAATAAAATTTTTAAAAAGTTAAATGTGAAAAGTCGATCGCAAGCAGTTATTTATGCAGTTCGAAATCAATTGGTTCCGTTAGATTAAATAAGAGATCTTTCAAAGAACTATCGTGTTGCTTTATTCTGTATCACAAAGAATAAAGGACAAGATAGTTCTTTTGTACTATTTAGGCATAGAATCCTTAGAGAAAAGATACTCCTTTTGATTAATTTTCAGAATAATCTAAATGTGGAATAATAAAAATAGAATTATATTTTAATCCTATTAATAATTCATTTTGTGAAAATCTTTTGTTGAAAATAAATGATGGGGGGCTTCTATAGAAAGAGTAAAGTGAGTGATTAGCTATATGAGGTATGGGGATTGTAGTAGTGTTGGAAATCTTTCATGATACAAAAAATTAAGATTGATAGAGTTTCCAATGCTAAGTGGGAATTTAAGAATCAATTTGTTTCAAAAAATAATATTAATAATGAGGAGATGCAATATGAAACGAGGGAAATTTGGAAAGATTCTTATTGGAACGTTAACAGTTGGAATGTTATTGTCACAAGGAATTCCATATAACGTATTAGCGGAAGAGGTAAATACATCTACTTTAACTGGAATTGATGATGCAAATGCTATCTTGAAAGGTCTTACCAAGGAACAACGTAATGCCTTAAAAACGTTAGATGCTAAACCAGGTTTTGTTATTTCGCCAGGTATCAATACAGCAAGTCCTAATAATGTGAATGTGATTATAGAATTTAAGCAAGCACCTAGCAAAATTGAGGTATTAAAACAAGCGGCTAAAGGGAAAAAGGTAGCTCTTTCAAATGCGGAACAAAAGGTAGAGGCATCACATAAAGGATTTAAAGCAGAGCTTGAACAGCTTCAAAAGAATAAAGAGAAAGGAACAAATTTAAAATCTGCAAAAATAACAAGAGAATATAAGAATGCTTTTAATGGGGTAGCAATTTCTTTACCTGCGAATATGATTGAAGACCTAGTTCGTACCGGTATCGTTAAGCGCGTATGGGAAGATCATGAGGTTAAAATTGATTTGCCGAAAGAAACAGCTAAGACTGCTGTTGAACCAAAAATGGCAGATAGTGTACCACAAATTGGTGTGGACAAGCTGCATGATGAAAAAATAACAGGTAAAGGAATTAAGGTAGGTGTACTGGACACAGGTATTGATTACAACCACCCGGATTTGAAAGATGCATATAAGGGATATCGTGCAAAGCAAGGTGAAGATCCAAGCAAAATAGATCCGAACTCAATAAAAGGATGGGACTTTGTGAATAATGATGCCGATCCAATGGAGACAACGTATAAGGATTGGCAAAATTCTGGAGGATACCCTGAGATTTATGATGGAAGTGCATATTATACATCCCATGGTACGCATGTAGCTGGGACAATTGCTGCAGACAAACAGAATAGTGTGGATTATGCAGTGAAGGGCGTTGCTCCAGATGTAGATTTATATTCATATCGCGTATTAGGTCCGTATGGAAGTGGACAAACAAGCGGTATTCTTGCTGCGATTGATAAAGCAGTGAAAGATGATATGAATGTTATTAACTTATCACTAGGAGCATCTATTAATGATCCTTTATATCCTACTTCTATCGCAGTGAACAATGCAATGTTAGCAGGTGTTGTTACGATAGTAGCAGCAGGTAATAGTGGTCCGGGAGAAGGTACCATTGGATCACCTAGTGCAGCGGCACTTCCAATTACAGTTGGAGCAAGTGACGCTGCAATGACTATCCCAACGTTTTCCGCCGATGCAGGTGATGTACATGTAGATAAGATGATGCTACTTGGAAAAAGCTTTACTGATAAGATTGAAGATTTGAAAGGGCAATCCTTATCGGTTGTATATGCAGGGCTTGGGAAAACAGATGATTTTACAGGGAAAGATGTGAAAGGGAAGTTAGCTCTTATCCAACGCGGTGAGATTACATTTGATGAAAAAATTAAAAATGCTAAGGAAGCAGGCGCAAAGGCGGTAATCGTATACAACAATGTAGATGGTGAAATTACAAGTTATCTTGGGGAAAGTACTTCATCCATTCCATCGTTCCGCTTAACAAAAGTAGATGGTGAGAAATTACAAGCAAAAGCTGTGCAAGGAGATGTGTCGTTAGCATTTGGAGAACTTAGTAATATAAAAACAGAGGGAGATCACTTAGCTGATTTCAGCTCCCGTGGTCCTGCAACTAAGACAGATGATATTAAGCCGGATATTGTAGCACCAGGTGTGTCTATTTTCTCAACTGTTCCTGAATATATTAATGATCCAAAAGATGGAGAAAATTATCCGGTAGCGTATGGACGTATGTCAGGTACATCTATGGCAACTCCTCATACTGCAGGGGTAGCGGCACTCATTTTACAAGAACATCCAAACTATAGTCCATTTGAAGTAAAAGAAGCACTTATGAATACCGCAGTTGACTTAAAAGAAGAGCGTTCTGTATTTGAGGTGGGCTCTGGACGAATTGATGCATATCGTGCAGTTCATGCAGATACATCTATCGAGGTTGTCGATAAAACATCAAATGTTGTAGATGATGAAGAAGTAGAAATTGAAGAAAAAACAGGTTCTATTGCGTTTGGGTATAAAAATCAAATTGAAAATGGTCCTATTAAAGATAGTCGAAAAGTCTTAATTAAGAACAGTAGTAAAACTGATGGGAAAGAGTTTAAATTAGAAGTAGAGTTTTCACCTACAAGTGTAGGTGTGCAAGATGCAGCGAAGAATGGTGTGAAGCTAAATGTACCAGATTCTATTAAAGTAGCTCCTAGTACATCAGAGGAAATTAGCCCTGAAATTATCATTCCAGAAAACGCTGAATTTGGTAGATATGAGGGCTATATTCATATTTCAAATAAAAACAATGAAAAAGAAGTATATCAAGTACCATTTGCAGTTAAATTCACAGAAAAAGGGATTGCGTCTGTAGATTTACTGAGAGATGCAATGGCAACAGATGCATCTAAATTCCATCCGTTTATGGAGAGACCAAGTTCGCCTTTGACATTTAAACTAAATAGTCCTCTTGAAACTATTGATGCAGTTGTGAAGGACCGAAAGACAGGGAAGGCATTAGGAGTCGTTGGTACACTTGATGCAAGTAGTCTAACACCGAATCTTGAATATATGATGTTTTCTGGTATGGGAGGGTATGTACTTCCATTCACAGGAGATCCAGCTCATCCAATTGCGGATAAGCCTGTTATGTTGCCTGATGGAGATTACGAATTGAACTTCGTTGGATATGATAAAGAAGGAAAATCTTATACAAAAGGCGATAGCATTATCATTGATAATGTAATACCTGAAATGAAATTTAAAGATGTACAACCTGGTATACACGAAGTCAATGATTCCATGTTTAAAGAAGAAGACGGCCAACATGCATTATGGGTGCATGGTAATATTTATGATTCTACAGTAGACGCATTAAAGGCAAAAGGCTTGCAGTATGATCAAAAAGCGAATCAAATTGTATATTATCAAAACTCAGCCTTCCCATCAGGTTGGCTGAATACAATTCAAGCAAATGGTGATTTTAAATTTGGAGTACTTCCAGAGGAAATAAATGAGCCGTTAAATTTAAGATTATTTGGATATGACCTTGCCACTGCAGGGAATATGGCAACTGGATATAAAGATTACGTCTTTGTAAAGGAAGGGACAGAATACGCTGTTCCAAGTTATGACAAAGATAAAATCAAATTAGGAGAGAAAATTACGTTAACTTTGAATCTTAATAATGTAAAACAGCTTATGTCAGGTACATTTGAAATTCCTTATTACAAGCAGCTATTTAAATTTACAGATGTGAAACCAAATCCAGCACTTACGGAATATGTAAAACAACATGGACTGAACCTTAAATTAGAAGATCCGAAGATAAGTGAAGATGGAGGTTGGGAAAACAAGGTGAAAGTTGGCGCATCATTGGAAGGAAAAGAATTTAAAGGATTAGATGGAGATACACCATTTTTAGATGTTACATTCGAGATGACGAACGATGAATACTTTAATGATTTAACTGCATTTGGAGTAGATAAGTTCTCTTATACAAAAGCTGGTGCATCAGGAGGCATTGAGATTCCTGCGTTTAAAGATAAATCTTTTGCTATTGTTTCGAAACATTCAACAGTTACAGGATATATTGGACCGGAAGCTTTCTTGAATGAAGAGGGGTATTTAGGTAAGAAAGACTATACAAAACTAGGAGCAAAAGTGTACGCAGTTGGCAAGGATGGAAAGAAATATACAGGAACGATTGGTGATAACGGGCAATTTGAAATTCATAGTGTCCCAGTAAGCGATAAAGAATATGATATTTTCGTAGAAATGCCAGGTCATTTAAATAGTAAATTAACAACAAAAATAGGGAAACTGCAGGATGGAGAATTAGTGGGACAAAACTTTAGAGCTGACATGGATGATAACCTTGCAGGTGATGTAAACGGCGATAAAATGGTAGATATTCAAGATGCTAGAATAGCAGCTTTATCGTATGGAAAAGGAAAAGTATCTGTAAAAGATGGAGATATAAATCAAGATGGTATTGTAGATGAAACGGATGTTCGTTTAATTGAGAAAAACTTCTTGAAAAAGGGCCCAGATGCTAAAGAAAATCAGAAACCGAAAGAAAATGTAGGGCCAGTGACATTAGATAAAATCTTACGCTCTATTGGCTTAGAACCAAAAAAATAAGTGGGCAAACTTCTAGAGTAAATAATGCAATAAGACAATGAATATAAAATGAAATGAGATTGGCTAACAAATAACCGGTAACATTACCGGTTATTTTAAAAGTAATAGTTGTTTGAGTACATGAAGTAATTAGTTTAAAGGTAGTTCGCTTTCGTTATGGGACAAGGGAGTTGGTTAATTATTATTGTTTGTGGGATGGAAATTAGGTTTGTAGTTTGAACTCTAAACATAGGAGGACTTGTAAAATGAGTATGAAGAAAAAACTTGGTATGGGTGTTATAACTGCAGCGCTTGGTTTATCTTTAATTGGCGGGGGAACATATGCGTATTTTAGTGATAAGGAAGTATCACAAAACAAGTTTGCAGCGGGTACTTTAGATTTGAGTGTTGATCCTAAAGTTGTTATTAATGTCGATAATATGAAACCAGGTGATGAAATGGAGCGTGGTTTTCAATTAGTGAACAAAGGAACCTTAGCAATAGGAGATGTGAAACTCCTGACAGATTACAGTGTAATCGATGCGAAAGGGGATAATGGGAATGCTGATTTTGGTGATCATATCCGTGTTGATTTCTTGTGGAATTTGGATAAAAATGAAGTTCCAATTTGGTCTACTACATTATCTGAATTAAAGGTAGCTACGCAAAACGGAAGTATTCCTGATCTTGTACAAAAAGGTGTTGTAGACCGAGAAGGAAATGGACTTGCTCCTGGTGATGATGATACGTTTTATGTAATGTTCACATTTGTAGATAACGATGAAGAGCAAAATGTATTTCAAGGAGATTCATTAAAATTAAATTGGACTTTCAATTCAATGCAGACAAAAGGTGAAGAGAAATAAAAATAAATGTTATATATGAGAATCAATTGATGAAGAATTGATAAATAGAACTTTTAATAGTGTAAAGGTTGATTTAGTGAATCAACCTTTTTTGTTTTTAGATTATTCATAGCAGTACTTCTCACATTTATGTCGAATTAAGAAGATATATAGGAGGGATACATATGGAAATAGCTGTAGAACGTGTTTTTACGAAAGAGATTTTAAAAAGAGCAGCGAGTTTGTTTCATGTAACAGTGGAAGACAAGCCGCTTGGAGATTTTGAAAATTATATTTTTAAGGCGAAGGGCGATCGTGGTGAAGATTACGTATTACGTTTAACCCACTCTTCTCATCGTTCTAAAAAAGAAGTTGAAGCTGAACTAGATTTTTTACGATATGTCGCGGAGAATGGGGCAAAGGTAGCTGGACCTCTTTATTCAACGTCTCAAAATCTTGTAGAAGAAATAGTAGCAGAGGATGGAACTTTCTTTTTTGCTTCCTTATTTACATACGCGAAAGGTGAGCAAGTAAAAGGAGAAGAATCGCCTTATTGGGGCGAGCCTCTCTTTGAAGCTTGGGGGAAAACGATTGGACAACTGCATCGTCTAACAATGAACTATCCTAAAACGGATTATCGTGATACGTGGGAAGAAGATGAGAGTGGGATTGTTAATGAATTAGAAGATGATCAAGTGAAAAAAATTGCTGCGGTATTAATGGATGAAATAAAGGCTCTTCCAATTGAAAGAGGAACGTTCGGCCTTATGCACGGTGATATTCATCCGGGTAATTTTCATTATGATGGAAAAGAGCTAACGATCTTTGATTTTGATGATACGGCTTATAATTACTTTATACACGATTTAGCGATGGTTCTCTATTACTCTGTTCTATTTACACCGTGGACAGCGGAAGAGAAGACAGAATTTGCTCGTAACCAGCTACAAGTGTTACGGAAAGGCTATGAGTATGAGCACAGACTGGCGGATAGTTGGTATGAATCATTACCACTATTTTTACGTTTGCGTGACATAGGTCTATACGGCACGCTCCAAAAGAAATTTAAAGGGAAAGATATGCCAGATAAATTCAGGGAATTATCTGAAGAATTATATGAAAGAATTGTAAGCAAAGAAGCAATTGTGAATATATAATACATTTTGTTCAAAATAAAGCATACAAAATAAATGTATGCTTTGTTTTTTTATACAAAAATATGTTTGTTTTATTAAAATAATATTGTTATAGATTCGGTATACACTTATAATTTTATATATATTCTGAATATTCTTTATAAAGAAGGAGGGGGAATAGTGGAAGCTTTCGTAAATTGGTTAAATAATATTGTTTGGAGTCCCGCACTTGTTTATTTATGTTTAGGAGTAGGTTTATATTTTTCCATTCGAACGAAGTTTTTACAAGTAAGGCACGTAGGAGAAATGGTGAAGCTTACATTTCAGGGAGAAAAATCAGAGGCTGGTGTTTCTTCATTCCAAGCGTTAGCACTTTCTTTATCAGGACGCGTTGGGACAGGAAATATAGCTGGGGTAGCAACAGCGGTTGCATTCGGTGGGCCAGGAGCTGTATTTTGGATGTGGGCAGTAGCCTTTTTAGGAGCAGGTTCTGCTTATGTAGAATCGACACTAGCACAAATATATAAGACGAAACATCAAGGGCAGTTCCGAGGTGGTCCGGCTTATTACATCGAAAAAGGTTTAGGGGTTAAATGGTATGCTTTAGTATTCGTTGCAGCAACAATTCTTGCAACAGGGCTTTTACTGCCAGGTGTGCAAGCAAATAGTATTGCGGTAAGTTTAGAAACAGCTTTTGGGATTAACACTACCGTATCAGGGGCTTTATTAGTTGTTGTATTAGCTCTTATCATCTTCGGTGGAGTAAAGCGAATCGTTAACGTAGCTCAAGTTGTCGTACCGTTTATGGCAATAGGTTATATTTTAGTAGCTTGCGTCATTGTTGCTATGAATATTGAAAAATTGCCAGAAGCATTTATGTTAATTATTAAAAGTGCATTTGCATTAGAAGCAGCTTTTGGTGGTATTATCGGTTTGGCAATTTCTTGGGGAGTAAAGCGTGGCATTTATTCCAATGAAGCAGGACAAGGAACTGGACCACACGCAGCAGCAGCTGCAGAAGTATCACATCCAGCTAAACAAGGTTTAGTGCAAGCATTTTCCGTTTACATTGATACATTATTTGTTTGTTCAGCAACAGCATTTATGATGATTATTACAGGCATGTATAACGTATTTGATGCAAGCGGAAAAAACTTTATCGTTAATAAACTAAACGGTGCGCAGCCAGGACCTGGATATACACAGGCAGCGGTGGAATCTGTATTCCCTGGTTTTGGAAACGGTTTCGTCGCAATCTCGCTATTATTCTTCGCATTTACAACGATAATGGCGTATTACTACATTGCAGAAACGAATATCGCGTACTTAAATCGTGATAAGGATCGTCCTTGGCTGTCCCTGATACTAAAGTTTGTATTTTTAGGAGCAGTATTCTATGGCTGTATAAAAACAGCAGCAACAGCTTGGGCTTTAGGCGATATCGGTGTAGGTATTATGGCTTGGGTTAATATTATCGCGATTTTATTATTACAAAAGCCAGCATTAGTTGCATTAAAGGATTATGAAAAACAGAAAAAAGAAGGTAAAGATCCAGTATTCGATCCGGGCCCATTAGGAATTAAAAACGCTGATTTTTGGGAGCATGAATACGGAAAAGATAAGAAGGAAGAAGTATCTTAATAGAATAGAAATGAAGGAGCAAAGGGAAATCCCTTTGCTTTTTTTATGGGCGAAAATGAAGCGAGAAGTTATTTTTGGGACTATTTTTGAATATAAAAAGAATGTACATGCTTTGTTGAGGGGAAGGGGGGAGTATGTTGATAGAGTTTCGTAACGTAAATAAATATTACGGTAACTTTCAAGTTTTGAAAAATATTAATGTGCAAGTAAAAAAAGGTGAAGTGGTAGTAGTTGTTGGTCCTTCAGGATCAGGGAAAAGCACATTACTTCGGTGTATAAATCAATTGGAGACCATTACAGATGGAGAATTAATTGTACAAAATACAGAAGTGCACAATAAAAAAACAGATATGAATGAATTACGCCGAAATATTGGGATGGTTTTTCAGCATTTTTATTTATACCCGCATAAAACAGTTCTTCAAAATATTACACTAGCACCGATTAAAGTAAATAAAATTTCAAAAGAAGAAGCAGAGAAAACAGCGATGTTTTATTTAGAGAAAGTAGGAATCCCGGAGAAGGCAGGTGTATATCCACATCAATTATCAGGAGGTCAACAGCAAAGGGTAGCGATTGCTAGGGGACTTACGATGCAGCCAGAAATTATGCTATTTGATGAGCCTACGTCTGCTCTTGATCCAGAGATGATTGGAGAAGTGCTTGATGTTATGAAAACGTTAGCTAAAGAAGGGATGACGATGGTCGTCGTCACGCATGAGATGGGATTTGCGCGAGAAGTAGCAGATAGGATTTTATTTATGGATGATGGCAAGATTATTGAGGATACAACACCGGCGCAATTTTTTGCGAGTCCTGAACAAGAAAGAGCACGTTTATTTTTAAGTCGAGTGTTAAATCATTAAAGGAGGAATTTTATGCTTAAAATGAAAAAGTTGTTCACCTTAATTGTATTTTCATGTTTATTCGTACTTGTCGTTGCTGGGTGCGGAAGTAAAAAAGATGAGGCGAAAGAAACGAATACGAAGCAAGGCGGGGCCATAGAGCAAATTAAGAAGCGAGGGAAACTAGTAGTTGGGGTGAAGAATGATACGAACTTATTTGGATTGAAAAACCCTTCAACAGGGCAGGTAGAAGGATTTGATGTTGATGTTGCAAAGGCGCTTGCGAAAAAAATTCTCGGAGATGAAAAGAAACTAGAATTAAAAGAAGTAACGTCTAAAACGCGTATTCCACTACTGAAAAACGGTGACATTGATGCAATTATCGCAACAATGACAATTACGGAAGAACGTAAAAAAGAGGTAGATTTTTCAGATGTATATTTTAAAGCAGGGCAATCGTTACTCGTGAAAAAAGGGAGCGATATTAAAAGTATTGATGATGTGAAAAAGGGCGTAAAAGTGTTAGCAGTAAAAGGTTCAACATCTACAAATAACATTCGTCAAAAGTCACCGGAAGCGACTGTATTAGAATTTGAAAATTACAGTGAGGCATTTACGGCGTTAAAAGCAGGAAAAGGTGATGTTTTAACGACAGATAATGCAATTCTTTACGGCATGGCAAAACAAGATTCAAATTATGAAGTTGTAGGGAAAATTTTTACGGATGAGCCATACGGAATTGCTGTGCAAAAAGGTGCAGATGATTTGACGAAAGAGATTAATAGCTTGCTAAAAGATATGAAGGCGAACGGAGAGTATGACAAACTGTATGAGAAATGGATTGGACAAAAGCAAGAGTAGTAAAGTGAAACTTTAATTAGTGGGGCTTTATTCCCAGTGAATAGTAAGAGTGAGGGGATGAGGGATGCTCATCCTCTTCTTGCAAAGAAAGAGGGGAGAGTATGTGCCTGATTTTTCTATATTAACGAATAACATTGATATGTATTTAGAGGGCTTTAAATATACAGTGATGTCTAGTGTAATTGCATTAATAGGCAGTTTTATTTTAGGGGTAGTATTGGCGGTAATGCGTATTGCACCGATTCGCATTTTAAATTGGTTAGGAGCTGCTATTGTAGAATTTGTAAGAAATATTCCGCTCGTATTAATTGCATTTATATTCTATTTCGCTTTACCTGTAGTAGGAATTACTTTAAATGGTTTTGTAGCAGGAACAGTTACGCTTACCGTATATACTGCAGCGTTTATTGCTGAAGTCATTCGCGCTGGTATTTTATCCGTTGCGAAAGGTCAAATGGAAGCAGCACGTTCTTCAGGGTTGACTTATACGCAAGCGATGTACCATGTCGTTTTACCTCAAGCGATGAAAATCGTAATCCCTCCTTTAGGAAATCAATTTCTCAATTTAGTAAAAAACTCTTCCATACTCGGAATTATCGCTGGTACGGATTTAATGTATCAAGGAGACTTAATTTCAACGAAGACACTTGTTACGTTCGATGTCTATATATTTGTCGGGATGTTTTATTTAATATTAACAATTCCGCTCAGTATGCTAGTGCGTTATTTAGAAAAACGCTTAGCAAAGGAGGCGGTGTAAATGGATTTTAAGGGAGCAATTACAGGAGATCATATCCTCTTTTTATTAAAAGGATTACTTATAACGTTAGAGGTAGCGCTCGTAGCGATTATACTTAGTTTTATTATTGGTAGCGTAATAGGAATATTGCGCTACATGAAAATCCCTGTCGTCTCACAAATATTAGGAATTGTCGTTGAAGTGATTCGAAACTTACCACTACTTTTAATTATATTTTTCACGTATTTTGCACTTCCAGAAGCAGGCTTGAAATTAGAAATTATAACAGCTACAATTGTTGCTTTAACAATATTTGAATCAGCAATGATATCTGAAATTGTTCGAAGTGGCCTATTATCTATTGAAAAAGGACAGATTGAGGCCGCAAGATCTTCAGGATTAACGTATGTTCAAGCACTTTGGCATATTATTTTACCACAAGCATTAAGAAGAATGGTTCCGCCACTTGTCAGTCAGTTTATTTCATTGCTGAAAGATACATCGCTAGCAGTCGTTATATCACTACCAGAGCTTATGCATAATGCTCAAATTATTAGCGGACAAAATGTAAATTATATGATTCCGACGTTTATAGTAGTAGCTTGTGTGTATTTTATCGTAAATTATAGTTTATCAATTTTATCGAGAAGGTTAGAACTTCGTTGACCCTTACAATATATGTAAGGGTTTTTTCCTTGTTTCTCCTTATTTTCCTCTAAATAGAATCTAAATCTTACAATAATTCGATTTTTTATATTATTTTATCAGAAAAGTTTTAATTTTATATAGAAATTGTAACCGCTTTCGTGTATATTTTTATTATCAGAAAATTTTAACAAGATATAGGGGTATATTTGTAGGGGGAGGATTTAGATGCAGCAACCAACGAATGAGAAATTACATCGTACGATGAAGAGTAGACATTTATTTATGATCGCACTTGGTGGTGTAATCGGAACTGGTTTTTTCTTAGGTTCAGGTTACACCATTAATCAGGCTGGACCAGGGGGGGCCATCCTTTCATATTTAGTGGGCGGATTTATTATGTATTTAACAATGCTTTGTCTTGGAGAGTTAACGGTAGCAATGCCAGTTTCAGGCTCTTTCCAAAAGTATGCAACGAAGTTTATTGGACCAGGAACGGGCTTTATGATCGGCTGGCTATATTGGCTTGGCTGGGCAGTAACAGTAGGACTAGAATTAACGTCAATCGGTTTAATGATGAAAAGATGGTTTCCGAATGTTGATGTTTGGGTATGGTGTCTCGTATTCGGCGTTATTTTATATGCTTCAAACGCAATTTCGGCGAAAAGCTATGCTGAATTAGAATTTTGGTTCTCTAGTATTAAAGTAATTACAATTCTTGCATTTGTTGTTCTTGGTGGTAGTGCATTACTAGGTTTTTTACCATACGATGGAAAAGAAGCAGCACCTCTTTTCTCTAACTTTGTAAGTGATGGTGGGTTATTCCCGAATGGACTAGCTGCCGTATTACTTACAATGATTACAGTTAACTTCTCGTTCCAAGGAACAGAGTTAATCGGGATTGCAGCGGGAGAAAGTGAAAATCCAGAAAAAACAATTCCACGTGCGATCCGTAATACAGTATGGCGCATTATGTTATTCTTCATTTTAACAATGACGATTTTAGTAGGATTAATTTCTTGGAAAGAAGCAGGGGTAATTGAAAGTCCATTTGTAGTTGTATTTGATAAAATTGGTATTCCATACGCAGCTGATATTATGAACTTCGTTATTATTACAGCGTTACTATCCGTAGCGAATTCAGGATTATATGCGGCAACTCGTATATTATGGTCACTTGCAAATGAAGGAATGGCACCAGCATCTTTCCAAAAAGTAAATAAGCGTGGTATTCCAATTACAGCACTAGTTGTAACGATTGCGGTAGCTGGCCTTTCTTTATTCACAAGTTTCCTTGCAGAAGATACAGTATACATGTACTTATTATCTATAGCTGGTTTATCAGCCGTATCAAGTTGGATCATTATTGCTTTATCGCAACTGCGCTTTAGAAGTCAGTATATAAAAGGCGGAGGAAAGTTAGAGGACTTAAAATATAGAACACCGTTATATCCAATTGTTCCTATTTTAGCTTTAATTACAAATAGTATCGTTGTTATTAGTTTAGCGTTTATTCCTGAACAAAGAATGGCGTTATACTGTGGTATTCCATTTATCATTTTCTGCTATATATATTATTATATGAGTAAGAAACGGCAGAAACCGATGAAAGTGGAGATGGAAAAAACAAATGAAACTAACAATCAAACACGATGATATAGAAGCAGATTTATCGTATGGTCAATTAGCGATTGGAAAAGAAAACGGGTATTCACCGTTACAATTACTCATTTCTTCTATCGCAGGATGTAGTGCAATTGTCTTTCGAACAATTTTAGAAAAGAAACGTATTACATATGATACGTTTACAATCGAAACTGAAATTGGTAGAAGTGAAGCATTATCAAAACCAGTTGAAAGTGTTCATTTGCACTATAAAATTAAAGCAGAAAACATTACAGAAGAGCAGTTGGACAAGGCGCTACAGCTTGCAGTGAAAAATTGCACAATTGTTCAATCTGTAAAAGATAGTATAAAGGTTACGGAAACAATTGAATTGATAAAGTGAAAGATAAAAACGTGAGAATACGGCTCTCACGTTTTTATGTTTTTAACAGAGGGGGAAGTATTATGAAATGTTTAGGTTGTAAATTAGCAAACGAAGAAGAAATGATATATAAAGTATATGAAGATGACTATGTAACTTGTTTTTTAGATCATGAACCTTTCTATCCAGGACATACTTTAATTGTGCCAAAGCGACATGTTTTAGAGGTAGATGAATTAGATGATGTTGTAGCAAAATCGATTATGGAAGCTTCTAAGCTGATTGCAAAAGCGATTAAGGCATTATATAAACCTGACGGAATTACGATTTGTCAAAATGGTGGAATCTTTAATGAACTTACGCACTATCATATGCATGTTGTACCGAGATATAAAGAGCGCTCATTTGCCGAGTTTTATACGGTACAGCTAGGAGAAAAGAAGAGTTATAACTTTGAAGAGACAAAGAATTTGTTAAAAGAAGCGATAGAGAAAATACTGCATATGGAAAAGGTGTAAAAGAATTTTTTAGAGATACAGTCAGGAAAATTCTAATATTAAAAAGCCCAATTTCTCAGTTAAAATAGAGAAATTGGGCTTTTATTTATTCTATTATTAAATTTTATCTATAAAAAGATTTTGCAGTGTCACAAAGTATAGCGCTCATTCGTTATATAGAGTGAGAGGAGGAATTATATGAAAGTTACAAACAACGATTATGAAAAGATGGAAGAGCTATATGAGTTGTATGAACAAAAGATTTATTATGTAGCGTATTCTATTTTAAATAATATTCAGCAGGCCGAAGATGCGGTTCAAGAGACGTTTATTACTCTTTATAAGAACTTGGAAAAGCTTCATAGCTTGGCTACTCAAGAGCTTAAACGTTACATTTTGAGGGTCGCGAAAAACAAGGCGATTGATAGCTACCGGAAAAATAAACGACATGAAACATTTTTAGAAGAATATGAAAGAGAATCAAAAGAAGCAGTAGATGAAAATATCGAAGAGTGGGAAAAACGTAAAATGTCTGAGGTTCAAATTGATACATTGCTAAAAGAGTTAAATGAATCTAATAGACAGGTATTTAAGTACAAAGTCTTCTATAACTTAACGTATCAAGAAATTTCAAGTGTCATGGGAATAACGGAGGCTAATGTCCGTAAGCAGTTTGAGCGTGCTCGAAAACGAGTTCAAAATATGATAGGAGGTATACAACATGACGAATTCAAAGAACTCCAAAGAAATGTATGACCTTGCTGAAAAAATTGCTTTAGATGATTTTGATAAACTCGAAGAACAACATGAATTTTCACATACATATACGCGTAAAAAGAAATTGTTTATGGAAGAAATGAAGCTGAAGGGCGAGCAACCACAGAAAAAGCGTAAAAGACATCGTATGTTAATCGCTGCTGCCTGTTTATTAATTGGTATGCCGACAACTGTTTTTGGTGCAGTGAAAGTCTATAATATGATTGTTCAAAAACAAAATTACGAAGTAAACGTTTCCTTAACAAATAAGGATTCGAAAAAGAGTGATCAGTGGTATAAGTTGAAGATTGGTAAATTGCCAGAAAATATGGAAGCAATTGATGACAGTGCTATGAAATATTCATTTAAAGATAACTATGCAAATGGAGGCTTTTCATTCGTTCTTTGGAGAGTAGGGAGAAATTCAGATTTTCCAACTCTGTACTCGAAAAGTTATGAAGAAAAAGAGATAAATGGTAAGAAGGCAGTAATTGTCCATAGAGAAACTGGTAACAAAGATTTAATGATGGACAGGGTAGTTTTTCTATTCTTTGAGGAAGAAGGGATCATGTTACAAAGTTATATTGGAAGCGATATAAACGAAGAACAAATGGTGGATGTGTTAGGGAATATTTCACTTGAGCCTACGTCAAAAGAAAAGGCATCACATATAACAGATTATGATAAAAAGTATTTTAGCGAAGAAAGTAAGCCTAAAAAAACTAAGGTGATTCCTTTGAAAAAAGATAGTAAACGACTATTTCATATAGGACAAAAGGTTCCAGTAACGATTATCATGGATAACAGCAAAATTGAATATGTGATAGAAAAAGTTGAAGTTTTTGATTCAATCAAAGATTTTAAACAAGAAAACTTTAATGAACTTGGTTTAGGAATATTAAGCAGGAATCAGGCTTTGGATCAAGCTGGACAATTGATACCATATAGACGGGATGAATATAAAGTTGGAAATGGTAAAGATTCAATTGATCAATTAGTAGAGTCAAAATTAATTCATCCTAAATTTGTTTACTTGACAACAACAGTGAAAAATATAGGTAAACAGGCGACAGAAGAAATCTATATGCATCCATCCATACAAGTGCTTAAAAGTAAGGGTAATGTATGGAATTACGCTGAAAGAGATGGAATTGCTGAAAAAAATATTATGACGGGCGAAGTTGATTATTTAGAACCTCACGGAGACGGGAAAAGCTTTTACAATATTGGTAGTATCCGACCTGGCCAAACGGTAAAGGTTAACTTAGGTTATTTTGTAGATGAGGATAAGCTAGATTCAATCTTCCTTGATGCTTTCCGTTACAGTGGGTTTAGTGGCACTGAGAATATGAATGAGAAAAATCGTTGGTGGTTCGATATTCGTCAACAGTCAAAATAATAGAAACAAATCGACGAAAAAAGCTGCTTATATTTAGTAGCTTTTTTCGTCTTCATACATATGTAAAATTTCTTTCGCACGTATACGTAAACAATCTATCAATTCTTTCGGTTCTAACACTTTTGCATCTTTTCCAAGCCTATAAAATAAAGGCGTAATAAAATTAATTTCACCTTTATCAATTGTTGAATGTATATATCCTGTCCCGTCTTCGTTTACTACAACGAATTCTTCAAGGTAAGGAACGCTTTTACATTGGCGTACACCTTCTGTTGATAGTAAAACATGTAACTGAGTAGGATTGTGTACTACGTTAGAGTTAGAGGCAAACCACTCTTCTAAATTCATGAATGTATTCTTATTTTCTTCCGTTGATAATATAGAAAGAATACGATCAATGCGATACAGTAATACTTTTTTTCTACTGAAGTCATAGGATGGTAAGTACCATAAACCGTCGTGAGCATATACACCAATAGGATGAACATGTTTTGTTTTTATCCCCGATTTAGATTCGTATTGAAAGTGTAAATTTTTATTTTCAATAGCGGCAGTTAACACTTCGTTTAAAAGTGGTGTATCAATTGTTCTCTTTGGATTCCAAAAGGCGATATAAGAACGTATTTTATCAACTTTCGCTTTCGCCTCATTCTGTAGAGAGCTATATAGTTTATGAGTAACAGAATTGATTTCTGTATTAAAAGGCAAGTCTCTGTAGTAGCTTAAAGATTGAAAGGCAAAAAAGATGGAGACTGCTTCTTCTTCGGTAAATAAAATAGGCGGAATTACTCTATTCGTTAATACTTTATATCCTCCGTTGCGACCTTGTTCTGCGTAAATGGGCAACCCCATATCACTTAAATCTAAAATGTATCTATGGACAGTACGAACGGAGATATTAAATTCATCAGCTATTTCTTGAGCTGTAAATGTCTTTTTGGCAGAAGCAAATATAAGAATATCTAATAAGCGTTTAGCTTTTGACAAATGTATCACCTTTTTTCTTTTTAACATGACATAAATTGTCATGTTTTATTGTTAGTATATTGTTTACATCATATGTTATCAAGATGAGATGCAAGGAGGAAAAGAGATGTCACGTGAACTCGTTTTATTTATTGCAGCTAGTTTGGATGGATATATTGCGAAAGAAAATGATGATTTACAGTGGTTAATGGAAACGGAAGGAGAGGGAGATAACGGTTATACAGAAATGTATGAAACGATTGATACAATAATTATGGGAAAAAGAACGTACGATTATGTAGTAGAGCATATGGACACATTCCCGTATGTAGATAAAAAATGTTATGTTTTCTCTAACTCAGAAAAAGGTTCAAACGAACATGTGGAGTTTGTAAATGAAGATGTAGTGGAGTTTACGAAAAAATTGAAAGGACAGGAAGGATCTAAAATATGGATGGTCGGTGGAGGGAGTCTACTAAAAGAATTCTTTAAGAATAATCTAATTGATGAATATGTTGTTACGATTACACCACATATATTAGGTTCTGGAGTGCCGTTATTTCAAGACAAGAATCCGGAAATTAATTTAACTTTAACGGATACGAAACGTTTTGGGCAATTTGTAAATTTATATTATAAAGTAAAATGATAAAGAAACACGACTACTGATGGTAGTCGTGTTTCTTTACAGATGGTAACGAAATGATAAAGCAAGATCCGTGATCAACTTCGCTCGATACTGTAATATTCCCGCCGTGTAGCTCTACAATTTCCTTCACGATAGAGAGTCCTAAACCGGTGCCACCTGTAGCTCGTGATCTAGCTTTATCAACACGATAAAAACGGTCGAAAATGTGAGGGAGGTCTTCAGGAGGAATACCTTCGCCTTCATCTTCAATTGTAATGGAAATACGTTTGGTTTCTTCGGTAACAGAAATGTTGATATGAGAATGTTCTTTTGAATGTCTATAAGCGTTACTTAAAATGTTCACTATAACTTGTTCGAATCGCTGTTCATCTAAGTTTACTAGCAGGGAAGAAGGACAAGTAAGAGAAACTTTAACGTGTCTTTCCTTATACATAGCGTTTACTTTTTCAGTTATACGAGTAAGAAAAGAGTGTAACTGAACTTCTGTTACTACAATAGAAAAGCTATGCTTTTCCATCTGTGCAAGTAAAAATAAATCTTGAACTAAGTTTGTAATATAATCAGACTCATCTTTTATAATAGATAAATATCGTAAACGTTGTTCAGGAGGAGTGCTTTTTTTTAATGCAATGTCAGCGTAACCTCTTACGTATGTTAAAGGTGTTCGTAATTCATGGGCAACACTTGCTAGAAATTCACTTCGCTCTGTTTTCATATAATGTAAATCATTAGCAAGCGTTTGAATAGAGGATGCTAGTTCACCAATTTCATCATTTCGAGTGGTCGTTAATGAAACAGATAAATCACCTTTACTCATTTTTTCAGTGGCATGTTTCATGTGTAACAATGGTTTTGTTAATAAGCGGGATAATAGAAAAATGGTGATGGCTGTTAATAGAAAAGTAATGACTCCAGCAATAATGAATTGTCTTGTTAGCCCGTTAACCATTTCCTCGATTGATTCCGTTCCGAGAAACATATATACATAGCCTTCCGTTTTTTCTGCCACTATAATGGGGCTAACTGTACATATATAATTAGATGTTTTCCAATGATTTTCTATAATTGCTCCGCCATGATCTGTCCGTGTTTGCATCTTTTCAATATGCTTTTTTATAGTAGTATTTATTTCATTCGATTTAGCTAGTACATCCTTATTTGCATTTGTAATAACAACAGTGGTTTCGGCTTCGGATTCCATTAGTGCAACATGGGTGATTGTTTGCTTATCAAAATATTTTTCAAGGACATCTCTGTGACTATTTCCGCGTTTTAATAAAGCTGTCATTTCTTCATTTACTCTATTGTTGACAAGACTATAATAAAGCGAGACAAATAGAACACTTTCGATTAAAAGTGTAACAATCAAAAAATAAAATCCGAGCTGAATAGAAATTCGCTTCATTGCTTTGCTCCTTAATCTAGAGTATCAACCCATCGATATCCGACTCCGTAAACAGTTTTTAAATGGTGATCAATAGGGAAATTTACTTTTCGTAATTTATCACGCAAATTACGAATATGTGAATCGACAGTTCTATCTTCTGTATTTGTATTGAATCCCCAAATGCGTTCAATGAGCTGATCACGGCTTAATACGTAGTTCACATGGCGTAAAAATAATCCGAGCAAAGAAAATTCGATTGGAGTGAGAAGAAGTTCTTCATCATGGACAGATACAAAATGTTTTGCCTCATCCCATAAAATGCCGTGATATTCGATTTGCGCATCTTGATTCGTACGCCGTAAAACAGCTTCAATTCTTGCGAAAAGCTCCTCTTCATGGAAAGGTTTTGTTATGTAATCATCTGCCCCGAGTTTTAATCCTTGGACGACATCTACTGTTTGATCACGGGCAGTTACCATAATAATAGGAACGTTACTAAAGGAACGAATTCTTTTACAAGTTTCCCATCCGTCCATTTTTGGCATCATAATATCGAGTAAAATAAATTTAAAGTTTTGGTTTTCTATATGTGAAATAGCTTCTTCACCAGATACTGCACATACGCAGTTATATCCAATTGGAGTAAGATACAGTGTTAATAACTCAAGCATTCTCGGTTCATCGTCTACGAGCAGTATATCAATCATAGAGAGCCCTCCATAGTTATAATCGTTACTCAAAGTTTAATGCAAAATCATGAAGAAATGGTGCAGATTATGATGCATCTGCATAATTTCTTCAAAATTGCTTGTTATTGTAAAGTTGAAATTCCATTTTAGATAATGATATTGGCTCGAAAACGATTCATACGGAGGCGGTATAGTGAAAAAGATGATCCGAATTTTTGGGATAACAATAATTACAGCAGTTGGTCTTGCGGCATGTGGACAAACGAATAATATTGATCATACAAAACATGAACCTAAAAAAGAGGAAGAAACAGAGCAAAAGGAAATGAAAATGAATCAGGAAGTAACTGCGCCGAAAGAACTGAACAAAGGGGCATCAAATGATTTATTAACGACAAGTTTAAAAAATGTGACGAGGTTAAACACAAATGATCCATTGCAAATGGCAGTATTAACTTCACAAACGATATGGCCAGCAACTCATAAGGAGAATCAGCCAGGAGCTGTTATTTTAGTGCCAGTGAGCGAGTGGCAATTAGGGATTGCAAGTGCGGATCTTATTCATCATCCGAATAACGGGCCGATTTTATTTATAGAAAAAGAAAAGGTACCTGAAATGACGTTAAAAGAAATAAAACGACTAAATCCGCTCGGAACGAAAGATGGAACACAAATTATGGTTATGGGGGATGTAGGCGTTAGCACGCTTGAACAATTAAAAGATTATAAAGTAAAACAAATAAAAGAAACAGATTCAGCTACATTTGCAAAAGATGTTGATAAAGAGTATGCCGATATAACAGGAAGTTATCCAAATAGCGTTATTATCGGTTCGTCCGAAGAAGAAGGACGTTTATACACAATACCAGCTGCAAACTGGATTTCTCATATGCCAGAACCACTTTTATATGTAGAAAAAAATAAAGTACCAGATTCTACGATAGAGGCATTAAAGATGAGAAAAGATAAAGCAAATATATATGTATTAGGGCCAGAAAAAATCATTTCAAAAGAAGTGGAAAAAGAGTTAAGTAAATACGGAAAAGTAACGCGTATTAGTGGGGAGACTCCAACAGAAAATTCTATTGCATTTGCGAAATTTAAAGATGAAAAAACGAAATTTGGCTGGGGATTCACAAAACCAGGTCATGGTGTGTCGTTTGTTTCAAACAAAACACCAGAATTAGCGATTGCGGGAGCACCGTTTTCACATATGGGTAAACATGCCCCTGTTATCTTATTAGAGGAAGGGAAAGTTTCACAACCAGTTTATGATTTTCTTGCTACTATTCAACCGAAGTTTAAAGATGACCCAACACTTGGACCGTATAACCACAGCTTCTTATTAGGAAGTACAAGTGATATTTCATTTGAAACACAAGGTATATTGGATGAGAGGTTAGAGATTGTGCAAGAAAGTGGCCAAGGGCACGGTGGACACTAGTAAAAGGAGTAAAGGCGCTACTAAGGTAGGGTCTTTTTCTTTAGGAAACTTTTACATAGCAAAAATATCTCTACTCGTTATATAATAGCTCTCGTGCAATCGGCTAGATTTTCTTATGGAGAAAATCACATGATAAAAGAGTAGAGGAGTGGTATTTTGTTTCAAACGATAAAAAATGATTGGTTCTCCAACGTGAAAGGGGATGTGCTATCAGGAATAGTTGTTGCTTTAGCGTTAATCCCTGAAGCAATTGCTTTCTCTGTTATTGCAGGTGTGGATCCGACCGTTGGGTTATACGCAGCCTTTTGTATTGCAGTTACCATTTCATTTGTTGGCGGAAGAACTGGGATGATTTCAGCTGCAACAGGTGCAATGGCATTATTAATGGTAACGCTTGTTAAAGATCACGGTTTGCAATATTTATTCGCTACAACAATATTAACAGGTATTGTCCAAATTATTTTTGGGGTGTTCAAACTTAGTTCGTTTATGAAGTTTGTCCCTAAATCAGTTATGAGTGGTTTTTTAAATTCACTTGGGATTTTAGTGTTTACAGCACAATTGCCTCATTTTAAAAATGCAACTTGGCAAATGTATGTACTTGTCGCATTAGGACTTGCAATTATATATGTATTTCCACGTATTACGACGGCTGTCCCGTCTACACTTATTTCCATTATTATTGTGACAAGTATTGCACTTATGAGCGGATTACAGTTGAAAACGGTAGGGGATATGGGAAGCCTGCCGAAAGAATTACCGTTCTTTAGCATTCCTGACGTGCCTTTTACACTTGAGACATTAGGGATTATTTTACCGTACGCAGTTATGCTTGCAATTATCGGTTTACTAGAGTCATTATTAACAGCTTCAGTTTTAGATGATATGACGCATACGGAAAGTAATAAGCATAAGGAAGCACGTGGACAAGGGATTGCAAACATTGTTGCTGGTTTCTTCGGAGGAATGGCAGGATGTGCAATGATTGGACAATCTGTTATTAATATTAAATCGGGTGGACGAGGTCGCTTATCAACATTTGTAGCGGGCGGATTTTTAATCGTATTACTATTTGTTTTAGGTGACTATGTCGTTCATATTCCGATGGCAGCTTTAGTTGCGGTTATGATTATGGTTTCAATCGGAACGTTTGATTGGAACTCTGTAACAACGATTCATAAAGTACCAAAAGGAAACGCATTTGTTATGATCGTGACAGTTGTGGTCGTCTTAATTACACATAATTTAGCATTAGGTGTAATTATCGGAACAGTAATTAGCGCGGTTTTATTTGCATTCAATATGGCAAAGATTCACGTGAAACATTTATATATTGAAAATAAGAAAATATACGAAATTCATGGCCAACTTTTCTTTGCATCTACAGCAGACTTTATAAATAATTTTTCATTTGAGGAAGATGTAAAAGAAATTGAATTGAATTTTACTCACGCACATGTATGGGATGATTCAGCGGTAGCCGCAATTGATAAAATTATTATGAAGTATGAACAAAGTGGTGTGAAAATAAGTATAACGGGATTAAATGAACGTAGCTCGAAACTCGTTACAAATTTAGCTATTTATAATAAAAGAATTGCTGGTTAGAAGCCTCCTTTTTAGGAGGCTTTATTATATAATACGAGTAGGATAACGAAAAGGGGATTCAGCATATGTACAAACAAATTATATTAGCATGTGATGGTTCTGAACATGCACTTCGAGCAGCAGAGCATGCAACATATATTGCGAAATTTAACGAAGAAACAAATGTTGAAGTTGTGTACGTAGTAGATAATAGAACAGCGAAGTCGGATATTATACAAGGACAAACGGATTTAGAAACAATATCAGCTAGTCGAAAAGATAAATTAAAAGAGATTGAGGGTTTATTAAAGAAAGAGAACATTTCCTACAAAATTACAATTCTACACGGTGATCCTGGAGATACAATCGTTCAGTATGTAAATACAGGGGATATAGATCTTGTTGTTGCTGGGAGTAGAGGGTTAAATACATTGCAAGAAATGGTGCTTGGTAGCGTAAGTCATAAAATAGCAAAGCGTGTGAAATGCCCGGTGATGATTGTAAAATAAATTGGGTGAAATATGTATTAGCGAAAGCAAGACCTGGATATAATCTGAGGTCTTTTTTGACGTATAAATGGGGAGTGTATGGACATACTAAATATATAGGTTTTGAAAAATTGTTAACTTACAAATTTGTAAGTTAGTTGTCAGAAAAATCGATGTTATGAAATTTTTCCCATTGGTAAAATAAATATATCAAAGGGGAGATAGGGAGGATGGAAGCAATGAAATCATTTCAAAATTTATCATATAGTCAAGGGGTTAGCTTACTTTGTTTAGGGGGATTTGCTGCATCTGTTACGTTAGCTGTATTAATAAAGGTGTTTCATCAAATTTTTTAATTTTATAGTAGGGAAGGAATTGGTTGTTATAAATAGTAAGAAAAGCGCTAAGAGCTATTCTTTATTTATATATTATTTAAGCTTGTTTTGACTTTACCGATCCTGTGTTTAAAGTAAGAGCAAGGAAGAACATTGCAAGTACACAAGAAGCAAGTAATAAAATGAACCCGCCGTCCCATCCAAATGCGTCTACAATAAAGCCCATAGCTGCGCTAGCAAAAGTAGCACCGCCTAGGTAACCAAAGAACCCAGTTAAGCCTGCGGCAGTTCCAGCAGCTTTCTTTGGTGCTAAGTCAAGCGCATGAAGACCAATTAGCATAACAGGTCCGTAAATTAAGAATCCAATTGAAACCAGTGCGATACTATCAACCATTGGATTACCAGCAGGATTTAGCCAGTAAACGAGAACGGCAATGAATACACCGACCATAAATAAAATACCAGCAGGTGCACGGCGTCCTTTAAATAGTTTATCACTCATCCATCCGCAAAGAAGCGTACCAGGAATACCAGCCCATTCATATAGCGCATAAGCTGTACGTGAGCTACTATGAGTAAAGCTTTTTTCTTCTACTAAATAAGTAGGAGCCCAGTCTACAACCCCGTAACGAACGAAATAAACAAATACGTTAGCGATAGCGATATACCATAAAAACTTATTGTTTAACACGTACTTAAATAAAATTTCTTTTACTGAAAGTTCACGTTCACGATCTTTTACTTTTTCATCTGATGGATATTCACCAGTATGTTCCTCAATAGAAGGTAATCCGCAAGATTGAGGTGTATCACGCATCGTAATTAATACATAAATCCCAACCAAAATTGAAAGAATACCTGGGAAGTAAAATATACTCTTCCAGTCATTTGCAAAGAAATATAACCCTAATGTCACAAGAGAAGGCATAAGTGCGCCTCCGACATTATGAGCGACGTTCCAAATAGACATTTTTGTACCACGTTCACTAATAGAGAACCAGTGAACCATCGTACGACCACAAGGAGGCCATCCCATACCTTGTACCCATCCATTTAAAAATTGAAGTACAAACATAAGTATGATACTCGTTGTAATGAAAGAGAATGAGCCGAAAATAATATTAATGATACCTGATAAAAATAGCCCAGCCGCTAAAAAGTAGCGAGGATTACAACGATCGGATACGATACCCATAAGAAATTTACTTAATCCGTAAGCAATTGATACTGCTGAAAGGATAACCCCAAGTTCCCCTTTACTAAATCCTTGTTCGATTAAATATGGCATTGCTAGTGAAAAGTTTTTTCGAACAAAATAATAACCTGCATAGCCGATGAAGATACCTAAGAATACTTGTAAACGCAGTTTACGGTATTCACTATCAACGCGATCAGCTGGTAAGCGTTCCGCGTGGGGTGCAGGTTTAAAGAATTGTGTGAAAAACATAAAATGAAAATCCTCCCCTAATTAATTCGAAGTGTCGTAAGTCAGAGAGAATATAAAAAGGCCATGAAATATAAAAAAGTTTCCTTTTTTATGATTCATAGCCTTATACTCCGATTCTCCGTGACTGTCAATATTAACTTCGACGAAAATTATACAACTTTGTGACAAAAATGTAAACGTTTTTATAAATAAAAAGTATTGACGGATTTTGTTCGTCGGATTAATATTTAAATACATTAAATATTTTATTGCTTAAATAAGAGGTGGATAACATGCTAAATGATATGACGCATATCGATAAAATTCAAGCTCTTGCCTTTTCGATTGGAAAGAAAATGCAGACAGAGTTATTAGAACAAATGCAAGTAACAGGACTTACACCACCGCAGTTTTATATTTTAAAGATTTTAGATCATTATGGGGCTTCAAGAGCGACAACGTTAGCAAAGAAAATGTATGTGAAGCCTAGCGCAATTACCGTGATGATTGATCGTTTAATCGATCAAGAACTTGTAGAACGCTACCATGATAAAGATGATCGTCGCGTTGTCGTCATTGAGTTAACGAAAAAGGGGAAAGCTAGGGTGGAAGAGGCAATGACCGCTCGTAATGAGCATATTGCAAAATATTTTTCACACTTAGAATTGCAAGAAAGAGAAGATTTGTTACGTCTCTTTGAGAAGTTAGAAACAATTATTTGCGGGACACAAGAGAAAAAAGAGAATAACTAAGAGGAATTGAGGAGATTACATGGAGCAACAAGACAATATAAATAAAAAATTGTTGTTAATCGGTTTAGTAATCGCGATGCTATTTGCTGCATTAGATGGAACAATCGTTGGTACAGCAATGCCGCGTATCGTCGGTGAACTAGGCGGATTAAGTTTAATGACGTGGTTGACAACAGCTTATATGTTAACATCAACGACAGTTGTACCAATTGCAGGTAAATTAGCGGATTTACTTGGTCGTCGTAACGTATATATAACAGGGCTAGTTATTTTCATGATTGGTTCGGCATTATGTGGTATGGCAAATGGTATGACAGAATTAATTATTTTCCGTGGTATTCAAGGTCTTGGTGGCGGTATTATGATGCCAATGGCAATGATTATTATCGGAGATATGTTCACGGGAAAAGAACGTGCGAAGTGGCAAGGTATTTTTGGTGCGTTATACGGCCTTGCTTCTGTAATTGGACCACAAGTTGGTGGTTGGATTGTAGACGCAGTGAACTGGAGATGGGTATTCTACATTAACTTACCAGTTGGTATTTTAGCAACAATCTTTATCGCAATGGGATTAAAATCACATAAACAAACAGGTCCAATTAAAATTGATATCGCTGGAATCTTTACGATGATTCTCGGTGTTGTAAGTTTATTACTCGCTCTAACGTTTGGCGGAAAAAATTACCCATGGGATTCTTGGCAAATTATCGGGTTATTTGCACTAGCTGTAATTGGTATCGTTAGCTTTGTTATTGTTGAGACGAAAGCAGAAGAACCGATTTTACCGATGCATTTCTTTAAAAATCGCACATTTACAATACTGAATGCGATTGGATTCTTTATGAGTATCGGCATGTTCGGTGCTATTATGTTCGTACCATTCTTTATGCAAGGTATCGTAGGAGTAAGTGCAGCTGAATCAGGAACGATTATGACGCCAATGATGATTACAATGATTGTGATGAGTATTATCGGTGGGCAACTTGTATTAAAGGTTGGGGTAAAACCACAAATTATTACAGGGATGCTTATTATGGCCGGTGGATTCTGGTTATTAACAACGATGGATATGCACACAACGAAGCTTACTGCAACTTCTTATATGATGATTATCGGTTTAGGAATGGGTCTTGTTATGCCAACATTAACATTGGCGTTACAAGAAAGCTTCCCGAAAAAAGATCTTGGTGTCGTAACATCATCAAGTCAGTTCTTCCGTCAAATTGGGGGAACATTTGGTATTACAATTTTAGGATCAATTATGAATAACACTTCAGGTACAACATTAACAAAGAATTTAGTACCTGTATTAGATACGTTCCCGAAAGAAGCGGGACAAATGGTAACAAAATTTAAAGATATGATTCATACAGACCCACAAGGTTTATATTCAATGTTATTTAGTCCAGAGGCATTAAAACAAATGCCAGAAGCATTCGCTAACAGCATTGTACCAATTTTGAAAAACTCCTTAGTAGACTCGCTGCATACTGTATTCCTAACAGGATTAGTATTCATTGTAGTGGGTGCCATCTTTACAGTCTTCTTACAGAAGATTAAACTATCAGATCGTAAAAAAGGTGCCGAAGAGCCTGCTGTAGAAGAAAAAGAACAAACTGTATCATATTCGTAATGAAAAAGCATCGCCCTAGGGCGATGCTTTTTTGAGTATAGCCTTAAAAGCTTTTTAATGAGAAATGATTGACGTATTTTTAGAAATACGTTATATTATTTTCTGTAAACGGTTACATGGAATGGAGAGGAAAGAGCATGAGTACGATTAAAGATGTTGCGAAATTAGCGGGAGTATCTGTTGCGACCGTTTCCAGAGTGTTAAATAAAAATGGATATGTTCACGAGGATACATTAAAAAAGGTAGAGCGTGCGATTGAAATGTTAGATTATAAGCCCAGTACGGTAGCGCGTTCACTGTATAATAAAAAATCTCGTTTAATTGGCTTAGTTGTTCCCAATATCGTGAATCCATTCTTTCCAGAAGTTGCACGTGCCGTAGAAGATGTAGCGCATAAGCAAGGGTACACAGTTGTACTTTGTAATTCTGATGAGAGTTTAGAGAAAGAAAAGCAATATATTGATGTACTTAGGCAAAATAATGTGGATGGATTTATTGTAGCAACAAATCCACAAAATAGTGTTAATTACATGAATTTGTCAGTTCCGGTCGTTGCGATTGACCGTATGTTTAATGAACGTATACCTACTGTGTATGCAGATAACTATGCGGGAAGTCAGGCTGCTACAAAGTTATTGTTAGATAAAGGATGCAAACATATTGCACATATTCGTGGGCCTCGTGATGTGAGTACAGCGAATGAACGTTTTGAAGGTTTTGTAGATGTTATTACGCAAAATAATCTTTCATATATGATTGCAGAGAGTACATTTGATCCAGTTAATAGTGAACGTGTAGCGATGGAATTATTAGAAGAATACCCACATATTGATGGTATTGTTGCAGGGAACGATTTAATTGCAATTGGTATCGTAAAAGCAGCAATGCAAAAGGGAATTGCTATCCCAGATGATTTGCAAATTATCGGATTTGATGGAATTTCTTTAACTGAAATGATGTATCCATCTATTACAACGGTTGCACAACCCATTTATGAGATGGGGAAAATTGCGACAGAATTGCTGTTAAAGCAAATGGAAGGTAGTCCGTTAGAAGAGAAACACTATCGTTTACCGATTGAAATTATAGAACGAAATACAACGAAGTAAGGAGATGAAACAGATGCCAAATATTGCAGTAGTAGGCAGTATTTCAATGGACTTAGTGGCCGTTTCAAAAAAACGTCCGAAAGCAGGGGAAACAGTAATTGGTGAAGCATTTCATACAATTCCAGGAGGGAAAGGAGCCAACCAAGCGGTTGCTGCAGCTAGATTGGGCGCAAATGTAGCGATGGTTGGCGCGGTAGGAAACGATAATTATGGAACTGTAGTTAGGGAAAATTTAGAGAACGAACGCGTTTTTATCGACTATGTGGTACCGGTTACAGATGCGGCGACAGGAATTGCTCATATCGTTTTAGCAGAAGAGGATAACAGTATTGTTGTTGTGCAGGGAGCGAATGCTCTTGTAAATGAGTCGGTTGTAGATCGTTCTAAAGATCTTCTTATAAAAGCAGATATGGTTGTTCTTCAACTAGAGATTCCACTTGAAACAGTAAAATATGTATTGGCTATTTGTGAGGAGCATAATATTCCAGTTATGTTAAATCCAGCACCAGCGCAAGTGTTATCAGAAGATATTTTAGAAAAGGCAACTTATATTACACCAAATGAACATGAGTGCCGCATCGTATTAGATGATTTCACATCACCAATTGAAGATTTACTAGCTAAATATCCAAATAAACTATTGATGACAGAAGGTTCTAACGGTGTACGCTTCCATAATGGTACGGGGATTGTACATGTTCCGAGCATTGCTGTTGATGTAGTAGATACGACTGGAGCTGGTGATACATTTAATGGTGCGCTAGCAGTTGCGCTTTCTGAAGGAGAAACACTTCAAAAAGCAATTCGTTTTGCAAATATTGCTGGTGGTCTTTCTGTAACAAAGCTTGGGGCGCAAGGTGGTATGCCAACGAGAGATAGAGTACGTGAAGTGCAGGTGATTGTCGGATGAAAAAGCACGGTGTATTAAACAGTGAGATTGCGTCAGTCCTTGCTTCACTTGGACATACAGATATAATTGTGATCGCAGACTGCGGGTTACCGATTCCTGACGGAGTAAAACGAATTGATTTAGCTGTTGAGATTGGAAAACCAAGTTTTTTAGATGTATTGCAAGTGGTAGCTGATGATATGGCAATTGAAAAAGTAACGTTAGCAGAAGAAGTCATTAACAATAACGCGGAAGTAAATAAAGAAATCGAGTTGAAATTAATAGAGCCAGCATTTGAATATGTATCTCATGAACAATTTAAAGAGCATACAAAGAAAGCGAAGGCGATTATTCGTACAGGCGAGGCTACGCCTTATGCCAATGTAATTTTACATGCAGGCGTGATTTTTTAATAAAGGGAAGTGATGAGAATGCATATTGAAATGAAAAACATTTCAAAGGCGTTCAATGGCAATCCTGTTTTGAAGAATGCACAGTTTATGATTGAAACAGGGGAAGTCCATGCATTGATGGGGGAAAATGGAGCGGGTAAATCAACGCTCATGAAGATTTTAACAGGTGTATACAAAAGAGATGGTGGAACAATCAAGATTGATGGGCAAGAACGAACTTTTAAAAATGCAAAAGAAGCTGAAGAGTACGGTATCGCATTTATACATCAAGAATTAAACATATTACCGAACTTAACAGTAGCTGAAAATATGTTTCTCGGTAAAGAGTTAATGTACGGTAAAACAGGCATTTTACGCACTCGCCAAATGAATGCAATTACTCAGCAGCAACTAGCGGAGTTAGGATTACATGTAAAAGGTGCTATGTTAGCAGGAGAGCTGTCGGTTGGACAACAGCAAATTATTGAAATTGCGAAAGCTTTAATGACGAACGCGAGTGTTATTATTATGGACGAACCTACTGCGGCACTGACAGATCGTGAAATTGAAACGCTCTTTACAGTTATAAATAAGCTGCGTAAAGAAGATGTTTCATTCGTCTACATTTCGCACCGCATGGAAGAGATTTTCTCGATATGTGATGCCATTACGATTTTACGTGATGGAGAATACGTAGGAAAGAGGTTAATTCCAGAAACGTCATTTGATGAAGTAGTGAGTATGATGGTGGGGCGCAGCATTGGTGAACGTTACCCAGAACGAAATAGTCAAATTGGCGAAGTGATCTTTGAAATGCGTAATGGAACGAAAAAGGGGAAATTTGAAAATGTTTCGTTTCAAGTAAGAAAAGGTGAAATCCTTGGTGTAGCTGGTTTGATGGGAGCTGGCCGCACAGATATTATGAAAGCGATATTTGGATATGAACCGTTAGATTCTGGGCAAATTTTTATAAATGGACAAGAAGTAAAGATTGATAGTCCGATAGATGCAATTAGACAAAGAATTGCTTTCATTACAGAAGATAGAAAGTCTGAAGGGTTAGTGTTAGATTTCTCAATTCGAGAAAATTTAGCGTTACCGAATTTAGAAAGTCTTTCAAAGGGAAGTGTCCTTAGTAACGAACTAGAACAGCAGTTTACAGAGGATATGATGAAGCTTCTTAATGTGAAAGCATCTAGCGGAGAGCAAGCAGTGAAATCTCTTTCTGGTGGAAATCAGCAAAAGATTGTAATCGCAAAATGGTTAGGTATTCATCCGCAACTACTCATTTTAGACGAGCCAACGAGAGGTGTCGATGTTGGAGCGAAAAAAGAAATTTACTCTATTATGAATAAGCTTACCGAGCAAGGCGATGCCGTTATTATGGTATCATCTGAGCTTCCAGAAGTTTTAGGAATGAGTGATCGCGTTCTTGTCATTCATGAAGGGAAAATCGGTGGTATTTTAGAGAAAGATGAGGCATCACAAGAGTCTATTATGGCACTAGCTACAGGGGGAGAGTAAGATATGGCTAAGAAGGGGAATGTATTACAACAACTCGGTTCTTTAATCGGTTTAGTGTTAATTATCGTAGTAATTACAGCTTTAAATCCAGCGTTTATTGAAATTCCAAATTTATTTAATATACTGCGCCAAGTATCGATTAATGCACTCATTGCATTTGGAATGACCTTTGTAATTTTAACAGGGGGTATTGACTTATCGGTAGGTTCTATTTTAGCATTATCAAGTGCACTTGTTGCTGGAATGATGGCAAGTGGCATGGATCCGTTCCTTGCAATGGCAGTTGGATTATTAGCAGGTCTTGTAATGGGGATTGTAAACGGTATCATCATAGCGAAGGGAAAAGTAGCTCCATTTATTGCAACTTTAGCAACAATGACTATTTTTCGTGGGTTGACGCTTGTTTATATGGACGGACGTCCGATCACTGGTCTTGGTGATCATTTAATGTTCCAAATGTTTGGCCGCGGTTATTTTCTTGGTATTCCCGTACCAGCTGTTACAATGATGATCGCTTTCGCAGTACTGTACTTCATTTTGAAGAAAACGACATTTGGCCGTCGTACATTTGCAATTGGTGGAAATGAAGAAGCAGCAGCATTATCAGGTATTAATGTTACGAGAATTAAAGTAATGATTTACGGTCTTTCCGGAATTTTGGCAGCGCTTGCAGGTATTGTCTTAACATCACGACTAGATTCTGCGCAGCCGACTGCGGGTACTTCTTACGAATTAGATGCAATTGCAGCAGTTGTATTAGGAGGGACAAGTCTTTCTGGAGGAAGAGGATGGATTGTTGGTACATTCATTGGTGTACTTATTATCGGTGTACTAAATAACGGTTTGAATTTATTAGGTGTATCTTCTTTCTTCCAACAAGTTGTAAAAGGGCTTGTAATCTTACTAGCTGTATTAATTGATCGTCGAAAAGAAGCGTAATGGAGGGACAGTTCATGAAGAAATGGTTACTTATACTCGTTGCATGTATTATGGTCATTACTGCTGGTTGTTCAATGGAACCGCCAGAATGGGCAAAGGATTCTAGCGATAAAGGTCGAAATAAAACTATTAAAGTTGGATTCTCTGTTTCAACTTTAAATAATCCCTTTTTCGTAACTTTGAAAAAAGGTGCAGAAAAGAAAGCGAAAGAAAGCGGTATCGAATTGATTGCTGTTGATGCGCAAAATGATGCAGCAAAGCAAACAAATGATGTTGAAGATTTAATTCAAAAAGGTGTCGATGTAGTTGTTATTAATCCAACTGATTCAGATGCTGTTGCTTCAGCAGTCAGTGCGGCAAATGCTGCGAATGTTCCTGTCATTACAGTAGATCGCGTTGCGAATGCAGGTAAAGTCGTTTCTCACATCGCTTCTAACAATATCGAAGGTGGTCAAATGGCTAGTGATTATATTCGTGAATTAGTTGGCGAGGGAGCAAATGTTGCTGAGTTAGAAGGACTCCCTGGCTCTTCTGCCGCTCGTGAGCGCGGGAAAGGATTCCATAACATAGCTGATAAGTCTTTAAAAATAGTTGCAAAACAAGCGGCTGATTTTGATAGAGCGAAAGGATTATCTGTCATGGAAAACATTTTGCAAGCAAATGGTGATATTAAAGCCGTGTTTGCGCATAACGATGAGATGGCACTAGGCGCGCTTGAAGCATTGAAGTCTGCTGGAAAAACGGATGTAGTAGTTGTTGGATTTGATGCAACAGAAGATGCTGTTAAAGCGGTTAAGGATGGGCGTATGGCTGCAACAGTTGCTCAAAAACCGGAATTAATCGGGGAGAAGGCGATGCAAACAGCAAAAGAGATAACGCAAGGGAAACAAGTGGACAAATCTATTCCGATTGAATTAGAGCTTATTAAGAAAAATAAATAAATATAAAATGAAAATTAGGAAGGAAGAATAACAAATGAAATTCTTTATTGATACAGCAAACATTAACGAAATTAAAGAGGCAAATGCATTAGGCGTATTAGCTGGAGTAACGACAAATCCATCACTTGTAGCAAAAGAAGGGGTAGATTTCCACGAGCGTATTCGTGAAATTTGTAGCGTTGTAGAAGGTCCTGTAAGTGCAGAAGTAATTAGCTTAGAAGCTGATAAAATGATCGAAGAAGGAAAAGAATTAGCGAAAATTGCTCCAAATGTTGTTGTAAAAGTTCCGATGACAACTGAAGGTTTGAAAGCAGTAAAAGCATTCTCTGATTTAGGAATTCGCACAAACGTTACACTAGTATTCTCTGCGGTTCAAGCATTACTTGCAGCTCGTGCTGGTGCGACATACGTTTCACCATTCTTAGGTCGCTTAGATGATATCGGTCATAACGGTATGGACTTAATTCGTCAAATCGCAGAAATCTTTGCAATTCACGGCATCGAAACAGAAATCATCGCAGCATCTGTACGTCACAGCGTTCACGTAACTGACGCAGCATTAAACGGTGCACATATTGCAACAATTCCAGCAAATGTAATTGCTTCATTAGTAAAGCATCCATTAACGGATCAAGGAATTGAGAAATTCTTAGCTGATTGGGAAAAAACACAAGAAAAATAATATGAAATTGAGAATCCTAGTCTAATTGACTAGGGTTCTTTTTTATTTAAAAGAATTTTCATGCAATTTTGCATATTGTCTTTTAAATTTGTTATATAAGCTATTTAATATATATCAAATCACTTTTTATTTTTCATATTTCGACATAAAAAGGTAGGAGTCTGACCAGAAAACTGGAGGGCGTGATTCTATAACAGAAAGCTGAATGTTTATAGACTCATGCCTTTTTATATAGGGAGGGTAGTAAACAGAGATTTCGACAAAAACGCACCGTTTTATCTGAATTTTAAGTTTTATAAAAGGAGAGAAATGGAATGAGAAGAAAAGCGCCATTTAAAGTGTTATCATCATTAGCAATTGCGGCAATTATCGGATGCACATCTGTAATGAGTGCTCCAGTAGCATACGCAGAAATGCCAGCAAAAGAGAAAGAAAATGTATCTACAACACCAATTGATTACAATTTAATTCAAGAAGATCGTTTAGCGGAAGCTCTGAAAGAAAGAGGAACAATTAATCCAGCATCTTCTAAAGAAGAGACGAAAAAGGCTGTAGAGAAATATATTGAAAAGAAACAAGGGGATCAGGCAAATAAAGAAATTCTTCCAGCTGATACTGCTAAAGAGGCATCTGATTTCGTGAAAAAAGTAAAAGAGAAAAAAATGGAAGAAAAAGAAAAGGTAAAGAAACCTGAAAAAAATGTTATCCCTGAGCAAAAGCCTGAACCAAATAAAAAACAATTGAATGGGCAAGTTCCAACATCTAAAGCAAAGCAAGTACCGTATAAGGGATCTGTTCGAACTGATAAAGTATTAGTGTTACTCGTTGAATTTAGTGATTATAAACATAATAATATTGATCAAACGCCAGGGTATATGTATTCGAATGACTTTAGTAGAGAGCATTATCAAAAGATGCTATTTGGTAATGAACCATACACATTATTTGATGGTTCGAAAGTAAAAACATTTAAACAATATTACGAAGAGCAGTCTGGCGGTAGTTATACGACAGATGGATATGTAACGGAGTGGCTAACTGTTCCAGGAAAAGCATCTGACTACGGTGCTGATGGTAACAGTGGTCATGATAACAAAGGTCCAAAAGGTGCACGTGATTTAGTGAAAGAAGCTTTACATGCAGCTGCTGAAAAAGGGTTAGATTTATCTCAATTTGATCAATTCGATAGATATGATACAAATGGTGATGGAAATCAAAATGAGCCTGACGGTGTAATTGATCATTTAATGGTAATCCATGCTGGTGTCGGTCAAGAAGCAGGTGGTGGCAAATTAGGCGATGATGCAATTTGGTCACACCGTTCAAAATTAGCGGTAGATCCAGTAGCGATTGAAGGTACACAATCAAATGTAGATTACTTTGGTGGAAAGGTAGCAGCGCATGATTACACAATTGAACCAGAGGATGGAGCAGTAGGTGTATTTGCGCATGAATTTGGACATGACCTTGGCTTACCAGATGAATATGACACGAAATATACTGGAACCGGTTCACCTGTCGAAGCTTGGTCATTAATGAGCGGAGGTAGTTGGACAGGGAAAATTGCAGGAACAGAGCCAACTAGTTTCTCACCCCAGAATAAAGACTTCTTGCAAAAGAATATGGGTGGAAACTGGGCAAAAATTTTAGAAGTAGATTACGATAAAATTAAGCGTGGTGTAGGCGTTCCTACATATATTGATCAAAGTGTTACGAAATCGAATCGTCCAGGTGTTGTACGTGTTAACCTACCAGGTAAAAGTGTTGAAACGATTAAACCAGAGTTTGGAAAGCATGCATATTATAGTACAAGAGGAGATGATATGCATACAACACTAGAGACACCATTCTTTGATTTAACAAAAGGCACAAATGCAAAATTCGATTATAAAGCAAATTATGAATTAGAAGCAGAGTGTGATTTTGTCGAAGTACATGCAGTAACAGAAGATGGAACGAAAACATTAATTGATAGATTAGGAGAAAAGGTAGTACAAGATGATAAAGATACAACAGATGGAAAATGGATTGATAAATCATACGATTTAAGCCAATTTAAAGGAAAGAAAGTGAAACTGCAATTCGACTATATTACAGATCCAGCTTTAACATATAAAGGTTTCGCAATGGATAATGTAAATGTAACAGTTGATGGACAAGTTGTATTTTCTGATGATGCAGAAGGGCAGTCTAAAATGAGTTTAAATGGTTTTGTTGTTTCTGATGGGACAGAGAAAAAAGCTCATTATTACTACTTAGAGTGGAGAAACTATGCTGGGTCAGATAATGGATTAAAAGCAGGAAAAGGTCCAGTGTATAATACAGGTCTTGTTGTTTGGTATGCAGATGATAGCTTTAAAGATAACTGGGTTGGGGTACATCCAGGTGAAGGATTCCTTGGGGTTGTTGACTCTCATCCAGAAGCGTTTGTTGGTAATTTAAATGGGAAACCAGCGTACGGTAATACAGGCATGCAAATTGCAGATGCTGCATTTTCATTTGATCAAACGCCAGCATGGAGTGCAAATTCATTAACACGCGGACAGTTTAATTATTCTGGATTACAAGGTGTGACAACTTTTGATGATTCAAAAGTATACAGTAATAAACAAATTGCTGATGCAGGACGAAAAGTTCCAAACCTTGGACTTAAATTCCAAGTTGTTGGACAAGCAGATGATAAGTCAGCGGGCGCAGTTTGGATTAAACGTTAATAAACGAAAAGCACATTCTTCGTAGGAAGAGTGTGCTTTTTAAATTTGTACAGTAAGTTATTATTTTAGCTCATGTAATAAAACTGTTGATTCATGTGTATTTTATCAAATTATGTGGGGGAAGGAAATATTTCCGAGGAAATTGTCGAAGTATCGTCGGTATTACTACATTTTTTTTTTAAGAAATGTAGTATTGCCTTTACAGTTTAATTTATTTACATTGTTACTTGGCTATACACAAAAGTAATATACTCGGCAATAAAAGAGCGCTATTGGATAGTGCTCTTTTTTATGAATAGAAAGGAGTGAGTTAAATGAAAGAAGTAATTGAATGTCCACACTGTAAAGTGAGGCTAAAAGAAATGAGGATCACACCGTGCTTAATATTAGCAGCAATTTGTATAATCCCACTGTTTATTATAATTGGAGAGAGTATTAAGGAATTATTAGTAAAATATTTTTCTATTATAGACGAGGTACCAACTGTACTTATTTTCTTCTTATTTTGTTATCCATTGTATTATCTCTATGAAAAATATAATGCCATATTGTTTATTAAATACGGCTTATTGAAAGTTAAAAGTTGAATAGGAGTTTATCATTAAAAAAAGACAATGATGGAATTATCCTATCATTGTCTTTTTTACTTTGTCTTTGCCTTTTACTTTGCTTCTGACATAAATCATTCCAGCAAATGCTATTAAGAATGCAGTTCCGATAACGAAGCTAGCGCTAGGTGATGCTCCAATTGCTCCGACTGTAAAGGAGCCGGCAACAACTCCTAATGAGAAGAAAGCATAAAACAATCCGAATGCTTTTCCGCGTTTATCATCTGTCGTATTTTCAACAAGTAATGCATTTATTGATGGGAAAAGGATAGCGAATCCAATGCCATAAATCATCATAATGATAAAGAGCATACCTTTTGTTGTGAATAATCCGAGTAAAGATAGTGCTAATGCCATAACGACAATACCGATCAACATTAGTTTTGAACGATTAAATCGATCGTAAATACGATTTGTTGGTAGTAAGAAGAAGAGGATAGCGGTAATGCCAAATACACTTAACATCATACCTGTAGTAGACGCTTTAAGTGCTAATGCCTCAACTTTTACTGGTAACATATATGTGACAATTCCTTGTGAAAACATTAACGTGAAAGCGCCGATGTATGCTTGCAATAACGGTTCTGATTTTAACAATTCAATCATATCTTCTTTGTTCATCATTTGCGTTCTTGATGTATCTTTTCTTGATACGTTATTTGGTAAGAAGAATAGAGATACGATTGTACCAAGGACCATTAAAATTGAAATGGTAATGAACACCCACTCTATACCAGCAGTAGCTTTCATAATACCGCTGAAAGCAGGTCCTACAATTGCCGCTGTTCCAACAGCAGCACCAGATAGAGCCATTGCCTTACCTTGTCTTGCTGAATTTGTTTGTTTTGATAAAAACGTAAAGGCAGCAGGAATTAAAAATCCGTCACTAAAGCCGTGCATAAAGCGCACAACTAATAGTTGTTCACCACTTTGAACAACGGTGTATAACAAGACTATGAAACTTGTAAGTCCCATGCTTATATAAAGTATTTTTTTTGCACCAAATTTATCGACAGCAGCGCCAGCAATAATATTACCAATCATATTAGCGAATGAGTACATACCGACAACTAGCCCAATAATAAGAGGGGATCCTCCAAGACTTTGAGCGAACGTACTCATAATAGGTAATTGTGAAAATGTATCTAGAAACGCTACGATAACAATAAAGTAAATAAAATATTTCAAGCGATATTCACCTCTCCTATGCTATTATGGCATAATGCTAATTTCAACCGCAATGAAATTGAATTAACAGATGTGGAAAAAAGTACAAAGTGACAAAATATTGAACATTATTTGTTAAAATTTAGTGGGAATGAGATTGTTTTTTTGAAATATATGGATGGAAGTATTATAATAGATTTGTAAACTTCACCAGGTTAAGTATATACATAGAGAGGGATGTATAAAATGAAAGCATTACTTTGGCATAATCAACGTGATGTAAGAGTAGAAGAAGTACCAGAACCAACTGTAAAACCAGGAGCAGTTAAGATTAAAGTTAAATGGTGCGGTATCTGCGGGACAGACCTGCATGAATATTTAGCAGGCCCTATTTTTATTCCAACAGAAGAGCATCCATTAACACATGTAAAAGCACCGGTTATTTTAGGTCATGAGTTTAGCGGTGAGGTAGTTGAAATCGGTGAAGGCGTTACATCTCATAAAGTGGGAGACCGCGTCGTTGTAGAACCAATTTATTCTTGTGGTAAATGTGAAGCTTGTAAACATGGACATTACAATGTTTGTGAACAACTTGTTTTCCACGGTCTTGGCGGAGAAGGCGGCGGTTTCTCTGAATATACAGTAGTACCAGAAGATATGGTTCACCATATTCCAGATGAAATGACGTATGAACAAGGTGCACTTGTAGAACCAGCAGCTGTAGCAGTTCATGCAGTACGTCAAAGTAAATTAAAAGAAGGGGAAGCTGTAGCAGTATTTGGTTGTGGTCCAATTGGACTTCTTGTTATCCAAGCAGCTAAAGCAGCAGGAGCAACTCCTGTTATTGCAGTTGAACTTTCCAAAGAGCGTCAAGAGTTAGCAAAATTAGCAGGTGCGGATTACGTATTAAATCCAGCTACTCAAGATGTATTAGCAGAAATTCGTAACTTAACAAATGGTTTAGGTGTAAATGTGAGCTTTGAAGTAACAGGTGTTGAAGTAGTACTTCGTCAAGCGATTGAAAGTACAAGTTTCGAAGGACAAACTGTAATTGTTAGTGTATGGGAAAAAGATGCAACAATTACTCCGAATAATCTTGTATTAAAAGAAAAAGAGGTTATCGGTATTCTTGGATACCGTCACATCTTCCCAGCTGTTATTAAATTAATTAGCTCTGGACAAATCCAAGCAGAGAAATTAATTACGAAAAAAATTACAGTGGATCAAGTTGTTGAAGAAGGATTTGAAGCACTTGTAAAAGATAAAACACAAGTGAAAATTCTTGTTTCACCTAAATAATAGAGAATGGTAAAAAGTAGCTCTTTTCTAGAAATAGAAGAGGGCTACTTTTTTTCTATACAGAAAGGTGATAGACTTTCCTTTGACTAAAGGTATTTTGTTTGGAAGGGGAAGTTTAATGCTTTCATTTATGTTGACATTGAAACGGATGCTAAAAGCTTGTTTACGAGCGTGGAAAGATAAAGAATTTCAAGTGTTATTCGTATTAACAATTTTGACTTTAATATCTGGTACAATCTTTTATAGCACAGTTGAAGGATTACGTCCTCTTGACGCTTTATATTTTAGTGTGGTCACGTTGACGACTGTCGGTGATGGGGATTTTAGTCCGCAAACTGATTTCGGAAAGATATTTACAATCTTATACATATTTATCGGGATCGGATTAGTTTTTGGATTTATTCATAAGTTGGCAGTTAACGTGCAATTACCAAGTATATTATCGAAGAGAAAAAAAGAGTAAAGCATTAATTGCTTTACTCTTTTTTTACATTATTTTAGACAAGCATTTGCAGTAGCTTAATAATACTTTATTACAATGTAAGTGCATTCATTCATTACGTTCACTATGTATAAAGTTATAGTGATATGAACATTTGCATATTTCAATTAAATGATAGAAGTTCGGTGAAAGGTGGGATATTCTAATTATAGGTTAACTGAAAGACATCGTAGGATCCTAACAGAATATTTACAATAAATTAATTATAAAATGGAGGATTTCATATGAAAAAGAAAGTTCTTGCTTTAGCAGCAGCGATTACGTTAGTAGCTCCGTTACAAAGTGTAGCATTTGCACATGAAAAGAATGAAGGAAATATACCAATTATTACTCAGTATTGGTCTGCGGAAGATACACACTCAGAAGGTGTAAACTCTCATTTATGGATTGTAAACCGTGCTATTGATATTATGTCTCGTAATACAACACTTGTAAGGCAAGATGAAGTAGCGCTATTAAATGAATGGCGTACAGATTTAGAGAAAGGTATTTATGCTGCTGATTATGAAAATCCTTATTATGATAATAGTACATTTACTTCCCATTTCTATGATCCTGATACTGGGAAAACGTATGTTGGACTTGCAAAACAGGCGAAGGAAACGGGAAATAAATATTTTAAATTAGCTGGTGAGTCTTATAAAAATAAAGATATGAAACAAGCATTCTTCTATTTAGGACTATCTCTTCATTATTTAGGAGATGTAAATCAGCCGATGCATGCGGCAAACTTTACGAATCTTTCGTATCCACAAGGGTTCCATTCTAAATATGAAAACTTTGTAGATACAATTAAAGATAATTATAGAGTAACGGACGGAAATGGATATTGGAATTGGAAAGGTATGAATCCGGAAGAATGGATTCATGGAGCAGCAGTAGCTGCAAAGCAAGATTACTCTGGTATCGTAAATAGTAATACAAAGAGTTGGTTTGTGAAAGCGGCTGTATCACAAAGTTATGCGGACAAATGGCGTGCTGAAGTTACACCAACGACTGGTAAGCGATTAATGGAAGCACAACGTGTAACTGCTGGATATATTCAGCTTTGGTTTGATACGTACGGAAATCGTTAAGTATTGCAGAAAGGTCAAATCTCAGAATAGAGTATTTGGCCTTTTTCTCACTACAAAATATATGGAGGTATGAAACATGAAAGGAAAATTGCTAAAAGGTGTACTCAGTTTTGGGATTGCTTTAGGAGCATTATATAGCGGAACGTCAACTCAAGCAGAAGCTTCTACAAATCAAAATGATACATTAAAAGTGATGACGCATAATGTATACATGCTATCAACAAACTTATATCCGAACTGGGGACAAAGTCAGCGTGCTGATTTAATTGGATCGGCAGATTATATAAAGAATCAAGATGTTGTTATATTAAATGAGGTGTTTGATAATAGTGCTTCAAATCGCTTATTAGGAAATTTGAAGAAAGAATATCCAAATCAAACAGCAGTACTAGGTCGTAGTAACGGAAATGAATGGGATAAAACGTTAGGTAGCTACTCATCTTCAACTCCTGAAGACGGGGGCGTTGCAATCGTGAGTAAATGGCCAATCGTTGAAAAGATTCAATATGTATTTGGAAAAGGATGCGGGCCAGATGATTTGTCAAATAAAGGATTTGTATACACGAAAATCAAGAAAGATGATCGTTTCGTTCATGTAATTGGGACGCATTTGCAGGCTGAAGATAGTATGTGCGGAAAAACTTCACCGGCATCTGTACGTACAAACCAGTTAAAAGAAATTCAAGATTTTATTAAAGATAAGAATATACCAAATGATGAGTACGTCCTATTCGGTGGTGATATGAACGTGAATAAAATAAATGCTGAGAACAATAGTGATTCAGAGTACGCATCCATGTTTAAAATATTGCATGCGTCAATTCCATCTTATACGGGACATACAGCAACTTGGGATGCGACGACAAACAGTATTGCGAAATACAATTATCCAGATGCACCTGCTGAACATTTAGATTATATTATTGCAAGTAAAGATCATGCGAATCCATCATTTGTAGAGAATAAAGTATTACAAATGAAATCGCCAAAGTGGTCTGTTACATCATGGTTCAAAAAATATACGTATGATGATTATTCTGATCATTATCCAGTAGAGGCGACTATTTCTATGAAGTAGTCCTGAAAAAGTTTCTTCTTAATTTGAAGAAACTTTTTTATTTTGTAAGAGGAAATTCAAACTTTCTTTCCAATATGTATAAGACATATGTAGAAGAGGAGAGAAAAATGTGGATAGAGGAATTTTTAAGAAAGTTCCATTACCGTGTGCATTTTTAGATGAAGTGGCTTTAGAGAAAAATATTCAATCGATTATAGAGTTAAGTGGAAATAAGAAGATTCGTATAGCGAGTAAATCGTTACGTTCTATTCCGGTTATGAAAAAGATTTTAGCTACAAATGATCGATTTCAAGGTATTATGTGTTTTTCACCTAGGGAAGTTTTGTTTTTAATTGAACAAGGATTCAATGATTTATTACTGGGATATCCTGCTTATGATGAAAGAGCTTTATATGAAATTAGTCTGCTAACAAAGCAAGGGCATGTTATAACTTGTATGGTGGATTGTGAAGAGCATATTGTTTATTTAGAAAAAATTGCGGAGAAGTCTCACGGCTGTTTTCGTGTTTGTTTGGATATTGATATGAGTAGTCGTTTTTTTCAATTTCATTTTGGTGTAAAAAGATCTCCAGTAAAAGATGTACAGGACGCTTTGAAAATAGTAAAAAAGGTGAAGGATTCATCATATTTAATACTAGATGGTGTAATGGGATATGAAGCTCAAATTGCCGGGGTGGGGGATCATATACCGAATCAATGGATGAAAAGTAAAGCGATTTCGTATTTAAAGAAGAAATCAGTGATAGAAGTTATAGAAAGAAGAGGAAGTATAGTAAACGGAATACAGAACCTTGGTATTGAACTAAGGTTTGTAAATGGGGGAGGAACAGGAAGTATAAAAACAACTGAGCGGGATAGCTCGGTTACAGAGATTACGGTAGGCTCTGCTTTTTATTCGCCGAAACTGTTTGACTACTATAAAGAAGTGAAATTTCAGCCAGCTGTCGGATTTGCTTTACCAGTTGTGCGTAAACCAGACATGTCTATTTATACTTGCCTCGGTGGTGGTTACATTGCTTCAGGGGCAGTTGGAAAAGATAAAGAGCCTGAGGTTTGGAGACCGGAGGGGGCAAAACTATTACCTTTAGAAGGTGCTGGTGAAGTGCAAACACCAATTTTTTATAACGGTGAGGAACGAGTAGATATAGGTGATTCCATCTTGTTTCGCCATAGTAAAGCTGGAGAGTTATGTGAGCGGTTTCCTTTTTTATATCGTATTAAAAAAGGAAAAATCGTTGGGGAGTATTCAACATATCGGGGGGATGGTCAATGCTTTCTATAAAGGGACAAAAATGGAGAAATTGGACAGGGAATGTAGAAGGAACGCCGCATTATACGATGTACCCAGAAAGTATACAAGATGTAGTAGAAGTTGTGGGGCTTGCAAGAAAAAAAGGAAAGAAAATCCGTGTTGTCGGTTCCGGACACTCGTTTACACCTCTTGTGCAAACGGAAGAAATTTTAGTTTCGTTAGATGAACTGAAAGGGATTATGGATGTTGATATAGAGAATATGACAGTCGAAGTATGGGCAGGAACAAAACTACATGATTTAGGGAAGTTACTTGAAGAGAAAGGTTATGCGCAAGAAAACTTAGGAGATATTGATTCACAATCTATTGCGGGAGCGATTAGTACGGGAACTCATGGGACGGGTGTTACTTTTGGGAGTTTATCGACACAAGTTATAGAGATTACGGCAGTTTTATCTACAGGAGAGAGTATAGTGTGTTCGGAAACCGAAAACATCGAATATTGGAAAGCATTTCAGTTGTCTCTTGGGATGCTTGGTATAATTGTGAAGATAAAATTGAAGGTTATTCCAGCGTATTCGCTCGTTTATGAAAGTGAAAAACAATCATTATCTACTGTAATGAACAAGCTTGAAGAATATAAGAAAAATCGCCACTTTGAATTTTTTGTCTTTCCTTATTCAGAGGAGGTACAAGTGAAGTTTACAAATGAAACGATGAGTAAAGAAAGTGATTTGAAATGGCATAAACTAAAGGTAGAGTTACTGGAAAATAGGATGTTCTCTTTATTGTCTAAAGGCTGTAAATGGTTCCCCTCCATAAGTAAAGGGGTAAGTCGATTATCAGCTAAGGCTGTACCAAACACAAAAATAATTGGACCAAGCTATGAAGTGTTCGCTACATCACGTACGGTTCCATTTTATGAAATGGAGTATAGTGTCCCATCGAAGTATATGAGGGATGCTGTAGAGGAGATTTCAAAACTTATTGAAAAGAAAAAGTATAAAGTGCATTTTCCAATCGAATGTCGTTATGTGAAAGGTGATGATATATGGCTGAGCCCAGCGTACGGAAGAGATTCAGCTTATATCGCTGTTCATATGTATAAAGGTATGAAATATGCAGCTTATTTTGGTGAAGTGGAAAAAATCTTTCTGAAGTATGAAGGGCGCCCGCATTGGGGGAAAATGCACACTTTATCGTATGAGCAATTACAACATATATATCCAGAATTTCATTCGTTTTTACAGGTGAGGAAGTCGCTAGATGAAATGGGAATGTTTTTAAATCCTTACGCAGAAAAGTTATTTATACGTATGAAAAAAAGCTGACAAATAATTATTTGTCAGCTTTTTTTAGTATAATTGCATTCCTTGTTTGACTAATACGCTCATAAAATAGTAACTTATCACGGCTAAATACATGTAATAAAACATGGATAATAAATAGGCCGTTAATGACGAATTGGAACAATACTATAACTAGTAATACTAAAGGCTCTGTAAGATTTAAGATAGAGCTACTAGAAAGGATGTAATTGATTCCACCTAAAATGAAATAGAATATACCGTAACGGATGAATAATTCCTTCATTGTAATACGATCTGACTTTCCTTTCACGTAAATGCGAAGCAATGCTTTTCCGATTGTTTTTCCATTCGTAAAGTATGGAATGATAATAAAGTAAATAAAGATCGAACACGTAATAAAAATGAGTTCGTACATATTGGTGTAAGATTGAATGTTAGAAAGGAAGATAGAATTTCCTTTGTTTTTAATTACAGGTACAACGATAGATAAGAAAATCCAATCAATTTGCATCGCAATCAGACGACGAACGAATCCAACGGGTTTCGTTTCCAAATCAATATGACTATCTAATTCGCTTGCTTTCGGAAGGAAGTACGTAAATATCGGTGCAATGATAAAACCAATTACGCCACCTAGTGTGTTTAAAAACAAATCATCAATATCAAATAAGCGATAGGCACAATTATAAATACCATATAGACCAGTCACTTGTGTTAGTTCGAAAAATAGTGAAAAACAAAAAGAAATGCAAATGGTCTGTAAGAAACTACGTCGGAAATAATAACGTAAGTAAATACCGAATGGAACGGTTAATAGAACATTAAATGCAACTTGTAAAAATGCAGATTCTTTTAATAAGTAGAAATAAGTTGCTGGTTTCGTTAAAATTGCCGATGTATGATTGCTAATCTCTTGTATGAAATAAAATGGTGAGAGTTGCATGTGCTGTGTATTAGCCGGTTGTAGGCTACAAGTATCATACGTTTGTGGTAATGGCAAAATAACAAGAAAATAGGCATTTAACAAGTAGAGTAATAATGAGTATAAAATAAATGAACGCCATTTATTTAAATAACCGTATTTTCGATAATTAAATATTAAAAAAGGGATTAAGAGAAACATTGCTAAAATAGGAAATAAAATAAAAGCTGTTTTTACTGGAAATAAATATGCAGTCAAAATGAAGCTCCTTTCAATGAAATTTCGTTTATCATTATAGCGCTAAAAAGAATTTAAAACAAAGTGATAATAGTTTGAAATAGAAAAAATTACAAATTTTAGAGGGATTAAGCTATACTAAATTTAATATAAAAATATTATGATTATATAAATTGAGAGAGGGTATAAGAGATGCAATATGAGCTGTTTTCTGTAAGTGGGGGGCATATTACGACTTTTGAAAGTGCGTGGCATTTTCAGGAGGGGGAACAGATTTTTGTTCATGACAATCAAATAAAACGAAACTTTATTATTATTCGCTTAACACATGATGTATTTCAACAAAATAAGCATGTTATTCGTTTGTATTGTCAAGAAAAGAAAGTTTATGCATAAGAAAACCCTCTTATCTTACTCTATGACAAAGGTAAGAGGGGGAATACTAGATGAACTCTCTTATAATGATAGGTTTTATTTTAATCGGATTATACAAAAGCGAGTCATTCTATATTAATAGAATGACTCGCTTCAAATTTGTAAGTTCATTTAATCCCGTAAAAGCCTTCGCCTTACAAGAAAATAATAGTAAGTACACCTACGATAATACAATAGAAAGAGAAATATTTTAAATTTCCTTTTGCCATAATGTTCATAAACCATTTTAATGAAATATATGTCATGATAAATGTTGCGATGAACGCAACGACATATGGTACGAATAACGTGTCTAGATTTGGATCGTTTGCAATGTCTGTAATACTTAGTAATAAACCACCTAAGCTAACTGGAATGTATAGTAAGAATGAGAAGCGAAGAGCGGTTTCTTGCTTCATACCAAGTAACATCGCTGCTACGATTGTGGCACCAGATCGGCTTATTCCAGGAATTAGTGCGCAAGCTTGGGCTAATCCGACAATGATTGCATCTTTCATAGAAAGATCACCATCATTTTTACGTCCACGTAAGTTTCTAATAATCCAAAGGCCGATAGCAGTAATGAGAAGGGAAATCCCAACCATTTTTACACCTTTTAAGTACTGATCGATATAATCTTTAAATAAAACACCAATGACACCTGCGGGAATCGTTGCAATTACAAGATAAATAATAAAGAAGAAATCTGATTTTGCATCTTCTGCTCTTGTAAATATATAAGACATACCATTCTTCGTTAGACGAATTAAATCATTTCTATAAATAAGTAATACAGCTAATAATGAAGCTGAATTAACAAGTAGTTCAAAGCTAAACCCTTCTATTTTTAGTCCTAGCAAATGTTGTGCTAAAACGAGGTGACCACTTGAAGAAATCGGAATTGGTTCTGTTAGTCCTTGGAACAAACCAAGAATTAAATATTTTAAAATGTAGTAAAATTGTTCCATAACATCCTCCTTGTTAATTAGTATAAAGAAACAACTTTTCCATTATAACAAAGATATGGATGAATATTGGGAAGAAAAAAGTATTCGGAATATAATAAAAATCCCCTATAGCGCTGTAGGGGATTTTTATTATTAATGAGAAGCCGCTGTTTCTTGAAGACTTTTAGTCAATTGAACATCGATTTTTTCAGCATCATGAATATGGCTCAGAATAGTAGTGTTTAATTTTTGGAACATTTGTTGTGTATTTGCAAATTCTCGTAATATATCGTCATTACAAGATTTTTGGTTTTCAATCGCTTGAATAACATTTGTAGCACCGTTTTGTAACGTTTGAATCATGATTAAAATATTTTCGATTCTAGCGTTTGTATCAGCACTCATTTCGACACCCTCATCGACTAAATGTAAATTATCCTTTGTGTTTTCGTATGCTTTTTCAATTTCTTCTTGAATTTTTTTCGTTAAGTTGCCGATATTTTTTGTACTCTCTGCCGTACTTTCTGCTAGTTTTCTTACTTCATTAGCAACAACAGCGAATCCTTTACCATGCTCTCCAGCACGTGCAGCTTCGATACTTGCATTTAACGCTAGTAGATTTGTTTGCGCCGCGATGTTTTGAATGACTTCTACGATTTGCTCAATTTCTTTTGAGCGTTCACTTAAATGATTCATGCTGTTAGATGTGCGCTGAGATTGTTCGCCTAATTTATTAATAACAATAAGTAAACGGTGAACAGATTCTTTTCCTTCATTAGAGCAGTCAATAATTTCTTCAATAGACTGAATTAAGCTATGTTCTTTTTGTAACATTTCACTGTTTAATTCATTGGAATGCGTCGTACGTGTTGAAACATTTTCAAAACATGAGTTTAATTGTTGAACTAAATTTTGAAGTGTATGGTGTTGGTTATTTACAAGTTGATGCTCTTGGACGACGCTTTGTACACGATCGTGGATAGTGGAAATTATTTCTCGTTTTTCAATATCTTTTTGTTTTAATTCTGTCTCTAGTTCATGTATACGATTTTCTAATTGTTCAATTTTATGTTGGAGTGTTTTCTTTTGAGTAAACATTGTATTTATTTCAACCGCCTTTGGAAGTTATATTTTCTCTATATTTGGATTTTAGCATCTTTTATAATTTATAAATATAGGAATTGTTAAATATTTAAGAATCTATTACATTTTATTCATAATTCCCTTTTTTTCGTCATGAAAAATAAACTGTATTTAATGGTATTGTAAACAAACTGTAAAATAAATCATGTATAACTGTATAAGAAGGGAGTCGGATTATGAACTATTTTAAGCGAATCAGTAGTCTAGTATTAGCAGGAATTATCGGTCTTTCTAGTACAGTCGCTGTTAAAGCAGAGTCAAACGACGAGAAACTTAACAACATGCAACAGCAATTGCAGCAAAACGATGCAGATATGCAGAAGAAAGAGCAAGAGAAGCAAGCTGTTAGTAAAGAAATTCAAGGTATCGAAAGCGAACTACATAATTTAAATAATACAATTGCAAAAAATAAAGAAGATCAAGCTGCTATTCAACGTAAAATCGATGAAACACATAAGCAGATTGAACAAAAAAAGAAAGAAATTGTCGTTTTAGAAGATAAAGTCCTTGCTCGTAAGGATATTATGAGAAAACGTATGATTTCTGTTCAAAACAGTTCAAATACAAGTTTAGTAGTAGAAGTTGTAGTAGAGTCAAAAAACTTTGCAGATTTCATACAACGTATGAATGCAGTTACTACTATTCTAGAAGCAGATAAAGAAATTTTACGTCTACAAGAACAAGATCTTCGTCAAATTGAAGAGGATAAGAAAACAATTGACGAAAAAGAAGCATCATTAGTAGTAGACAAACAAAAATTAGCAAAAGCGCAAGCTGAACTGCAAGATAACTTGAAAAAGCGTCAAGATAACTTACAAACAGTTCAAGCTAAATATAACCAGATTGCAAGCCAACTTAATTTAGCAGCAGAAGAAAAAGCTAAAATTGAGTCAAATATGAAGGCAGTGCAAGAGACAATTGCTCGTGAGCAAGAAGCAGCAAGAATTGCAGCAGAAGAGCGTGCAAAAGCAGAAGCAGCTGCAAAGGCTGAGCAAGAAGCATTAGCGAAAGCACAAGCAGAAATTGCTGAAAAACAGAAGCAAGAAAAAGCTAATAAACCAGCTGAACCTGTTGCTAATAATAATTCGAAGGTAGAACCTGCACAACCTTCTAAGCCAACTGCTGGCGGGAGAGAAATTTATGTAGAAGCTACAGCTTATACAGCGGATCCAGCGGAAAATGGTTATAAAGCAGGAGAGCATGTTAAATCAGCAATGGGACATGATTTAACTGGGAATCCAGGTATGAAATTAATTGCAGTAGATCCGAATGTTATTAGACTGGGATCACGCGTATATGTTGAAGGATATGGTGAAGCTATTGCTGGGGACACTGGTGGAGCTATTAAAGGTCACAGAATTGATGTTTTAATGCCAGATAAAGGCTCATCAAGTGCTTGGGGCAGAAGAACAGTTAAAGTTACAATCTTAAACTAATACGTAATCCAACTTTACAATATGTAAAGTTGGATTTTTTTGTGAGAATAATGTTAAGTTGAGTTTACATTTTGTTAAGGATAGCATACAATGATGATGAGAGGTGGTAAAATTGACCATTTTAAATAGAGTGAAGGAATTAAGAGCTCGTTTTAATTTTTCGCAAAGTGTATTAGCAGAAAAGGTTGGAGTGACGAGACAAACGATTGCCGCAATTGAAAAAGGTGATTACGTTCCTTCATTGTTATTAGCACTTACAATTTGTGATGTGTTCGAGCTAAAGATGGAAGATGTATTTGTTTTAAATAAGGAGGGGGAAGAGGATGAATAGAATAGGTTTTTCTTATATCATAAATATACTCTATACTGCGTTAGCATGCTGGACATTTGTTGAATTTTATAGTGTGATTACAGAATTAGCAGATATAATTAAAAACGAGAAATTCCCATTTGAAGTATGGTTTAATGGAGTACCATTTATTTTATTATTTATTGGAGCTATTATAGTTACAATTTTTTATAGAATTCAAAAGAAAAAATACAAGAATTTATCTTTTTGGATGTATCCATTATTATTTCCACTAGAAGATGAACGTGAAAAAGCGATTACGGATAAAGCCTGTCGAACAACATTTGTATCATTATGGTTTGTACTACCTTGTGCAGTTGGATTTTTAACTTTTTCACCTATTATTAATGAATACCTTCCTGGATACCCGCTATATATTCTATTTTCTATTTTCTTTATTCAAATGACAGTTTTCCACATATCCCTATACAGAAATAAATTAGCTTAAAAAGAAACCTTCTGCAAGAAGGTTTCTTTTTAAGCTTACACTTGTACATACAGCAATATTATCTTAACATTTTATATTAAAAAGAAACCTTCTTGCATCAGCAAGAAGGTTTCTTTTTAAGCTTACACTTGTACATACAGCAATATTATCTTATCATTTTATATAGAGTAAGATTTTGTAACGGAAAGGAATTGTATATGAATAAGCAAAGAATTTATAGTATAGTAGCGATCCTTCTATTTGTTGTAGGTGGTGTTTTAATTGGAAAGCCATTTTATGATGGATATCAGGCTGAAAAGAAACAGACTGAAAATGTACAGGCTGTTCAAAAGATGGATTATGAAAAGCATGAGACGGAATTTGTAGATGCTTCAAAAATTAATCAGCCAGACTTGGCAGAAGTAGCGAATGCATCATTAGATAAGAAACAAGTGATTGGCCGTATTTCGATTCCCAGTGTTTCGGTAGAACTTCCTATTTTAAAAGCTTCTACTGAGAAAAACCTATTATCAGGTGCAGCGACAGTAAAAGAAAATCAAGTAATGGGAAAAGGGAATTACGCACTAGCAGGACATAACATGTCTAAAAAAGGTGTTTTATTTAGTGATATAGCTTCTTTGAAAAAGGGCGATAAAATTTATTTGTATGATAATGAAAATGAATATGAGTATGCAGTTACGGGTGTATCTGAAGTAACTCCTGATAAGTGGGAAGTTGTAGAGGATCATGGGAAAGATGAGATAACGCTTATTACATGTGTATCTGTGAAGGATAATTCTAAGCGTTATGTTGTTGCTGGTGATTTAGTAGGAACGAAGGCGAAGAAATAAAAAAGAAGGTCAACTCTTTAAAGAGTTGACCTTCTTTTTTACTAATGTTGAGAAATAATAGAATATTTTAGTTGATATTTAAGTATTTTTCTATTTATGTATAATAAAGTTAGAATTTTAGATTTTGGGAGGAACAAGAGTGAAACAACAGGTGAAGAAACTTCTTTTAACAACAAGTATAGCGTTATTGGTAGCTCCAATTTCAGCTTATGCGCATCCAGGGCGTACAGATGCTAATGGTGGACATACGTGTCGTACAAATTGTGAGAAATGGGGATTACAGTACGGAGAATACCATTATCACAATAAACCAGCTTCTAGTAGTGGTGCAACGAGTCCAGCGCCTAGTCAAAATAATAATGGTGCTGTAGAAGCTGGAAGACAAGCAGAAGCACAGCGCAATGATGAGTTTGAAAAACAACGTGCTGCAGAAGCGCAGCGTAAAGCAGAGGAAGAGAGGCAGCGTAATGCAGAAGCACAGCGTAAAGCAGAGGAAGAGAGGCAGCGTAATGCAGAAGCACAGCGTAAAGCTGAAGAAGAGAGACAACGCGTAGCAGAGGAACAAAGAAAAGCAGAAGAGGCGCGTAAGCAAGAAGAAGCTAAGCGCCAAGCTGATATGGAAAAAGGTCAACTTGAAGGCCAAAAAAATGGAGAAACTGATTTTAAATCAGGCAAAAATGATACAGAAGCGCATGTAGCTGGAAAATCGGATACATATAAACAAGCATTTACAACTGCTTATGCTGCGGCATGGTCGTTAGAAGAGCAGAAAAAAATACATTTTGAAAAAGGGAAAGAGCAGGGGTTAGCACAAGAGGTAATGGACGATAGTCAAGTTGCCCCAGAGTTTAAACCAAACTTTGAAGAGGGATTCAAAGTAGGAAATAAAGAAAGAACGGAAAAAATTGAAAAAGAGCAAGCTGAACTAGGGGAAAAGGCTGGTAAAGAGTTAGCAGAAAAGAATCCTGGAAATAGAGAGAAAGAGGCATACGTGAAAGCATATGAAACAGCGTATGAAAAGGGCTATAAGTCTACAAAAAAGGCAGTAGAAAAGGCTGGCTATAAGTATGCGTTTGAAAACTATGATTTGAAAGTTCCTGCTAAGTATGAAAAGAATGAATCATTAAAGAAATGGTTTACTGAAGGATTTAAATCAAATAAAAAGGCAACGGAAATCCGAGAAGAAGGATATAAAAAGGGAGACAGCTGGCTTTCATTCTTCTATAAGAATTTCGTGCCGAGTGGATATAAAGAACATAAAGAGCTGTATGAGCAAGCTATAGAAAAGGGTAAGAAAGCGTAAAAAAAGATGAGGAGAAATTCCTCATCTTTTTTTATTCCATCCATTTCACTAATTTCTTAGAAATTAATAATAAAACACAACCTAAGACGATCGCGGCAGCTCCGATTACTATAAATACTTCAGAATATCCAAGTGAAGTTGTAAAGCTCGCAAGTTGTCCGCCTAAAATATTGGCGATTCCTGAGCTTGCTAGCCATACACCCATTAATAAAGAAGCAAGTTTTACTGGAGCGAGTGCACTAACCATTGATAGTCCAACAGGTGATAAGAATAGCTCACCTAACGTATGGAAAAGATACGTAAAGACGATAAATAGTAGGTTTGCTTTTTCTGTAATGTTATGTTCATCACTACCTGTTTTTAATGTAGCGATAACGAGAATGATATAGCCGATACCGAGTAGGATCATACCAAGTCCCATTTTTGTTGGGATTTTTAAGTCCCCTTTTTTTCTAGTTGCAAGTTTTGCCCATAATGCTGAAATGACTGGGGCAAGTAAAATAATAAATAATGGATTGACCGATTGGAACCAAGATGTTGGAACTTCCCATCCGAACACAGAGCGGTCTACAAATTTGTTTGTATATAATGTTAATGAGCTACCAGCTTGTTCAAAGCCAGCCCAGAAGAAGACAACAAAGCATGTTAAAATGACGATAACTGCAGTACGTTGTTTTTCTTTTTTTGTTAACGGTGTATCTCCTACTGATGGTTGTCCAGCAGCCGTTTGCAAATCACGAGTTGGTTTTTTACCAATATCACCAAGGAAGCGATTCGATAGTGTTGTAAATAAAATTTGTCCAATGATCATTCCGATTGAAGCGGCTAAGAAACCGTAACGGAATCCATAATGTACAACGCCATCAACTGTTGTTTTGAATAAATTTTCTGATAAAAATCCGCAAACGAGTGGAGCTAAAAATGACCCGACGTTAATACCCATATAGAAAATGGTAAATGCACTATCGCGTTTTGGATCGTTCTCTTCGTATAATTCCCCAACTAGTGTAGAGATGTTCGGTTTGAAGAATCCATTACCAATAATAATAAGCGCTAATCCGAGGTATAAGCCTAATTGGTTTTGCAAGGCAAATAGCGTAAGGTTACCGATTGCCATTGTTATACCACCAATTGTGATCGCTTTTCGTCTACCTAGAAAACGGTCTGTTAAGTATCCACCAATCATTGGTGTGAAATAACAGGCTCCAGTATAAAATCCGTAAATAGAGAGTGCCCATGCGGGACTAAACCCAAGACCACCGCTTACTAAAGCTGTCGTTAAATATAATGTTAATAATCCTCGTAATCCATAGTAACTAAATCTTTCCCACATTTCTGTAAAGAAGAGTAAGTATAAACCTGGAGGATGTTTCTTTTTTCTTTGTTGTTCTCTTTCTAGTTGTATCGCTGATTCCATGTTATTTTCCTCCTGACACAAACAAAAACAAAGTTAATAATTTTGTACATTTAATATTTTACTTTATTAACTATTATAAGTCAATAAAGGTTGATTTTTCAGAAGAAATTGGAAAAGGGGGATAGCTATAGAAGGAGTGTTTCTTTTGTGATAGACTATGGACTATGTTTTCTTTGTAAGGAAGCGGATTATTGCACTTTTTTATATGTGAAATTGATTTCATAGAAGATGAAATTAAAGAAGGGGAAAGAAATGAAATTGTTACAGAAAAAAGAAATTTTACTTATTAGTCTTATGTTATTCTCAATGTTCTTTGGAGCGGGGAATCTTATATTCCCGCCTTTTCTTGGTTATGAAGCAGGAGAACATGTGTGGATTTCATTAGTAGGGTTTATTATATCAGCAACAGGTCTTCCTATATTGGGAGTTATTGCTATTGCGAAAGCGGGAAGTTTTCGGACGTTAGCGGGTAGGGTTCATTCTTCATTCGCCATTATTTTTCCGTGTATCGTGTATGTATTTATTGGACCAGGTCTTGGTATACCACGTGCAGGAAGTTTAGCTTTTGAAATGGGGCCAGGTCAGTTCTTCCCAGAAGCGGGAAGCGTAGTTTTATTATGTTACACAGTTATTTTCTTTAGTATTGTGTACTGGTTAAGTTTATCACCGTCTAAATTAATGGGATTGTTCGGAAAGGTTTTAACACCGTTATTATTAGGTATGATTGCTCTTATCTTTATAAAAAGCATGTTTACATCAGTAGGTAGTGTGAAAGAGCCTGCTGGAAACTACGGACAAGCTCCTATGTTCCAAGGTTTTTTAGATGGATATTTAACGATGGATGCGCTAGCGGCTTTAATCTTTGGTATTGTGATTGCCAATGCCCTGCGTGCAAAAGGTATTGAAGATGATAAAGGTTTAGCGAAATATATGAGTATTGCTGGTATTGGAGCAGGTCTTTTATTATCTATTATTTATGTCATCCTTGGATATGTTGGTTCAATTAGTGGTTCATTAGGCACGTTTGATAATGGTGCAAAAGTGTTATCACAAGTTATGACGACATTATTTGGACAAGGCGGAGTAGTTTTATTAGGTCTTATTTTTACTATCGCATGTTTATGTGTTTCAATCGGACTTGTTACATCTTGTAGTCAATTTTTCGCAAGTGCATTTCCGAAAGTATCTTATAAAATTTGGGCATTTATACTAAGTTTTGTTAGTATGATTTTAGCGAATTTAGGATTAACGCAAATTTTAAAAGTATCAGTACCGATTCTTGGATTTATTTATCCAGTGGCATTAACGCTTATTATTTTAGGGCTATTCCATAAGTATATTGGAAAGTATGTATACGTATATGCAGTAACTGTTGGGGCTGTAGCGCTATTTAGTACAATTGATATTTTAAATAGAAATGTAATGATGAATGAGTGGACGTCAGTATTGAAATATATTCCGTTTTATACAGAAGGTGTTGGGTGGATTGTTCCAGCTATTTTCGGTGTTTGTATTGGTGTTATTGTTAGTATCGCTATAAATAAGAAGAAATAAGTAAGAGGTGTTTTCCTATTTCGGAAAACACCTTTCTTTTTTTGGAAAAATACTTTTGAAAATGAATAGACTAATAGTATGATGAAGGTAATTGGTAATATATAGGTTTTGAATGGGGGATGAGGGGGGAGCGTATGAAGGAAGAGTTGGGTAAGAAAATAGAAGCACTCGAAACGGCAATAGACACAATTCAAGAAGCACTTTCTGAATTGAAAGCGAAACAAAGAGAAATAAAAGTAGAAAACGCTCAGCAACATGTTCGTAAGGAAAAGAAGGCGTATATTGAACCGATAGTGGATGAAAAATCACCAGAAAGTGTAGTTGCAATTAAAGAGAACATGCAAGAAATTGAGGAAAAACAAGTAAATATATCTGCTTTTAAACCGGAACCATTCAATATTATTAAGTTTTGCCAAACATGGTTGCCGCGCATATTTGTCGGTATTATGTTACTCGGGGTTATTTGGTTATTTAAAGCAGGGGTAGATGCTGGTTTATTAACACCAGCGATACGAATTGTGTTTGGTATCGCCCTATCTATCGGTTTGTGTTATATAGGGGATATTCAAATTAAACGAGAGCGGCAAGCGTTAGGTTTAGTGTTAGCTGGAGGAAGTATTACGGGTATTGTTTTAACGACGTTTGCGGCACATTATTTATATGGATTCATTCCAGCAAGTGTCGCGTTTATTTGTAATATTGTATGGGTTATTTTAGGCATTTATTTAGCGAAAAGATATCAATCGGAATATCTCACTATTTTCGTAGCGGTCGGAGCATTCTTCGTGCCATTCTTGTTAAATAGTACGACTCCTAATTCTTACATTTTCTTTGGATATGAGACGATATTAACGCTTAGTTTATTATGGTATGCGTTGAAAAATCGTTATAAGTATTTATATATGATTTCTTATGCTGTTGCCGCTATTGTCCTTTTTGTTTTCTTCGCGGTTATGTCAATGTTAGTAGAGAATTTGCAAATACAATTAACGTTTGTTTATGGCTTGATTCATTTACTATTATTTTGGCATATGTTTACGGAGAGAAGTTTTATATTAGAACCACGCTTGGCGATTTTTAGTGCGAATGCCGTTTTCTTTATATTAGCCATTGCAAAAGTTCCAGAATTTACAACGTGGGGATTAATCATTAGTGCACTTGTGCATGCTGTTATGTTCGTATTTGAATATAGGAAGAATAGAAACTCTGCATTTACAAATTTATTATTTGGTTTCGCTATGGGAGCATTTAGTTTAGCAATTTTATATGAATACAGTTTAGTAAATGCAGCGATCGTATTATTGTTGCAAGGTTTCCTAGGGATGATGACTGCCATTAAAGTAAAACAACAGATAAAATTGTATGTTAGTGCAACGATTTACACGATTGGAATGATACAGACGATTTTTAGCCCATTTGATGAATTTATTTCAGCAGGGTTTGTTGCTCACCTTATTTTAATAGGTACATTTTATTACTGCATGAAACAATCGAAAGAAGTGTTAATAAGTTTTGGAAAATATGTTTATTCTATAGCGCTTTATTCATTTATGGTTCTTGTATTTGTTACAATTACGAGAATTGGTGAAGTTTTATCTACAGATGGAAGTATAATTAGTGTTTCGGTATCGTTATTATGGATGATATATGCATTATTTGCTGTTTGGCTTGGACGGAATAAAAGTATGAATGAAATATTGTATGCCGGCTTAGTCGTATTAGTCGTAACGATAGGGAAGCTATTCCTTCTGGACTTACCAGAAGTATCAATGATGATCAGGGCAGTGTTATTCTTAATAGTAGGTAGTATAGGTATCGTTATTTCAAGGATGTTTTTCTCAAAAGAAGATAAGTGAAAAAAAGGCAATCCGTATGCGGATTGCCTTTTTCATTATTTCTTGTTAATCGTAACAGCTTCATTATATTTCGCTGTCGTGTTTTGACGTAGACGAAGCGTTGCTTGTCCAGTTGTAGTTGGATTGATTTGTACATTTACAATTTTTTCAGCAGAACCTAAGCTGTTTGTTGTGAAAGAGAATGCACTACTATATCCGAAAGTAGATGGCCAAGTGCCATTTGCATTTTGAACTTTTGCTACCTGTGTACCGCCAGTAGTGAATATACCTAAAGAATAGTTGTTATAAGTTGTATTTGGTAGTAAGTTATTCACTTGAATCTTTATTTGGAACACTTCATTGTTTGGTAGAGTGCTAGGATGTGTAACTACGTAGTCGTTTGCTGTTACCGCACCGTTATAACCGTATGAACCTGGTTTAAAAGTATTTGAATTAAACCATTGGTAACCTGCATTTGGCGCACTCCAAGGTTCAGGCTGTGGTTCAGTTGATAAGCTTGGTTGTTCAAATGTTTGTAGAGCTGTAGGTGCATCAAGCTGTAAACCATTAACTTGATCTAAACTTGTAAATGTTTCTTTCTTTGATAGCCAATTTACGATATTTTCTAGTAAGATCGCATCGTTTTCTTCTTTATATCCATCATAAGTTTTCTTTGTTTGACCAGAATCTTCACGAACATATTTTGGCGTAGCATCTTCAACAGGAGAAGAGTCACCGATAAAGGCAGCTTTTCCAAGTCCTACTTTTGCGATAGCAGCGTAAGGACCTTCTGCAACACCACCGCCGTTATAGACACCACTATCAACAGCATTGTTCCATTTTGACGGATTTTCGGGAAGGTAAACAAGTCCTTTTGCTAGTTTTGGATTTGTAATTGCTAGAGTAGAACCAGCATGCATTGCTACAGATGAAACCCCTTCTGTAATTCCGAATGATTGTTCAGGTGACACAATGTTTTTAGCTGCAACATCACCAATTGCATTGTAGCGGAAACGAATACCGAAGTTGTCAGCTAGCCAATCAGAGCTTTCTACTCCTTGCATAGCTTGTGAATTTGCTTCCTCGCTAGACATTCCTTTCGCTGGATTATCCCATGCACCGCGTCTATATCCATTAAATACCTCAGAAGAATCCCAGCGATTTTTATTACGATCTGCATTATAATGATCGGCAATAAAGAAGATACTTCCACCATTGTTCACATATTGTAACATTGCATCTTGTTCAGATTTCTTGTAAGGAATATTAGCTTCTGGAACGATAAATACATTGTAGTCTTTTAAATCTTCGTATGTAATTGTTGTTGATTTACGAAGTTCCTTTACATGATATCCGTTGTGGGCAATGCCGTTTCCGAAGTCAGAAAAGCCGCCATCAATAACCCAATCAGCTGTCCCTGCCGTTTGACCGTGCGTATTATCGAATAATACTTTCTTTCCATTGTTTTGATTTACAACTTTTGCGGCAATTTCAGGAGCCGGATCTGCGGAGCTTTCGGCATAAGTAGCCGGAATGTACGAACTTCCTATACTAATTGTAATTGCTGCTGCTAAAGAAAATGTAATCCATTTTTTATTCTTCATAGAAGAATCCCCCTAATAATAAATATATGTGCTTTCATAATGTAATCTATTTTTTTCAGGAAAGAAAGATAGAAAATATTAAATAATGTAAAAATAACGTTAATTTAGTTGATAAATATTTATGTGAATAATGAAAAAATCCCTTCCTAGTAAATAGGAAGAGATCACAGGTTTAACTTATTTTTGAATTAGATGCTTCATCAATTTTATGAAACCCTTTTATATAATACACGATAGCTAAGCCGATAAGCCAAATTGGGCCGACAATTAATGCGATTCGTGTATCTTCCGAATAGGCCATTATACCTAGTACAAGTCCGAGGAAACCAAGTGAGAAATATGAACTTAATGGATGTAAAGGCATTTTATATGTTAGCTTATCCTTTTTATCAGTTTGCAATCCTTTACGGAATTTAATTTGAGCGACTAAAATAATGCCCCAAGTCCAAATTGCCCCGAAAGTTGAAATACTAGTAAGCCATGTAAATACTTTTGCAGGAACAAGGTAGTTTAATATAACGCCGATAAGTAAAACGATTGCTGTTGCTACAATTCCTTGACTCGGGATACCGTTTTTATTTAAACGGCCGAATCGTTCAGGAGCTTTCTTTTGTTGTGCTAATGTAAATAGCATACGGCCTGTACTAAATAAACCGCCGTTACAAGAAGAAAGTGCAGCTGTTAAAACAACAAAATTTATAATACCCGCTGCCTTTGCGATACCGATTTGTTGGAATGTTAGTACGAATGGACTTCCTTTCTCACCAAGTTCGTTCCATGGATAAATTGCCATCATAACAAATAGAGCCCCAACGTAGAACAGTAATATTCTCCAAAATACGTTATCAATTGCTTTTGCGAGTGTTTTCTTCGGGTTTTGAGCTTCACCAGCTGTAACACCGATTAGTTCAACTCCTAAATAAGCAAACAGTACCATTTGCAAGGAGAGTAGTAATCCAGAAAAGCCATTTGGGAACCATCCACCATGTGACCAAAGATTTGAAATACCAGTAGCGATACCACCATTTCCAAATCCGAATAAAATAATGCCAGCTCCAACTACTATCATACAGATAATTGTGACAATTTTGATGAGAGCAAACCAAAATTCAAGTTCTCCAAATACTTTTACGGATAAGAAATTGAAAGCACTCATTAATAATAGAGCTAAGAGTGCCCAAGTCCAGCGCGGAATATCTGGGAACCAGTACTGCATATAAATTCCTGCTGCCGTAATTTCAGCCATACAAGTAACAACCCATAAGAACCAATAGTTCCAACCGGTAATATAGCCAGCTAGTGGTCCAATATAATCATTTGCATATTTACTAAAAGAACCGGCAACAGGCTGTTCAATTGCCATTTCTCCAAGTGCTCGCATAATGAAAAAAATAACGAGTCCGGCAATCATATAGCCTAGTAAAATAGAAGGACCAGCTAGTTTAATAGCAGAAGCGGAGCCTAAAAATAGGCCAACGCCAATAGCTGAACCAAGTGACATTAAAGTAATGTGTCGTTCTTTTAAACCTCGGTTCAAAGTTCCAGATTTGTTTGAGTGTTGCATAAGAAGAATCCTCCTTGTAGAATGACCGATATTTGAATGTTTTCGCTAAATGTTTAACTATTTCAAATTATAAAACATTTCTATCTGTTATGCTACAAAAATAATCATAAAGAACTGTACTACATCTGGACTTGTCAGACTTAAACTTAAAATTCTCACTATTAGAGAATATATTGACTCTTCTTTTTATTGATTGTTAAGATTAAGTATTATATTTTCTCACATACTAGTAAGAAAAGAATGTGTAATAATAATTCAGATGTAGGAAGGGTACATAAGCATGTTTCAATTACAAAAATATAACACTTCTGTGAAGCAAGAGCTTTTAGCTGGCATCACAACTTTTTTTACATTTGCGTATATTCTTGTCATCAATCCGAAAATATTATCTGATGCAGGTGTACCATTTGATCAAGCTTTTACGGCAACTATTATTGCGACAGTTATTGGGACGCTATGTATGGCGTTTTTAGCTAACTATCCAATTGTTATTGCTCCAGCTATGGGAATGAATGCATATTTTGCTTATTCTGTTGTTCAACAAGCAGAGGGGATTACGTATGTCATTGCGTTTTCAGCAGTATTTGTAACAGGTATCATTTTTCTTCTATTATCTTTCACTTCATTTAGGCAAAAGCTAATTATCGCAATTCCTGATAGTTTAAAGCATGCAATTGCAGGTGGAATTGGGCTATTTATTGCTTTCATTGGATTACGCCTTTCTGGAATTATCGTGGATCATCCATCTAATTTAGTTACGATTGGTGATTTTCATTCTCCAGCCGTTATATTAACTTTAATTGGTTTAATTTTAGCGGCGGTATTAATGACATTACGTGTGAGTGGTGCATTATTTATTAGTATGCTTGTGACAGGAGTTATCGCCTTCTTTACAGGGCAACTGAAGTTTACGGATAAAATTGTAGCAATGCCTCATTTACCAGAAGGAATTATCGTTTCAAATCCAATCAACGCCTTTTCAGATGTAATTGAATATGGATTATATGGTGTTGTATTTTCATTTTTACTTGTATTGTTATTTGATACAACAGGTGCATTACTTGGTTTAATTAAACAAGCAGGTTTAATTACAGATAATACAGAGAAACGTTTTGGTAAAGCGTTTATTGCAGATGCAATTGGCGGAACGACAGGTTCTATCTTTGGAACAAGCCCAACAGCAGCGACGATTGAATCGTCAGCGGGTATTGCTGCAGGTGGTAAAACTGGATTAACAGGTATTGTAGTTGTTGGTTTAACGATTATAACGGCATTCTTCAGTCCTGTAATAGCGTCTTTATCAAGTGTAGCCGCTATTACAGCTCCTTCATTAATTATAGTAGGTAGTTTAATGGCACAAAGCATTCGAGATATTAATTGGAATGAGTTTGAAGATGCATTGCCGGCATTTTTAATTTTCGTAGGTATTCCGTTAACATCTAGTATTGCGAATGGAATTGCAATTGGATTTTTAGTGTATCCAGTCTTAAAGATTGTGAAAGGGAAAGGGATGGAAGTACATCCGTTACTATACTTATTTACAATTTTATTTGGATGTCATTTATTCTTATAATATATTGGGAGAGGGGCTTCTGATGAGAGGCTCCTTTTTTGTGTATAATAAGGTGAAAATCAAATTAATTACGTAAAATATAAATTACTTAATGGAATATATATATTACAATAGAGGCGAAGGAGGAACATGAATGGCTGTAAGTAAAATAAAAGTCGCACGTGTTCAGTTAGATTTAACACAGCAACAATTAGCAGAAAAAGTAGGGGTTACAAGGCAAACGATTAGTTTAATTGAAAAGGGGAAATACAATCCGTCTTTAGATTTATGTTTGAAAATTTGTTATGCGGTAGATAAAACATTGAATGATTTATTTTGGGAGGAAAAGGAGTGATAAGGTGAAAATTGTGAAAGATGAACGTTTAATGATTGAAGGGCTAAAACATATTAGATTAGTTTTCATCTTACAAAATATTGTCATACTAGGTATTGTTTTTTATCGTTACGTTTTGCAAGGTGCAGGATATGAAAGTGTTTCGGATTTATTAATGGTGTTTATGGGCGGGATAATAGTTATTAACTTTTTAAATCTGAAAAATTCAGTGGAAGTGTATGAGCATACAGGGGGAGTATCACGTAGTTATTTTATGAAGCTATTATTAATTCCAGTAGGTATTATTATTGGACTGTTAGCTATTTATATCATTGTAACACCAGATATTTCGATAAAGGAGATTAGTATAGCAGCACTTATTATGTTGATTTGTTTAAAAGATAAAAGGTGAAGATTAAAATATAAGAAAAGCTTTCCTGTATTGAGGAAAGCTTTTCTTATATTTTTTTATACAGAACTTTATGCAGGCCAATCGGTTCAATTTCAAAGATTTCACCGTGTTCGTGGAAACCTAATCGTTTGTAATAGTCAGCTACAGTAACTCGCCCATTACACCATAAAATATTTGCGTTACGTTCTTGTAAAATTTTCTCGGCTTCATGGATTAGGGAGCTTCCAGCACGTTTGTTTCGAAAGTTTGGTAATGTTGCCATTCCTCGTAGTCGATAGTGGCTACCAGCTGGTAAGTCAGGGTATATTTCTTTTGAGAAGGAAGCGATACTAATCAGTTCATCATTTGAAAAAGCGCCTAAGTGGAAGGTGTCTGCTTCGTAGTCGGAAGAATATTTACAAGCTGCTAATGTTTGACTTGGGCGCAAAATTTTTTGACGTAATACGTAAGTTTCAGATCCATCAATATGTTTTACCGTAATCATATTAACATCCTTTCTTATAATCCTTTTTCTGTTAGTTGTATGAAAAAATAAGCAGGTGCGGCGAAAAGCCCGAGTATGCTAGCAGTTCCAAGAAGGAGTGAAAGCAAGAGACAAGTGTATTTAACTCCATTTGATTTTTTCCAGCCGTAACTACAAATTTCAATGCTAACACCGATGAGAATAATGGCAACGAGTACTTCCGCCAATAATAAGAGAGCTAAAGTTGCAATAGACATAATGTGATTCATCCCCATAATATATGATAGTAACATTTTACCATATGAAACTTAAAAAAATGCCCCTCAATTATGTGAGGGGCATTCTTCTATTCTAATATGTTTTTCAATGTATCAATATGTTCTTTTGAACCTGTCACAAGTAATGTATCACCATGTTGCAGTCTTGTATCACCATGCGGTATTAATGCTTTATTGCCACGATAAATTTGAATAACGAGTACATCACCTAAAAACGGAAGGCGACGTAGTGCAACACCGTTATATTTATTGCTACGCAGTTCAACTTCACGTACTGTTTCATTCGCTGTTGTAATTAAACGAACGAGACTTGGCTTATCAATAAGGGCACGTAATAAAATACGTGTAGAGTTAATTGTTGAGAATACTGCAATATGTTCTTGCGTTGCTTTTTCTTGTAGAAGAGGATCTTCTACACTTGCAATAACATGTTCAACACCTAGTTCTTTTGCGTGTTCTGCTAATAATAAGTTTAGTTCATCATCGCTTGTTGCAACAACAACTCGATCTGCGTTAAATGCTGTTTGTTCAGTTAATGATGCGATTGTGATGTCATCTAATTTCACGATAGGGAAGTCATGTGATTTCGCTTCCTCATCATTTATTTTATTTTGACGCATCATATATAGTGTTACGTCATAATCTTCTCGTTTTAAATCAAGTGATAACGGAAGAGTAATTCTGCTCGCACCAATAATAGAAACTTTTGGTTTTGGTGTTTCTACTTTCGGGAACATCTTTTTAAATAATATAGGTGCAAAAATACAAGTAATAACAGCACTTAAAATAAGAGAAGCTGATAAACTTGGACTGATGATCTCTAATTTTTCACCGATTTGTGCAGCCGCAATAACTAAAGAAAGTGTTGATGTTAATAAGATGGCACTTCCGAGTACGATATTGCGTGGATACCATTTTCGTAAAACGAGTGATGGTAATAGTTTTGAGATAAATAGTCCTACAATTAATATTGGGATCATTAGCATACTTGAAGGTTCTTTGAAAATAGACCAAACTTCTAGATTTACACCAACCATTACGAAGAAAATAGGGATGAAGAAACCGTATCCGATGGAATCAAGTTTTTCTACCATGTCTTCATTTGGTGATAATAACGATACGAGTACACCTGCTAAGAAGGCACCTAAAATGTTTTCTGCACCAACAGATTCAGATAAACCAACTAATATTAAAATGAGTGCAAAAACAGCTCGTGTATCAATTTGTACACTACCAGCTTTTAAGCTATCCAAGTATGGAATGTTTTTAAAACGTTTTGCAACGAAGTAAATAACAATACCAGCGCCGAATAGAAGAAGAAGGAGCCACATGCTTTGACCGCTTTCGGAATTTAATCCGACGAATACAGCGAGTAAAATCATTGTAACTAAATCCGCAATAACAGCGACTAATAAAATGATTTGCCCAATTGCTGTTTTTCCTAAGTTATTCTCTTTTAATGTTGGTACGACAACACCTAAAGAGATTGTTGAAATGATTAAAGTCATAAACATTGCATTATCTACAAATCCTAGCCATACGAATAGTAGTGATAGGGCATAAGATAAGATGAAAATAAATAAGAAGATAATGCTTGCTGCTTGGAATGTGTTTGGTTCATTTGTCGTATTCTTTTTCCCTTTTTGTTTAAAGATAGAAAAATCAATTTCTAAACCGCTTAAAAACATAAGAAAGATAAATCCTAGTGTCGATAAGACTTGAAGCCACATATCTGGCTCAATAATATTAAACCCACTTTTACCTACAAAGATTCCTGCGATGATTTCTGCAACAACGACAGGAAGTGCTTTTAATTTAAAGCGTTGTAACAAAAGGGGAACGAAAAACGCGATTGCAACGACAACCATAAGTGATAGAACAGAAGTGTGATGTTCCATTGCGTTCTCTCCCTTCAAATAAATATAGTACCTATTTAGCCATATAATAGGTAGAAAAGCAACGCATATGGATTCGATTTCATAAAGAAAGAGTTTTCTTAACATTTGTCATAATAAGTATATTTTTCATGATTCTGTTGTTAATTCCGTAATGTGGATGTAATAGGAGAGGGAATAAAAAAAAGACTGCTGAGGAATCTCAGCAGTCTTTTTCATGTACATTACATTGAGAAGAAGATCCATACAGTTAAACCAACTGTTGCAGTTGCAACGAAGAAACTGTAAATCATAGTAAGAATTTGAACTCTTCCTTCTCCTTCTTTTAAATGCATGAACATAATTAATTGTAACAACGCTTGCGCAACAGCCATTATGATAATGGTAGTTAAGATCGTTGATAGTGGCAGGCTTGTGTAAAGTGCCACGTATAGAGCTAGAAACGTTAGTGCAAGCGATAAAATAAATCCGAAAACGTGTGACCAAGGGAATCCGCTATGCGCATGCCCGTTTGCTTGATTGTTATTTTGACCCATTTACGCCACCATCCCGTTCAAGTAAACTAGTGTGTAAATGAAGACCCAAACTAGATCAAGGAAATGCCAGTATAAGCTGATAATGAATACTTTACGAGCTGTAACTGGTGTTAAACCTCGTTTTAAAATTTGGATAATAACACAAGTTGCCCAAATGATACCGCCTGTTACGTGGGCTCCGTGCGTTCCAAGAAGAACGAAGAATCCAGATAGGAAAGCACTTGTTTGAATTGTTGCGCCTTCACCAATATACATAATGAACTCTTCAATCTCGAAGAATAGGAAGCCTGCACCTAAAAGTAATGTAAGGACGAACCATCCAAGCATTGCTTTTTGATTGTGCTTACGCATTTCGTGAATCACGATACCACATGTGAAACTACTTGTTAAAAGTAGTAGTGTTTGAATTAAAAGCGTTTTAAGTTCAAACAGTTGTGCTGGTGTTGGGCCATCTGCCGTACGACCAGCGAGTACTAGATAAGAGGCGAAAAGTGTTGCGAACAGCATAATTTCAGCCCCAAGAAAAATCCAGAATCCTAGGATATTCAATCTGCTTTGTTCGGATTGATATTCCAAAGGTAAGCTTTTATCTAAAGCCGCCATATCATTTCACCTCTCATGCTATATGTTCTGATTTTTTAATTTCATCAACACTGATATAGTAACCTTCATCGTAATCGAATGAACGATAGATTAAGCAAGCTAAAATACCAACGCCGCCGATTGCTGCAAGCCAGAACCAGCTAAATACTAATGCGAAACCTGCAAGACCGAAGAATAAAGACGCAATAATAGGCACACCAGAATTACTTGGCATGTGAATTGGTTTGATATCTTCTGCTGCTGGTGTAACTGTTTCTCCGCGTTTTTTCATGTACCAGAAAGCATCAGCTTCTTTGATTTCAGGAAGTTGCGCGAAGTTGTAATGTTGTACAGGAGATTGAGTTGCCCATTCAAGTGTACGGCCATCCCATGGATCTCCAGTTGTGTCACGTTCACCGTGACGAGCACTCCAAATTACGTTGTAACAAAGAAGTAGGAAACCAATACCCATCATTACCGCACCAACAGATGCGATTTGGTTTAGCCATCCCCATCCAAGACTTTCAGAGTAAGTGTACATACGACGAGTCATACCGTCTAAACCTAAGAAGTACATTGGGAAGAAACAGATGTTGAATCCGCTCATAAAGATCCAGAATGTCCATTTACCTAGGCGTTCATTTAACATATGACCAGTCATTTTTGGATACCAGAATGTGAATCCAGCAAGCATAGCGAATACTGTACCTGCGATTAATACGTAGTGGAAGTGAGCGATTAGGAAGTAGCTGTTATGGTACTGATAATCAGCTGCTGCCATACCAAGCATAACCCCTGTAACCCCACCGACTACGAAGTTTGGAATAAATGCCAATGACCAAAGCATTGGAACTGTAAAACGAATACGTCCTTTATACAGTGTAAACAACCAGTTAAAGATCTTAACACCGGTTGGAATCGAAATCGCCATTGTCGAAATCGAGAAGAATGAGTTAACCGCTGGACCTGCACCCATCGTGAAGAAGTGGTGAAGCCATACGACGAAACTTAGTAACGAAATTGCGACCATTGAGTAAACCATTGCACTGTAACCGAATAGACGTTTACGTGAGAATGTACTAATGATCTCAGAGAAAATACCGAATGCCGGTAAAATAACGATATACACTTCAGGGTGACCCCATACCCAGAATAGGTTGGCCCATAACATTGGCATACCGCCGCTCGCCATCGTAAAGAAGTGAGCATCGAATAGACGGTCAAATGTCATTAATGCAAGAGCAACTGTTAATACTGGGAAAGCGAAAATAATGATAATTGTTGTAATTAAGATTGACCAAGTAAACATTGGCATTCTCATTAAAGTCATACCAGGTGTACGCATTTTTAAGATAGTAACAAGGAAGTTAATACCTGTCATTAGCGTACCGAGACCAGATATCTGTAATGCAATTGCGTAGTAGTTATTTCCTACGCCAGAAGTAAACTCTGTACCTGCCATTGGGAAGTAAGAAGTCCACCCAGCGTCTGGAGAACCACCGATTACGAAAGCGATGTTGAATAACATTGCTCCGACAAAGAATAACCAGAAACTTAAAGCATTTAAGAACGGATATGCAACGTCACGAGCACCAATTTGTAATGGTACTACAAGGTTCATTAATCCCATAACGAATGGCATTGCCATGAAAAGAATCATTACTGTACCATGCGTTGTAAAGATTCCGTTATAGTGTTCCGCGTTTAAATAAGTTGTTTCTGGGAATGTTAACTGAGCACGGATCATTAAACCATCCATACCACCACGGAATAACATGATAACCGCAGAAATAATATACATGGCTCCGATTTTTTTGTGGTCAACAGTTGTTAACCATTCGTCCCAAAGCCATTTCCATTTTTTATACTTTGTTAGTACGAAAATGATTGCTAATGTCACAAGAACGATAGAAGCGTCTGCACCGTAAATAATCGGGTCACCTGTGACAAAGAATTCATCAAGCTTCACTGTGTTCACTCCAATCTGTTGGAATAATAGCTATTATTTTTTGTTTTTGTAGTAGTTATAATCACAATATTCAAGTGATTTTGGATCTACATAACTTAAGTGATGACTAGAGAACGTCATACGACCAACTACACCAGGTTTAACAATTTCGTTGTACTTATCTTCTGTTAGTTTAGGAGCAGTTTGTTGTACTTCTTTAACCCACTTGTCATACTTTTCTTTTGTTTTTGCTTCAACTTCGAACTCCATGTGAGTGAATCCTTCACCAGAGAAGTTCGCACTACGGCCTAGGTAAGAACCAGGCTTATCAGCTTGTAAATATAAATCCATAATCATGCCGTCCATAGTGTATTTCATACCACCAAGTTCTGGAACCCAGAAAGCATTCATTGGACCTACAGAAGTCAGTTTAAATTGAATTGGTACACCAGCTGGGATGTTTAAATAGTTAACGGTTTCAATTTTTTCCTCTGGGTAACTGAATAACCATTTCCAGTTTGCAGATGTAACATAAATTTCAACTGGTTTAATATGTTTGGACTCTTCCGGAACCTCTTCCGAAGCATAAGTTGCTTTAACTGTTGGAATCGATAATGCGATAACGATAATAACAGGAACAAGCGTCCAAATGATTTCTAATAATGTGTTACCGTGTTGATCAGGTGGCTCATAGTCCATATTCTCTGGTTTTTCACGATAACGAATCAAGATGACTGTAAACAAGATGAATACAATTGCGATAATTAATGACATAAGCAAGAATGACCAAACAATTAAATCATACTGTGCTTTTGCAACAGGTCCTTGCGGATTTAATACTGCGAGTTTCTTATCACAGCCACCGAGGAACAGAAGTAATGATAACGGAAGAAGCGAAGCCAACTTCCAAAACGCTTTCTTTAGTTGCACGATTGAAAATCTCCTTTCTCCTTGGATTGAAACTATGCCAATAAAACAATATAAACCTATTAATTTATAGAAGGCAATAGTTTTTGTGATATTGTTAAAAAATAGACACAAATGCACACTTTTTAAGGTGAATATCATTTGTAACTTGATTACATTGTAAACTATTTTCCAGAGAAAAACGTGATTGTGAAAATTTTAAGATAAATAAAGTTATACCAAGATATCCAAGAAATAGAAAAAAGCTATCTTATCATAAGAAAGATAGCTGAATATTTTGTATATTTAGTTTATTTCGCGTGAAAGAGTTCGTTGCTGTTCAAATGTGACAACTTTTTTATATTTAACTTGGTATAAAATGTAACAAATGACCATAAATGGAATTCCGCAATAAAGAGCAATTCTCTGATCGGGAATGAAAGCTAAACTAACAAATGTAATAAAATTGAGTGAAAATGCTACGATTGGAACTAGCGGATAAAGTGGTGTGCGATATTTTAAATCATTTATGTCGCCACCATTTTTCACAAAGCTTCTACGGAAGAAAAACTGTGAAGCCGCGATGGACATCCAAACGACAACGGCAGCCATTGCTGCAATAGATGTTAGGACTAAAAAGACAGTATCTGCTGCAAATACACTTGTTAATAAAGAAAGGCTTGCAAAAATCAAACTGAAAATTAATGCATTTAGTGGCACGCCTTTTTTTGTTAATTTCGTAAAAGCTGGACTTGCCATTCCTTGTTTTGCCATCGCCCAAAGCATACGAGAATTCGCGTATAGACCAGAGTTAGCTACAGATAATACAGCTGTAATAATAACAAAATTCATAATGTCAGCTGCATATGGAACACCAGCCACATCAAATACAAGTACAAATGGACTTTCGACTAGGTTAGCCTCCTGCCATGGGAGTAAACCTACGACAACTGATATTGCTAAGACGAAAAAGAAGAGAGTACGCCAAATTGTATTTTTGATTGCTTTTGGAATTGTTTTTTCAGGGTTTTCACTTTCACCTGAAGCGATTCCAATTAATTCCGTTCCTTGGAATGAGTAATTAACTGTAATCATCGTAAGAAGAACCGCTAATGCACCGTTTGGAAATAGCCCGCCATTTTCAGTGAAGTTGTGAAGCATTGGTGCTGGCTTTCCGTTAAAGTCTAGTAGACCGAACATAACGGCACCGCCAAGTACGATGAAAACAACAATTGTTGCAACTTTTACACTTGCGAACCAGAATTCTGCTTCTGCGTATGCTTTTGCTGATAAAGCGTTCACAAGGAAGAGTGCAGCTGCAAATGTAACACACCAAATCCATGAAGAAACGTCTGGAAACCAACGCTTCATTAAAATACTAACAGTTGTTAACTCTACGCCAACTGTAACAGCCCAATTTAACCAATACATCCAACCGACGACAAATCCAAAACCAGGTGAAATAAATTTGCTTGCATAACTTTGGAATGAACCTGCTTCTGGCATAGCTACGGATAATTCACCAAGACATAACATCGTTAAATACATAACAAATCCACCGACTAAAAATGCAAGAATAGCACCGCCAGGTCCAGCGTTATGGACGATTTGACCAGATCCCATAAATAGACCAGTTCCGATGACACCACCTAGCGCAATCATAAATAAATGTCTACTTTTCATTGTTCGTTTTAAATCTGTTTGTTCTACTTGTTGATTCATATGCCCCTCACCCCGTTAGTTTCTTGTGTGTATTAACTGGTTTCATTCTGAGTTTTTAATCATTAGTGGGGGATGTGACACATACTCAGTTTATTTGTTATGAAATGAATGGAGTATGCAAAAAAGAACTATGACTAAATACTCTAAGAATGTTTATTAACAAGGTGATATCTTCACTATGTTAATAATTTTGATTTTAGCAAAATATTCCGAGGAAGTATATTGTTTTTTCTTTTTATTAAAAATAATTAGAATTTTATAACGATACAGATGTGAATAATAATTCACAGAATCTTTCTAGCAAACTAGTAAGAAGAAAGGTACAATGGTAGAGGTTACGTCTTTAAAATAATTGATATAATGGAGTTTGGTTAATGGTGAAAAAGTTAAAATATATTTTTATTCTCGGTATAATATTATGCGTAGCTTTTTTGATAGGGAAAAATAAAATTATGCAAAAAGCGCAGCAAATACGATTAGATTTCATGTCTGAAATGAAAGAAGCAACAATGATTGAAAATGTACCATTCATAAAACAGTTACCAGAATTACCTCGAGGATGCGAAGTGACAAGTTTAGCGATGTTATTACAATATAAAGGTATTCAAATAGATAAGATGCAACTTGCTAGTGAGATTCATCGCGTTCCATTTGAACAGAATGGATTGAAGGGAAATCCTTATGAAGGATTTGTTGGTAACATTTATACGAAATCTGAACCTGGATATGGCGTATATAATCAACCGATTTTTAATTTAGCAGAAAAATATATTCCTGAAAAAGTACTTAATTTAACGAGTAGAGATGTGCAAGATGTATATAAAGTAATTAGTTCTGGTTCACCAGTTTGGGTCATTATTAATACGACGTTTAAGCCGCTAGCTGAAAGTAGTTTTGAAACATGGAATACAAGCTCGGGAGAAGTGAAAATTACATATTATGAGCATAGTGTAGTAGTAGTTGGATACGATCAAAACTTTGTATATGTAAATGATCCTTTAAAAAACAATCCACGTTTTGCTGTTCCACGAGCAGAATTTGAGAAAGCTTGGGAGCAAATGGGAAAACAAGCTATTACTATTTTATAAAAATAAAAAGTCATCTTACGATGGCTTTTTATTTTTAATTTATTAAGATGGAAAATTCAGAATATTCTTTTAAAAGTTAACAATTCACGTTATAATAACATTTAACTTGGTGAAGAAGGAGAGAATAGAAATGGATGTTGCAAAAGAACTTGTTTTGTCAAAGAATCAGTTGATTGAGTGGAGAAGGCATTTTCATAAGTATCCAGAGTTATCTTTTCAAGAAGAAAGAACATCTCAATTCGTATTCGATATACTTCAGAATATCCCGCATTTAGAAGTATCAAGACCTACTAAATATAGTGTAATGGCAAAGTTAACCGGTAAGAAACCTGGTAAAACAATTGCGGTTCGTGCTGATATGGATGCTCTTCCTATTCATGAAGAAAATGAGTTTGATTTTATTTCTACATACCCAGGTGTGATGCATGCGTGCGGTCACGATGGACATATAGCGATATTACTTGGGGTCATACATAAGTTAGTAGAAGAAAGAGAAAAGGTTAAAGGAGAAATTCGTTTTCTATTTCAGCATGCAGAAGAAAATTTCCCAGGCGGTGCAGAAGAAATGGTCGCGGCAGGAGTAATGGAAGATGTGGATTACATTATCGGTGCTCATCTTTGGGCTGCGTTAGAAGTTGGAAAAATTGGTGTAACGTATGGTCCGGCAATGGCTGCACCAGATGTTTTTAAAATTACAATAGAGGGAAAAGGGGGGCATGCTGGAATCCCTCATGAAACAGTTGATAGTATTGCAATTGGTACACAAGTTGTTTCGCAGCTTCAGCAAATTGTATCTCGCCTCACGAATCCATTAGATTCTCTCGTAGTATCTGTTACACAATTTCATGCGGGAACAACTCATAATGTGATACCAGAGCAAGCGGAGATTGAAGGGACAGTGAGAAGTTTAAGACATGAATTAAGAGGAGAAACAGAAGAGAAAATTAAGCGGATTGTGAGACATGCTACGGAATCTTACGGAGCGAAATATACATTTTCTTATGAATATGGGTATCGACCAGTTGTAAATGATTATGAAGTTACTGAACTTATTGAGCACACTGCATTGCAACTTTATGGAAGAGAAAGGGTTGTTCGTTTACAACCAACGATGGCTGGAGAAGACTTTTCCGCATTTTTACAAAAGGCACCAGGGACATTCTTTTTTATCGGAGCAGGAAATAAAGAGAAGGGGATTATATATCCTCATCACCATCCTCGTTTTACGATTGACGAAGATGCACTACCAATTGGGGTGGAAGTTTTTGTATCATCCATTATGAACTTCATAAATAAAGGAGAATGAGATGAAGAAAATACACGTGCTAGCGCTTATTCCAGTTCTTTGTTTAGTAGTCGGACCAGTATTTGCAAATTCGGTCACTCCTTACGTACTCGGGATGCCATTTTTATTGTTTTGGGTATTATTCTCGGTACTCATTACCTCTCTTTGTATGGGGATTGTGTACGTATTCGATCCCGCTAATAAGGGGGATGTAAAATGACAGCACTACTTATCATTATCTTATTTTTATTTGTGGCACTCTTTTTAGGGATTCGGGCGCAGCATGGAAAAGATATGAATTTAGAGCAATGGTCAGTTGGAGGAAGAGGGTTTGGAACAATCTTCGTTTTTCTTCTTATGGCAGGAGAAATTTATACGACATTCACATTTTTAGGAGGGAGTGGCTGGGCGTATAGTAAAGGAGCTCCTACTTTTTATATTTTAGGTTATGGCGCGCTAGCTTATATTTTATCGTATTTTTTATTACCGCCAATTTGGAAGTATGCAAAAGAACATAACCTTGTTTCACAGCCGGATTTTTTTGCGAAGAAATATAGAAGTAAAGCACTTGGACTGATTGTTTCAATTGTTGGTGTTGTTTCCATCATCCCATATCTTGTTTTACAGTTAAAAGGATTGGGGATTATCGTGTCAGAAGCTTCTTATGGAAGGGTATCACCTGTTGTTGCAGTATGGATTGGCGCTATTGTTATAACGATATATGTAATGGTTTCAGGTATACATGGGTCAGCTTGGACAGCTGCTTTGAAGGATATTATGATACTGTTTATCGTTATGTTTTTAGGTATATATTTACCGTATCATTATTACGGAGGGTTTCAGCCGATGTTTGAAGCTGTAGAAGCTGCGAAACCAGGATTTTTATCTTTGCCTGAAGAAGGGATGAGTATTTCTTGGTTTGTTTCTACTATTATATTAACGGCCCTAGGCTTTTATATGTGGCCTCATACATTTGCTTCTGCTTTCTCTGCTAAAAATGAAAAAGTGTTTCGTAAAAATGCAGCCATTATGCCACTGTATTCTTTAGTTTTACTTTTCGTGTTCTTTGCAGGGTTCGTAGCTATCTTACAAGTTCCTGGATTAAAGGGAGGGGATGTAGACCTTTCGTTAGTCCGTCTGGCTCTTCAAACTTTTGATCCTTGGTTTATTGGGATTATTGGTAGTGCTGGAGTTTTAACGGCATTAGTTCCAGGTTCTATGCTTGTCATGGCCGCTTCTACATTATTAGCGAAAAATATTTACCGAACAATGGTCCCATCTGCTTCGGATCGACAAGTTGCAAAAACAGCGAAATTATTTGTTCCTGTAGTAACGCTTGTAGCTGTTTTGTTCACTTTTAAAGGTGGAGAAACGATAGGAGCACTTCTTTTAATGGGATATAGTATAGTGACACAACTTTTCCCTGCACTTGTATGTAGTCTGTTTCCACGTCAGGTTATTACGAAGCAAGGGGCAATTGCAGGGATGGGGATTGGGTTGTTAGTGGTTGCGTATATTACTTTATCTGGTTCAACTATAGCTACGATGTTTCCGGGGTTCCCTCAATATATAAAAGATTTAAATGTAGGTATAGTCGCATTGTTAATGAATATGATTGTGATGTTTATCGTTAGCGGGTTCACGAAAAATGTGTCTATAAAAGCGGACAATATAATAGTAGAAAAGTAATTCGTATGCTAGAGCTATCTTTGAAAAGAGATAGCTTTTTTTTGTATATATTTTCTTCTATTAGCGGAATCTAACTAAAAACTTGTTGAAAAGGAAGTTAGGTGGGGGACTTGTTAGAGCTAAAAGGTAACTTATTTGAAGTTATGAAAGAAATTAGGGATGAGTTAGGTTCGCCTAATGATTTAACAATTAGGGAAGTTGCCCTTGCTGGTAGTTTTACACGCTGTGCTGTTGTTTTTTTATGTGGGTTAACAGATAAGGATAATGTTTATAAATATGTAGTTCGTACACTTCAATATGAAGAAATACAAGAAGAAGCAGCTGTTGTTCAAACGTTATTGGATCGCTTTATTTCTATTGCGGAAGTTGGTAAGAAGACAACGTTTCCGGATATTATAAATGCGATTTTAGCGGGAGATACAGTTATATTAATCGATAATATTCAAACCGCTATCGTAATTAATAGTAGAGCTTGGGAAAAAAGAAGTTTAGAACCGCCAGTAACAGAAGATTTAATACGTGGACCAAGGGTTGGATTAAATGAAGATATTAACGTGAATAAAATGTTGATTCGCCGTAGTTTACGTGACCCAAAGCTGAGATTTCAATCTTATATTATGGGGAAGAGATCCCAAAAAGAAGTGACTTTAGTATATATAGAAGACATTATTAATCCTTACATTGTAAAAGAGCTAGATCGGCGTCTTCAATCCATAGTGACAGATGTTGTTTTTGAGACGGGTACAATTGAGCAATTAATTCAAGATAATAATTTATCACCGTTTCCGCAGTTTTTGAATACGGAAAGGCCTGATAATATTGTGGCCTCATTAGCGAAAGGAAAGGCAGCTATTTTGGTGGATGGATCACCGTTTGCCCTTATAGCTCCGCTAGTATTTGTTGATATTTTTCAATCTGTGGAAGATCATTATGAGCGTTGGGTAATAGGGACTTTATTAAGAATTTTGCGGATGGGTTCTGGTATAGTTGCAGTTTTAATGCCGGCGATGTATGTAGCGCTCGTCTCATATCACCAAGGACTTATTCCTTCTAAATTGGCTTATTCGATTGCTGGAGCAAGAGAAGGTGTTCCGTTTCCTGCATATATAGAAACATTAATGATGGCATTAACGATGGAATTAATACGAGAAGCGGGAATTAGGTTGCCGAAACCGATGGGGCAAACAATTGGGATTGTAGGTGGGCTTGTAATTGGAGAAGCAGCGGTGAACGCAGGAATTGTAAATCCATTTTTAGTTATCATTATTGCGGTTACAGCTATTGCTACATTTTCACTTCCGGTGTATAGCATCACAATTACGTTTCGAATTTTACTTTTCGTCTTTGTGTTAGCAGCGACTGCTTTTGGATTGTATGGAATTATTTTAGCGCTTATTGCACTTGCGGTTCATATTACAAATTTGAAGAGTGTTGGTATTCCTTATACAACACCTATCGCTCCAGCTTTTTATAAAGATTGGAAAGAAGAGCTTATTCGTTTGCCAAAATCAATGTTGAAAGAGAGACCGGAATATTTACAAACGAAGGATTCTACAATACGTCCAAAGGAGCGAAAATAATTGAAACCATTTGAGTATGGAGATGAAGAGATTGGATCTCGGGAAATTGGATTTGCAGTATCATCGACCATTATTGGTATAGGGGCATTGTCTATGCCAAGAGATATTGCTAACCAAACTTTATTTTCGGACGGTTGGATTATTTTGCTTTTGGGTGGATTGGTTTGTGCAGTTTTAGGTTGGTTTGTAACGAGGGTAGCGATTTTATTCCCGAAACAAAACTTTGTTCAATATACGAGTGCGCATTTGACAAAGCCTGTTGCGTACACAATTAGTAGTATTTTAGTATTAACATTTTCTGCTTTGACAGCATATGAATCGCGAATGATTTCGATTATTTCTCAAACGTATTTGTTTAGTGATACACCGTTACAACTACTGTCTTTCTTCTTCTTATTAGTTGTTATTTATGGAATAGCGGGATCAAGAGCGGCCTTATTAAGGTTAAATGTTCTATTTTTACCGATTGTTTTAATTGCGATAGTGCTTCTTTCTTTATTGAATATAAATTTAATGGAAATAAATAATTTACTACCAGCTTTTCAAACGAAAATGAGTCAATATGCTGTTGGAGTTAAGAATTCTATTTTTACGTTTATTGGATTTGAAGTAGCTCTCTTTTATGCTGTGTTATTAAACGATAAGACAGCAAAAAAAGCACCAATGGCAGTTGCGAAAGCGGTAATGGTAAATGTGCTGTCGTACATTTTAATTTATGTAACTTGTATTAGTGTTTTTACGTATATGACAACTCGTGGATTGACATACCCAACAATTGAATTAGGGAAAGAAATTGAAATTGGTGGAGGTTTTTTAGAAAGATTTGATGCAATTTTTTTTACAACTTGGATTATTACTATTTATAACACTACAGCAATGTATTATGACGTCGCATCTTTATTATTTTGTGCTATGTTTCCAAAAGTTAAGAAACATACTTTCATTTTTGTAAGTGCCCCGATTATTTTTATGGTGAATATGATGCCTAGTAATTTAAATGCTTTGTCAAGTTATGGGACGTATTTAGCTTGGATAGATATGGGGTTTGTCGTGTTAGCACCTTTGTTAGTTTTTATTGTATATAAAATAAAAAGAAGGAATGGTAGAAATGAAACACCTTCTTAAAATTATAATGCTTATGGTTTTAGTTGGATCTATCAGTGGGTGCTCTGAGCTAGAAGAAATAGAAGAAAGAGGATTTGTAGTAGGTGCAGCCTATGATATCGTGAAAAAAAAGAAATCGAATCCGATTATGAAAGGGACGTATCAGATGGTACTTCCCAGTAAGCTAGCGCAACAAGGGGGACAAGGTGGTGGAGATAGCGAAAATTATATTAATGTGAGTGCGAAAGCAGATAGTGTCTTTGAGCAAATACGAATTATCGCAAAAAAAATTAGTCGCTCATTATTTTTTCCGCATATACAAGTGATAATTTTTTCTAAAGATTTATTAGTGAATCCATATGTTTTACAAAATACGTTAGATGTATATATTCGTGATCATGAGATGAGGCGAAATATTCGTTTGTTCGTTTCTGACAAAGATGCAGAAGCTATTTTAAAGCAGAGCGCTAAGCCTGAAAATTTACCAGCGCAGTATATTGATATGTTAGCTGAACATCCTCCAAAAAATGCCCAAATGATTGAGGCTGCAAGAATTGGTGAAGTTCAGGAAAAGATGATTGCGAGCCGAAGCTTTGTATTACCTATTCTTGAATTAACAAAGCAAGGTGTACAAATGAACGGGGCAGCGTTGTTCCGTGGGAAGGATAATAAGTGTGTAGGTAGTTTGAATGGGGAAGAAACATTAGGGATGAATTATATAATAGGTAAGAAAATTGGAGGATTCTTTACCGTTCGTAAAAAAGATCAGCTTATTACATATGAAATTCATAAGATGCGTCGAAAGATTAAAGTATCTACAGAAAGTGCTACAAAACCGAAGTTTGATATTCATTTATATTTGGAAGGCACTTTAGCTGAGTTACACTTTAATGATCATAAACAAATTATGAACGAAAAGCGATTAAAGAAAAACATCACGAAGGAAATGGAGAAGCGCATTCAAAAATCGATTAAGCTTGTTCAAAAAAAATATAAGGTAGATGTATTAGAATTAGGGGAAGTATATAAGCGGCATAATTATAAAGAGTGGAAAAAAATAAGTAAGAATTGGGATCAAGGTGAAAATTACTTTAGTGATGCTGAGGTTACTGTTCATGTTCATCCAACAATTGAACATTCGGGTTCAGCTTTACCAAAAAGAGTAAAGTAAGGTGATGGAAGGTGTTTACTGGATTAGGGATTAGTTGCACAATATTAATGGCAATTCTTCCGGGGGCCATATACTACATTCATAAAAAAATCACAACGTATGGAGCGCAACCTTGGAATACTGATGTGCAAAAAAAGAAACCTGAATGATTTCAGGTTTCTTTTATACAAAGCATATGTGAAGGAGGATACCTTCTATGTATGCTTTGTTTTTATACAAGCCCTAACCAATGTACCAATTGTGTAGAGAGGAATGTCACAACAATGGCGATAACGGTAGGGATTGCAAACGATAAGAATGTCCATTTTGCACTTTTTGTTTCTTTATATATGTTAACCAGTGTCGTTCCACATGGGAAATGAAGAAGTGAGAACAACATTGTGTTTAACGCCGTTAACCAAGTCCAACCATTTTCTAAAAATAGATTTTTAATCTGATTAAAATCATCTATTTCAGTTAAAGCTCCAGTTGATAAGTAAGACATTAATAAAATCGGGATAACAATTTCATTAGCGGGTAGTCCAAGAATGAATGCAGCTAGAATAAAGCCGTCGAGTCCTAACATTTTAGCGAATGGATCTAGGAAGTTTACAAAATACATAAGTAGGCTTGTGTCACCGATGAAAATATTAGCTAGTAACCAAGTTAATGCAGCCGCAGGGGCAGCTACAACAACAGCTCGTTTTAAAACATAGACTGATTTATCGAGTGTTGCACGCACAATTGTATTCCAGACCTTTGGCTTACGGTACGGTGGTAACTCAAGTGTGTAGTGAGTTGGAACGCCTTTTAAAGCTGTTTTTGATAGTACCCAAGAAACGGTTAATGTCATAATAACACCAATTACAACCATTCCAACTACAACGCCGGCAGTAACAAGTGTTTGCATGCTGCCTGTATAACCAGCGGCCATAAATAGTGAAGCCATTAAAATTAACATAGGCCAGCGACCGTTACAAGGCACGAAGTTGTTTGTTAAGATTGCTAGCATACGTTCACGTGGTGATTCAATAATACGCGTTGACATAATAGCTGCGGCGTTACAACCAAATCCCATTGCCATTGTTAAAGATTGTTTGCCGTGTGCACCAGAGCGTTTGAATAATCGGTCCATATTAAACGCAACGCGTGGTAAGTATCCGTAGTTTTCTAATAGTGCAAACATAGGGAAAAAGATGGCCATAGGTGGTAACATAACGCTAATAACAGCGCCGATACCACGGAACAAGCCAAGTATTAAAATGCCATGTAACCATTCAGGGGCATGTGCTGCTTGGAACCAAGATGTTAAATATCCTTCGGCCCATCCGAAGAACTCAGCAATCATATCAGATGGTACGTTAGCACCTGCAATTGTAAGATAAAAAATAATAGATAAAATACCGAGCATAATTGGGAATCCCCAGATTGGAGATGTGAAAATTTTATCTAGTTTTTCAGAACGATATAATTTATCCGTATTTGTATATTGAACAGATTCTTTACAGATGCTTGCAGACGTTCGATAAATATCTCCGACAATATCATCTCGTATATCTTCTTTTGAAAGTGTTTGAGCGTGTTGAATAATATAGTCTAATGGAAGAGCTTTACTGGCTGAGTGAGATTCCATTGATTACGACCTCCCTTACAAGTGGTTCGTTATGGTGTTTTTGAAGTGCAGTTAAGAAATTTTTATCTCCATCTAGTATACGTAATGCAATCCAACGTGCTGGATACGTATCACCGAATACTTTATAAATTTGTGGTTCTAATTCTCGAATCATATTTTCGATTTTTTCACTATAAGTAACTTTAATTGGTGTTGGAATTAGCTTTCTATTTGCCACTTTAGCGATGACGTTTAGCAAATGACCAATACCCACGCGGTTGCGAGCTGAAATTTTAACTACAGGTACACCAAGTGATTTTGCTAACTTCTTTTCATCGATAACAATACCTTTTTTCTCGGCTTCATCAATTAAATTAATACAAATGACTACGTTGCTTGTCATTTCCATCACTTGGAGTGCTAAATTTAAGTTTCTTTCCATAGCAGTTGCATCTATGACAACGACAGTTACTTCTGGCTTTTCAAATATAATATAATCCCTTGCTACTTCTTCATCCGCAGAATTTGAATACAGCGAGTAAGTTCCGGGTAAGTCTATTAATGTATAATTACTTCCGTTATGTTCATATTCCCCTTCAGCTTTTAAAACGGTTTTTCCCGTCCAGTTTCCAGTATGTTGTTTTAAGCCTGTTAAAGTATTAAATAATGTACTTTTCCCGGTATTCGGGTTACCAGCTAAAGCAATACGATGTTTGCTCATCTGAAATCATCTCCTATTAATATCCCGAAAATAAGGGAGCTTTCTTCCTTACGCAGTGCGATAGTTGTGTTACTTACTTGATAAGCGACTGGATCGCCAAGTGGACTGCGCTGTAATACTTTAATCGTTGCCCCAGGGATAAATCCTAAATCTAATAAACGTCGTTTCATAGTTCCTTCTAATTGTATCTTCTCAATTTGTACAAATTCCCCTGTTTTAAAATCGGAAAGAGGTTTAGTATTAGCCGATACCATAAAAGTTACCTCATCTCTATATTTTTAGTTTTAGTTTAAAAAGTTTCCTTAGGTAAACTTTTTGTTAGTAATATAGTAGACTACATTGAATGATGCTGTCAATTAGTACTTTAAAAATATTCATTTATTTTTAGAATTGTTCCAATTTATTTAGTTGTACTAAAAAAATATTACTGAAATTCTTTTTAATGTACATAAATGATGTGTGTAAAAGTGACAAAATACAGCTGAATTGTAAATGTAACTTTAAGTAAAAGGGCAAAAGAAAGAAAAACGTTTACATTGAATTTACATTGTTAAGAATAAATTTACATTACGGCTCAGTTAGTGTGGATTTTGTTGGATTCTTTAACTAAAAATGTTGGAATTCCTAGCTTTTAAGGATTATTATCGCGATTTACTTAAAATTAAAAATTGCTTAACACTCACATAATATTGTTGTCCTACAATGAATTTGTGTTCGAAAGAAAATGAATTCGAAAAGCGATAATCCAAATGGGGGTACAAGACATGGTTATGAAAAAAGGTATTAAATTTTCTTTAGCAGCTTTAGTTATGGCAGGTGCATTAGTTGGATGTGGAAAAGCAGAAAGTACGGATAAAGAGGCTGCTAAAGGAAGCGATAATGCGAAACAAGAATTATCAGGTACGATTGCAGCGGCTGGTTCTACAGCTCTTCTACCTCTTGCGGAGGAAGCTGGAAAGAAATTCATGGAGAAAAATTCGAAAGTGTCTATTCAAGTTCAAGGTGGCGGTAGTGGAACTGGGATTAACCAAGTAGCATCTGGTGCGGTACAGATTGGTAACTCAGATGTTCCGTCTTCAGATAAAATAAAAGATGCTGAAAAGGCGAAAGAATTAGTAGATAACAAGGTAGCGGGTATTGCATTCGCTCTTGTCGTAAATAAAGATGTAAAAGTTGATAACTTAACAGTACAACAAGTACAAGATATCTTCACTGGAAAAGTAACAAACTGGAAAGAAGTAGGCGGAAAAGATGAAAAAATTAACGTAATTAATCGTCCAGCTTCATCTGGTACACGTGCTACATTTGAAAAAACGGTTATGAAAGACGCGAAAATTAACGATGGAACTGGTACAACACAAGATTCTAACGGTGCAGTAGAGCAAGCAATTAATTCTACGCCGGGCTCAGTAAGTTATTTAGCGATGTCTTACATGGTTGGCGATAAAAAAGGCGCATTACAAACAGTGAAAATTGATGGTGCTGAACCGAAAGTTGAAAACATTTCGTCTGGAAAATATCCATTCTGGTCTTACGAATATATGGTAACAAAAGGTGAAGCGAAAGAAGCAACAAAAGCTTACATCGATTATGTAAAAGGTAAGGACTTTGAAAAGCAAGTAGAAGATATGGGTTACATTCCAATGTCTAAATTAAGTAAATAATCAAATTTATAGGGCTGGCTGCAAGGCCAGTCCTGTTCATTTCAATCTGTGAAGTGGGGTCTGTCCTGTGATGAAGGGGAAAAAACAAATTAATTACGTAAAAAGTGAATATATAGGAAGATCACTTGTTACGTTTTGTGGTATTTTAATTGTTTTAATTACATTAGCTATTATTGCGTTTATTTGCGGTAAAGGAATTCAATCTTTTACGCAAAGTGGTATCTCGTTTACTGAGATGTTAACATCGACAAAATGGAATCCAAATGCTGACGAAGGAACCTTCGGGGCTTTGATTTTTATTGTAGGTTCAACGGTGGTTTCGTTAGGTGCGGTTATTATTAGTGCACCGATTGCTATAGCTCTTGCTATATTCATGAATTTAATTTCGCCGAAGTTTGGGAATAAAGTATTGAAGCCTGTTTTAGAATTATTAGTCGGTATTCCTTCAGTTGTATACGGGTTATTAGGGGTTACGATTTTAGTTCCACTATTACGTGATTCGTTTGGTGGAGTGGGCTTTAGTTTAATTGCAGGTATTGTTGTACTAAGTATTATGATTTTACCTACTATTGCTAGTATCGCTTCCGATGCAATACGCTCTGTTCCGTTTGATTATTTAGAAGCTTCCTATGGTCTAGGATCAACGAAATGGCAAGCGGTTAGCCGAGTGATTGTTCCTGCTGCGAAAAAAGGGATTTTAACAGGTATTGTTTTAGGGTTAGCGCGTGCTTTTGGTGAAGCGTTAGCGGTTCAAATGGTAATTGGAAACACGATTAAATTACCAGAAGGAATATACAGTCCGACAGCAACGTTAACAGGTATTTTGACAATGGATATGACAAATACATTGAACGGAACTGCTTGGAACAATGCGCTATGGACTTTAGCGATGATTTTACTTGTTATTTCATTCCTGTTTATTTTAGTAATTCGAGCGATTGGGCAAAGAGGTGAGCGATAATAATGAATGCAAGAACGGTAAATAAAGTTTGGACAGGTATCTTTTATGCAGTTGCGGCTTTAGTTGTAGCGCTGCTAGTGTTCTTAGTGTTTGAAATTTTACAAAAGGGATGGGGTTTTTGGGATCCTAATTTCTTGTTTGGAGAACCAAGCAATACAAGAGCTGGTGGTGGGATTGGTCCGCAGTTATTCAATTCCTTCTATATGCTTGTTATAACACTTGTTATTTCTATTCCTCTTGGATTAGGTGCGGGAATATATTTAGCGGAGTACGCAAAACAAGGGCGTTTTTTAAATTTTGTTCGTTTATGTATTGAGACAATGGCATCTTTACCTTCTATTGTTGTTGGTTTATTCGGTTTGTTAGTGTTCGTTACAATGACAGGTTGGGGATACACAGTAATGGGTGGTGCTCTTGCTTTAACTATTTTAAACTTACCAGGTTTAACACGTGTTTGTGAAAATGCGATTTCAGAAGTTCCTCATAATGTAAAAGAGGCAAGTCTTGGTTTAGGTGCAACAAAGTGGCAAACGATCGCTCGTATTATTATTCCGTCATCATTACCACAAATTATTACAGGGATTATTTTAGCGGCGGGTCGTATATTTGGAGAAGCGGCAGCATTAATTTATACAGCGGGTTTAACATCTCCGATTTTAAATTCAGCAGTAGAATTATCAAGTCCTGCGCATCCTTTAAATCCGTTTAGACCAGCTGAAACATTAGCGGTTCACATTTGGAAGTTGAATTCTGAAGGGGTTATCCCGGATGCGAAGTTGATTGCGACAAAATCTGCAGCAGTATTAATTATTATGGTATTACTATTCAACGTTATTTCACGCTTGGTAGCATCTGTATTACACAAACGTTTTACAGGAACGAAAAGAAAAAGTAAAACGACGAAGAAGGTAAAAGCAGCATAAGCTGTAAAGGGGGGAACTCTCTACTTATAAGTAGGGGGTTCTTTTTGTATTTTAATATAGAAGGAATGGATGTAATGATTATTGAATTTGTAATTGATTATATAGACGAATAGGTACAACTGAAGGAGTGGAGGAATTGTTTTTTTTACAAATGTCAGGTTTTCCTGGGGCGGGAAAATCGACAGTTTCTAAGTATATTGCGAAGTTAACAGGTGCTGTAATTGTAGATCATGATGTTTTGAAATCTGCATTGTTGCAATCATTAGAAATGAAAGGGATTGAATCGACGATTGTTGGAGGAGTATCATACGATGTTGAATGGGTGTTGATTGATTCTTATTTAGAACAAGGGCATAGTGTGATATTGGATAGTCCATGTCTATATGAAGGGATGGTTGAAAAAGGAATTAAGCTGTCTAATAAACATGGTGTGAAATATAAATATATTGAGTGTTATCTGAATGATATGGAAGAGATTAATAATAGGTTGCAAACACGTAAGCGTATGGTCAGTCAAATTGAAAAGGTAGAGTCGGAAGTAGCTTTTAAAAAGTGGTTAAATAGTAGTAAAAGACCTTTAAATAGTGAATATATTATTGTGGATTCTAGTGAATCTCTAGAACGGTATGTGGAAAAAATAATGGATTATATGGGTAGGTAAAGAAAAGGCGTTATCTTCATTTTTGAAGATAACGCCTTTTGCTTTTAAATATCAGGTGTTTCTGTAGAAGTGCTTATTTTTCTACGAGAGCGCCTTTTTCTCCCGATTTTATCTAATAGTTCATACATAACTGGAACGACTACTAATGTAAGAACGGTTGAGACTGCCAAACCACCGATGACAACAACGGCTAGACTTTTTGATACCATACTTCCTGCTTGTGATTGGCCAAATAGGAGTGGGAGCATAGCAACAATTGTTGTAATAGCTGTCATAATAATTGGACGTAGTCTAGTGGAACCGGCTTCAAGTAAGGCTTCTCTCGTTTCCATACCGTGTTCCCGGTTTTGTTGTACTCTTTCTATTAATACAATAGCGTTTGTAACGACAATCCCGATTAACATTAATGCACCGATCAAGGAATTTACATCAACTGGTGTTCCTGAAATGATTAATCCTAAAATACCGCCGACAGCAGCTAATGGCAAGGAGAACAAGATTGCAAAAGGAGCACGCGCCTGCCCGAAGGTAATAACCATAATTAAATATACAATCCCGATTGCAATCCCCATAATCTTGAATAAATCTGTGAAGTTCTCTTGCATAGATTCAGTGGCACCTGCGATATTTACTTTTGCTCCACTAGGTAAATCTAAGTCAGCTATCGCTTTGTTCACTTCTGCGCTTACCTTACTTAAATCTTCATTTGAAGCTTCTGCGGTAATTTGAATCGTTTCTTTTCCATCTTTATGGAAGACTTCTGTTTGAAGTTGCTTTTCTGAAATAGTTGCAATGTCTTTTAAAGGAATTGGTCCATTAATAGGTGATAGTATGTTTGTGTTTAAAATGTCTTCTTGTTTAGTAATGCCTTCTTTCTTATGTTCTATCATAATAGTAGTTTTCTCGTTATTGATTGAAACTTCACCAATAGGTGATTTCTTCATAAGGAATGCCACTTGTTGAGCTGCTAGTTCTGGTGTTAATCCTAGTTGTTCGGCCTTTGTTTGATCAACATGGATTTGCCATTCTTTCTTAGAGTCTTCTAAATTCGTTTTTACTTTAGAAAGATCATCCATGCTTTTTAGTTTTGTTTCAACGATAGTAGCAGCCTCTTTTAAATTCGTTTCGTTAGTAGCTGTTACGTTGAATTGCAAATTATTGCCGCCGCCAGAGCTTGAATAACTCATTTTTATATAATCAAGTTCAGCGGGCTCAAAAGTTTTATGTTCTTTCTTTAACTCTTTAATATACTGATCAATATCAGAACCTTTTTTGAAGACTACCAATATACTTGCGAGATTATTTTTGGTCGTTTGCCCCCATTGTGCATCTTCTGCGCTAGATCCCATTCGTAAAATAACATCTGTTACATCTGAATTAGAAAGTAGCTTCTTTTCGAAATCAAAGGCTTTTTGTTTTTGTGTTTCAGGAGCGTAATCAGCTGGGAAAGTCATGTTGATAGATAACATTGTGTCGTCTTCAGATTTTATATTCGCTTTCGGTAGTAATACATAGGCAGCAATCGATCCTGCGAATAATAAAAAAGAAGTAAGTAGAATAATGAATTTATGCGAAAGAGCCCACTTTAATGTAGCGACATATCGTGGTGAAGAACTTGGCTTTTTGTGTTTTGTTTTTTTGAGTAGTAAAAAAGCCATAAGTGGAACAACTGTTAGTGCGACGATTAAGGATGATAGTATAGAATATACAACCGCTAATACCATAGGTAACATTAATTTTCCAATTACTCCTGATACGAGGCCGATAGGTAAAAAAACAGCGACCGTTGTTAAAGTAGAAGAAGTAATTGCGACGGCGACCTCTTTCGTTGCATCGAGAATAATATCTTTAGAGAAAGATTCTTTTTGTAAACGGCGGAAAATATTCTCAATGACAACGATGCTATCATCGACGAGACGTCCAACTGCAACGGCTAAACCACCAAGTGTTAGAGTGTTAAGTGTGATGTTAGATTGGTGTAGTAAAAAGAGTGTTAATAAAATAGATAATGGAATACTGACAACAGCGATGAGTGTCGTTCGGAAGTTACGTAAAAAGATTAATATAATTAGAGTTGCAGCAATTGCTCCAAGGATTACTTCTTTTCCCATGCTAGTAACAGCATTTTCAACTTGTTCATGAGTTGATGCTAAAAGTTTAATAGAAAACTGATCTTTATATTGTTTACTTATATCTTTGATTTTTTTATCGATTTCTTTTCCGGTTGCAACTGCATTTTTACTTGGCTCTTTCATGATGATTAATCCAGTGCCTTCTTCGCCATTTATATGTGAGATTGTATCGTAGTGTTGTTTAAGTTCAATTTGAGCAACATCTTGCAATTTTACTTGAGGTGCAACGGTGATGTTTTTAATGTCATCTACATTTTTTATATCCCCGATGACACGAAGGTTATATTCTTCTTTATTAACGGTAACAGCTCCAGTTGGAGTAGAAGTTTCTTTTCCTTGTAAAACTTTTGATATTTGTTCAGGTGTTACGTTTTTATCTTTTAATTGGTTTGGGTCTAGTATAATAGATAATTCAGAAGTTGATTTTCCGAAAAACATAACGTTGGCAACACCATCAATGCTTTCGAGTTGTGGTACGATTTCCTTTTCGATTTGTTTTTCATCTGCTTTTGAAAATCCGTTTTGCTTTTGGATTGCAATTTGAGCGAGTGGAATCATAGAAGTATTTAATTGGCTAACTATTGGTTTAGTTGCATCTTTAGGTAATTTAATCGTATTAATGGCCTTTTCAACTTCGCGTGCGGCATCTTTCATATTTGCTTTGGATGTATATGCGATATCGATGCGTGATAGTCCCTCGTGCGTAGAAGAAGTAATGGTGTCGACGTGTTCTAAATTGCGAAATTGTTTTTCAAGGGGATCAGTTACTTCTTTTGTCATTGTTTCAGCGTCGAGTCCTTGAGATAAAGTTGTGACAGTGACTGCTGGATTGTCGATACTTGGTAAAAATTCCATCGGTAATTTAGAGCCGGAATAAACGCCGAGTATGGAAATGAGAAAAACCATGATGATAACAGCGGCGCGGTTTTGTAATGAAAACTTCGTTAACCTATCCATAAAGTAATTCCTCCATTGGTTTATTTATAGTTGAGTACGTCCTCTCTTACTATATAACAAAAATTGGATATTTTTCATTAATTAAATGTAAAAATATTCTAACAATATTCTTAATTTAATGTTTTTGTCGGCATTTTATTATTTGTAGAAAGTGAAATGTCTGATTGGAGAGGAAGTATTCACTTGAGTTGCTTTTTAGTGAGGGGGATTCGTTTTTGCGGCTAACGTGTATCGTTATTTTATAGAGAGGTAAATGATTATGAAGTTTAATATAGAAGAGAATGAAATGCAGTTTGGTTAATTAGAGTGTATTGATATACAATCAAAATACTTGTTTTCAGTAGAGAGGATAAAAGGTCTTACTATAGAAGAAAGATAGGATAGATAATTTTTTTTGTTTTTTTATAAAAAACACTTGTTATTTAAAAATCATGATGGTATATTAATAAACGTCGCTGATGCGGAAACGCAGAAAACGACAAAAAATAAATTTTAAAACTTAGTTGACATCGAAAAATGAAGATGTTAATATGATGAAGTCGCTTCTGAAGCGGCGGACAAGTTCTTTGAAAACTGAACG